>DAOTUS010000180.1:0-6194 GCA_034437415.1 Herpetosiphonaceae bacterium
AGGGATCCGTTGGCTGACGACTCACGGTACACCTCCATGCTGGATACTGATAATGCTGGACAAAGCATAGCACAGGGTACGAACGAATGCCAATGGACATGGCAAGTGACCCACTAGTACAGCCGGGCTTCAATCAATCCATTGTTTACAGCCGAATTTGAGGCCAAATAACCCGAGATGGAATCCAGCCCGGCTGTACTAGCTGCCAGCTACTAGCCACTAGCTACTGATTCACACCTGCAGCGAGCGCCACTTGCCCTGATGAAAGCGCCACCACGCCAGCGTGCCCTGAACGACGAAATCGGTGCACATCGCCAGCCAGATGCCATTCAGGCCCCAGCCAAGCTGAAACACGAACAGCCAGGCCAGCGGCAGCCGCACGCACCAGACGCTGAACATCTTGGTGAACAGCGGCCACTTGGGGTCGCCGCCGCCGCGCAGCGCGCCGCTGAAGATAAAGTTGGCGGCCAGGGCAGGCTGGGCAAAGCCGACCATGCGCAGCGGAGTCGCCGCCGCCTGCACGATCCCCTCGTCGGCCACAAAAAAACGCAGCAGCACCTCGGGGAAGAAGATAAACACAACCCCAAAAAACGCCATCAGCAGCGCACCGATCCGAAACGACTCGTAGCCGCTCTCGCGGGCCATGTCGGGCTGCTTCGCGCCCATGTACTGGCCGACCAGGGTTGTCGCCGCCACCGCGATGCCCATGCCGGGCAGGAACGAGATGCTCTCGATGGTAATAATTGTGGTGTGGGCGGCGTAGGCGGTCGTGCCGATGCCGGTGATAAAGTGGACAAAAATCAGCAGCGCCGCCTGAAAGACGAACTGCTCGGCGCCGTAGGGCAGGCCCTGGCGCAGAATCCGCCACATCAGGGCGCGCTCAGGGCGGGGCAGCTGCTTGACCCGCAGGCCGGAGCGGCCGCGAATCAGCATTACAACGATAATCAGCCCGCCGATCGACTGGCCGACGCTGGCCCCAATCGCGGCGCCGTTGATGCCCAGCGCGGGCACGCCGAAGTTTCCGTTGACCAGCAGCGACGACAGCACCGCGTTGATGCCATTGACGACCAGCATCACCAGCAGCGGCGTGCGGGTATCGCCGGAGCCGCGCAGGGCGGCGTTGCCAATAAACAGCAGCGCGGTCAGCGGAAAGGCCAGGGTGGAGATGCGCAGATAGCCGGCCCCGTTCTGGCGCACCTCCGCCGTTGCGCCGAGGAGCGCCAGCAGCTGGGGCGCAAACACATAGGCCAGCAGCAGGGCCAGCCCGCCCATCATCAGGCCGATCAGCAGGGCCTGGCGCAGGGCGCGGTTGGCGAGATCGCGCTCGCCGGCGCCGACAAAGCGGGCCACCACCACGGTGCAGCCCAGCGCCACCGCCATAAACAGCGTCATCAGGGTCCAGTTGATCTGGTTGGCGATGCCCACCGAGGCCAGCGCGGTCTCGCGGCTGTAGCCCATCTGGGCCGCCACCGCCAGGGACAGGTGGCCAACAACATAGGTGTCCACCAGCCCGACCATGAGGCTCAGCAGCTGCTCGCCGACTGCGGGCAGCCCCAGGCGCAGAACGATGCCGCGCTGGGATCCCCGCGCAACAGTGGATGGGATTGGAATAGCCATGAATCCTCTCGATGATATGCGAATATCATCATAATACCGCAGATTTAGGGGCTAGTGATGCGTGGTCAGTGACTGGTCTCCTCCAGAATACAAAAGAGCACGAAGGATTGGATTCTTCGTGCTCCTTAGGTGCTAGTCGCTAGTCGCTAGTGGGGCTGGATTACCACTCACTAGCTGCCAGCTGCCAGCCACTACGTATCATTCAGCGCCGCGATGCCGGGCAGCGTCTTGCCCTCCAGCAGCTCCAAGCTGGCGCCGCCGCCGGTGGAGATGTGGCTCATCTTTTCGGCCAGGTTCATCTGCTCGACCGCCGCCACCGAGTCGCCGCCGCCGATGATGCTGATCGTGGCGCTGTCGGCCAGCGCCTGCGCGACCGCCCGGGTGCCCGCCGCAAACGGCTCCAGCTCAAACACCCCCATCGGCCCATTCCAGATCACGGTTTTGGCGCCCTGGATGACCTGGGCAAAGGTCTGGCGGGTCTCCGGGCCGATGTCCAGGATGCGCCAGCCGTCCGGCACATCGTCAACGCTCACAATCTTGTGGTTGGCCTCGGCGCTGAAGGCATCGGCGATCACGACATCGGTTGGCAGCAGCAGATCGACGCCGCGCCCCTGGGCCTGGTCGATCAGGCGGCGGGCCTCCGCGACACTGGCGGGCTCGGAGAGCGAGTCGCCGATGCTTTTATTCTGGGCCAGCAGGAAGGTGTTGGCCATCCCGCCGCCGATCAGCAGCGCGTCGACCTTGCCAAGCAGGTTCTCGATCACGCTAATCTTGTCGCTGATCTTGGCGCCGCCGATGATGGTGACGAACGGCCGCTGCGGGCTGTCGAGGGCGCCGCCGAGGGCCGCCAGCTCGCGCTCCATCAGCAGGCCGGCCACGGCGGGCAGGTAGCGGGCCACGCCCTCGGTCGAGGCGTGGGCGCGATGGGCCGCGCCAAAGGCATCGTTGACATACACATCGCCCAGTTTGGCCAACTCCTGGGCCATCGCCAGGTCGTTGCTCTCCTCGCGGGCGTCGAAGCGGGTGTTCTCCAGAATCAGCACCTCGCCGGGCTGGAGCGCCTGGGCGGCGGCCTCGGCATCGGGGCCGACCGTGGCCGCCACCGTCTGGACGGGCTTGCCCAGCAGCTGCTGCAGGCGGTCGGCGGCCGGCTTGAGGCGAAACTCCTCGACCACTTTCTTCTTCGGCCGGCCAAGGTGCGACATCAGCACGACGCTGGCGCCCTGGTCGAGCAGATACTGAATTGTCGGCAGCGCCGCCCGGATCCGCGTGTCATCGGTGACCTCGCGGGCCTCGTTCAGCGGCACATTGAAATCAACCCGCACCAGGGCCCGCTTTCCGCTCCAGTCCACGTCTCGAATGGTCTTCTTGTTCACAGAGCCTCCAAATAGTAGCTACTACTCCATCACATAATATACGATGCGCTCTCGGCCATTTGCAGCAGCGCGGTCGGATCGAGCATCACATTGACGATACCGGGCCTGCCGCTATCCAGCGCCCGCTGCAGGGCCGGGCCAATCTCGTTCGGGTCGGTGACACACTCGCCATAGCCCTCGAACATCGGGGCCATCAGGTCGTAGCGCGAGGGCGCCAGCGCGGTGGCGACGGCCCGATCCAGGCCGAACATGGCGATCTGCGGGGTGCGAATCTGGCCCCAGCCGGCATCGTTGCCAATAATCGAAATAATCGGCAGATTGAAGCGTGCGGCGGTGTCGAGCTCAAAGCCATTCAGCCCGAACGATCCATCGCCGTTGATCACGACCACCCGCTTGTCGGGATACAGCGCCTGCGCGGCCAGGGCAAACGGCAATCCCACCCCCAGGCAGCCGAGCGGGCCGGGGTCGAGCCACTGCCCAGGGCGGGCCAGGCGGATCACGCGGGCGCAGGCGGCCACAATATCGCCGCCGTCGCCGATCAGAATGGCGTCGGGGTTTTGGGCCGCCCAGTCATCAACGGCCTTGGCAAAGCGATAGTGATGAATCGGGGTCTGCGCGCTGTTGAGATGGGGCGTGAGCTTGGCCTCGCGGTGATCCTCATCGTCGCGCAGCTCCTGCAGCCAGGCGCTGAAATCCAGGCTGTCGCCGGCCAGCGAAAGCTGCAGCTGCTCCAGCACCGCCCGGCTCGAGCCGATGATCCCAACCTCAGCGCCCCGATTGCGGCCAATCAGCGCCCCATCGACCTCGATCTGAATAATTTTGGCGTTGGGGTTGATCCGCTCGCCGTAGCCAAGCCGAAAATCAATCGGTGTGCCCGCGATAATCACCAGGTCCGACTCGCGCAGGGCTTTGCTGCGCGAGAGCTGCAAGAACGAGGCGTGGTCGGCCGGCAGACAGCCGCGGCCCATCCCGTTGAGATACACCGGCAGATTGAGCTGGGCGGCCAGCGCCGCCAGCCGCTCCGGGGCGTTATCCCAGTAGATCGACGTGCCGCCGATGAGCATGGGCTTTTGGGCGGCCCGGATCAGCCGCAGCGCCTCGGCGATGGCGTGCGGGTCGCCCCAGGTCTCGGCGCTGGTGCGGAAGTTGGTTGGGATGGGGCAGTCGCTCTCATCGACCCAGTTGCCCAGCACATCAAAGGGCAGCTCGATAAACACCGGGCCTGGGCGCCCGTTCAGCGCCTCGCGAATCGCACGGGTCATAATCTCGGGGATACGCTTGGTGTCGGCGACGTGGACGCTCCACTTGGTGATCGGGCGCAGCAGATCGACCTGCTCCATCTCCTGGAGGGCGCCGCGGCCCATCAGCTCGCTGGGCGCCGCGCCGCCGATCAGCAGCAGCGGGCTGCCGGCCTGAAAGGCGTTGGCCACCGCCGTGACCGCATCGGTGACGCCCGGCCCGGCGGTCACCACCGCCACGCCAATGTTGCGGGTCAGGCGCGCCCAGGCATCGGCGGCGTGGCCGGCGGCCTGCTCGTGGCGGGTGTCGATGATGCGAATATTCTCGGTGACACAGCCATCGTAGATCGCCGCCACGTGGCCGCCGCACAGCGTAAAAATCGTCTCGACCCCGGCTGCTTTGAGGACTTTTGCGACCAGCTCGCCGCCTGTCACTTTCGCCATAACAACTCCTCTAATCCTAAGGACGATGCCTGAAACAACCGCCAGAGCAGGGAGCGCGGCTCGCTCAGCAGGCGGGATCTCCCAGCCGAGGCAGGTCGCGCAGGCCGCGGCGCCACTCGTCGGCGCCCATTGGCCGCTTGCCCGCTGGCTGTACCTCCAGCAACTCTAGTGCCCCGCTCCCGGTGGCCACCAGGAGCGCCCCGGTGGCCGCATCGCTGAGCACGGTTCCTGGCGGATCGGCGCCCTGCCAGCCGGCCACCACGCGGGCGCGGCTAATTTTGAGCGGCTGGCCGCTGGCGGTGGTGGTGGCGCCGGGCCACGGGTCATAGGCGCGCGTCATCCGCTCGATGATGATTGCCGGGCTGCCCCAGTCGATCGCGCCGTCGGCCTTGCTGAGCAGTTGGGTGTAGGTGGCGGCGCTGTGATCCTGCTCGCTGGGGGCCAGCTGACCGGCGGCGTAGGGCGCCAGCGCCTCGGCCAGCAGCGCGCCGCCCTGGCGCATCAGCTCGGCGGTCAGGTCGCCAGCGCGGGCGTTGGGCGCCAGCCGCAGCGTCGCCTGGCCCAGAATCGGCCCGGCATCCATTTTAGCGGTCAGGCGAATGATGCTTACGCCAACTAAATCGTCGCCCGCCATAATCGCCCCAGTGACCGGCGCGGGGCCACGGTAGAGCGGCAGGAGCGAAGGGTGGATGTTGAGATAGCCAAGCGGCGGGATCTCCAGCACCGCCCGGCGCAGAATCTCGCCGTAGGCCGCAACCACCCCGACATCTGGCGCGAGGGTGCGCAGCTGCTCGATGGCGGCGGGATCCTTGAGGGTCTCGGGCTGAAAGACTGGCAGGCCAAGGCGCTCGGCGGCGCTTTTAACCGGCGGGGCGGTCAGCACGCGCTTGCGCCCGGCGGGCCGGTCGGGCTGGGTCACCACGCCCACAATCTCGTGGCCGAGGGCGTGAAGCTGCTCAAGCGGGGCCACGGCGATATCCGGGGTTCCGAGGTAGAGTATGCGCATAGCTCTCCCGTAGCAAATCGGCGCTGAATGATTTTCGCGCTCCACGATGGAATTTCGAAATCTCGTGCTCATTCTAGCACAGGCTAGCTTGCACAAATCTAGGCTTTGTGTTAAGATACCGCACGTTCGGGCAGTTAGCTCAGTTGGTTAGAGCGCCACGTTGACATCGTGGAGGTCACTGGTTCGAGTCCAGTACCGCCCACCAATTTTAAGAATTGGCTCCATCACAGGTGTGATGGAGCCAATTCTTATTTACATTCAGCACGACGTCGAATTCACCGTAAAAAATCGATTGCGAGGCTGAAGAAAACCCTGGCGCGTTGAATTAGGGGTAGTCTGAGGTTCTACGCATACTCCACACCGCACACAGGTGCGGTGATTTTAATAGGTTGGTAAGGTCAATACCCTCGCCAAAATAGTGGCAAGGCAGATTACTACTTTTGGGTTAATGAACTAACAGAGTATTAGGCTTGTCGAATTGAAATTGCCTCAGCAAAATCCAGATCGACTTTT
>DAOTUS010000181.1:0-5656 GCA_034437415.1 Herpetosiphonaceae bacterium
CCAGTTTTGTCGATCTATTGACGAGCCTGCGCGGGAGTCAGGTCACGCTCCAACGCGACAGCGGCGAGCCAGTCGTCGGGCGCGTGGTTGGGGTCGAGACCTCGCTCGATCCCGGCACGGTGGTGCTGCAGGCCGCCAATGCGCTCCAGGTCGTTCCGCTGGCGACAATTCACGGGCTGACCATGCATGATGAGCGCGCCACGCAGGATATCTCGTTTTTCCTCGACATGAGCCAGACCGACCAGACCCGGACCACCCTGACCATCCGGCTGCCCGCCGGCGAACACGATCTCAGCGTGCGCTATTTGGCCCCCAGCCCGACCTGGCGGGTCAGCTATCGCCTGGTGCGTGACGCGAGCGGCGATGTGCGCCTCGCCGCCTGGGGGCTTTTCGACAATGCGTTGGATGAAGATCTCGACCACGTACAGCTGACGTTTATTTCTGGCCGCCCGATCTCATTCGAGTACGAACTCTACGAATCACGCATTCCGCCACGTCCGCATGTTTCCGACGACCCAACCTCAATTGAAAATGCGGCGGGGTCGCCTATGTTTCGCGATTCGATTGCCACGCTCAGCCATGAACTGCGCTCGCCCCTGACCGCCATCAGTGGCTTCAGCGAACTCCTGGACCGCGAGGCGATGGGGCCGCTCAGCGACGCGCAGCACGAGGCCATCCGCACGATCAAAAGCAATGCCACCCACCTCACGACGATGGTTGGCGAATTACTCAAGCTCGGGCGGTTAAATGATACCGGCAGCCGCTACGATTTTTTCACCTATCGGGCCGGACTGCTGGGCGATCTCAAGGTCAGCGCCAGCTATTTTATGCCGGTGACCATGGGCAACGCTGAGCCGGAGTTTCTAACCTACCCGGTCGCCACGCCCGTATCGGTCAAGCGCGGCCAGTCGGCGCTGGTGCCGATCCTCGATGCAACGGTCGAAAGCGAGATGATCTGTGTCTACAACGAAGCCAAGATGGCCAACCATCCGCTGCTCGTCTGGCGTGTGCGCAACACCACCGGGGTCGCTCTGGAGCAAGGGCCGGTCACCCTGACCGACGGCGATCGCTACCTCGGCGAGGGACTGATGCGCTTCACCGGGGTTGGCGACCATGTCGAACTGCCCTACGCGCTCGAATTTGGCATCCTGATCAAACGCGAGGAGACCCGCGCCCAGCGCCAACCCTGGCAGATCGTGTTTAAAGCTCCGCACAAACGCGCTGAGGTGCGCTGGGCAGAGGTCACCACCCACCGCTATACGCTGGAGAGCCACATCGCCCGCTCGACCAGCATCCAGATTGAACGCCGCACTCCACCGCATCGCGACTATGTTGATTCGCCACCGCCGATCAGCACCGAGCAGGATCATGCCCGCTGGCTGGTCGCGGTGCCCGGCAACGCCACGGAGCAGCTGACGCTCCAGGAGCGCGAAATCCAGACCGAGCAGTATGACATTGTGGCGCTCAAACCGGAGCTGCTCGATCAGTTTCGCCAGGCGACGCTGCTTAGTCCGGAGCATGACCGCGCCTTGCAGCAGCTCGTCACCCTGCACGAGCAGGAAACCGTAAGCAACGCCGGTGTTCGCGATTTCCATACCGAACGCGAACAGCTGCTCAGTCGTCAGGAACAAATCCGCAAGAATCTGGGCGCGCTCGGCGCATCGGATCGCGAGCAAACCGTGCGTGACCGGCTGCTCGACGATCTGGAGCAGAGCGAAGAGCGCCGTCGCCTGATTGATACCACCCTGGTCGAGCTCGATCAGCGCCTCAAAACGATCGCGACCCAGCGTGAAGCGACCATTGAAACACTGTTTGCTGCCGAAAGTATCTAAGCTGCAAATAAATACCATCGATGTGTGGTCGGCGCAGCAAATAGGAGACGATAATGAATATTACCCTCTGGCTTTGCAACCACCGGCTGACCTGGGCACCTCAGTGGATCCAGGCCTGGCGTGAACGCCACATAGCCCGTGCAGGAGAACGGCAGATTATTCCGCGGCTTCTGGCTGCACAGGCCCAAGGCATTGGGCTTACCCATGCGTGGGCTGATCCAGGCACATCACGCGAGGAGCTCCTGGCGTGGTTTGACGATCAGATTGCGGCAACACCGCGGGTGCCCTTAGATGTCTTTCGGATGGTGGTTGCTCGATGCGCTCCAGAAGAGCAGGGACAGCAGCTGTCCGACGATGCGGTTCTTGCCAATTGGCAAGGCCTTCGTAGCTCCTGGTGGTTAGAGGGACGCGACCAGCTGGCCGCAGCGATCGCCGCCGACCATGATGGCCTCTATCTTGTGGCCAGTGGCGCCGGACATACCTGGAGTTCCTCTGCCAGCACCTGAGGGCATTCTGAGCGTCGCATTGTGGTTTGTGGTGGGCCTGACGGATGATTATATTCCTCGCTGCCCGTGTTTGGCAGCGAGAGGGCAGTCAACGTTCCAGGAAGAGGTAAACCCTAGAATCAGCCTATTTTGCCGAAAATAGTAAATCCCATCGGATGTCCATCGGATCTTTTGCCTTTTTTCAGCAATCGAGCCTCTGCGATATGGTACAATACTGCCAGTTAAGAATTTGAACCCGAAGCGGGGTGAAGCGCTTAGAGAGCCGTTATTAAACGGGCTTGTACAGCTCCTTCTCATTTGAGAGGGATGCTTCAAGCCCGTTTTTTTTATTCTCTATTTTTTAGCATGGAGGAAGCGAACAGAGGGTTGATGGGAGCCATCAAATATCAGCCAGGATTATTTTCGCATCACGGCCAGGATATCAACGATTCGGGAAAGATCCTGGGGTTTTGACTGGTAGATGTCGTTGATCGCTTGAATCGCTTCGCTGTACGCGGTGTATGCCCCATCTGCCTGGCCCGATGATGGCGGTGCTGGAACGAACAATGGCTCGGCCTTCGCTGAGGATGGTTGCTGCGCTGCAGCACTGGGGGATTGCAAACGAGCGTGTGAAGATGGCTGTTCAGGCGCAGACGCTGGATCGATAGCAGCTCTAGCTCGGCTAGCACCCTCTTCGGCGGTTGGAAACAGTGCGCTCCAGAGGAATGCTAAGTCAGCAAATGGCACCTGGAACTGTGATACCAACGCCACAATTAAGTCGGCAGTGACGGCTAAATGCCCTGACTTGATTTGTTCAAGGTCATCTACGGGTATCTGCAAAGAGCTTGCGATGAGGGCATTATCGAGGTTCAAGGAGTTGAGGAAGACGGTAAGGTAGGCGGCAATGGCAGCTTTTGATTTTCCCAGCCGATGTGCCAGTACATTGTGGGGTACTAATGCCTGTTCGGCTAGAAGTTGCCCATCGCGAGCCGTTGTATCGGTATTCGATAGGAGATCAAATACATCTTGAAACGACCCGCCAAGAGTTTGAAAGAGCATACCCATGGCATGAGCCGCAGGAACGTGAATACCGCGCTCCCAGTTGGATACCTGCTTTGATGAAACATGGAGGATACGTCCAACTGCTTCCTGGGAAATACCTTTTATCTGGCGGAGCGTTTTGAAATAGCTACCTACAGCTTCACTCAATGGTGGCTCCATAACATGTTCTAGAACTAAATATTGACATACTAAAGAATGCAACCTATAATTCTATGGAAGTAATCTTCTAGGAGGTATCATGGACAACTGTGACTATCCATGGCCAAGATGTCGGACGGCGATTGAAGCATTAGGCGAGACTAACTCTATACGAGCTGTACGTTTAGGTCTGTCTGCACGTCAACTTTGGACGTGGACTCATTGTGGCCCGCCACGAAGTTTACGTCAAACGCCATCGTCAGTGCTTCGAGCGCTTGCCGATGACATCGAAGATCGTACCAGGCTACATCACATTCAAGATTAATAATCCTGCTCGAAAGGAGGAACCATGCGGCAGCGACCACGAAACAATTCACCGCCGGTGTCAAAATTGACAGCCACCTGATGCCGTCACATCAGGCGACTGTTGAACTTGTACCCACAGTATAGCATGTTGACCCAATAATCTGAACACATTTCGCCTGGAGCAATCCAGGGATAACATACGCCGACCAGGGCTCGGTGTCTTTCGTGTACCCATACATTGGAGGAATTATGACTAAAACATATCCCAAACTACTGGTGTTCAACGACCCCTACGTCATGCGCATCAATCGCGAGCTGGCCGATGAGATTGGCCTCCCCGAGAGCGTTGTGCTGCTCCAGCTGGAGTATCTTATCGGGCGCTGGGGCGAACTACGGGATGACCGCTTGTGGCTCCGGATCAAACAGGAGAAGCTCCGGGCCGATTTTCCCTGGTGGGCCGCGGCTACGCTTTGCCGTATTTTGAAGCGGCTCAGAGACATCCACCTTATCGATATCGCCAACTTCAACAAACACACCCACGATCGCACCCGCTGGTATGCGCTCGACCCCACAGGGATCGGCAGTTTGAAGTCTGTGAGGCTCTTTCAAAATGAAAGTAGCCCGGCGGAAAACACAGCGGAAAATGCGGGAGCCTCTTCCAATTTGGAAAATGCAACTGATCAGATTGATCGATCTGTTTTTCCAAATTTGGAAGTTGCAATTACGCAAACTGATAACATGTTAAAAGGAAAGAAGAATCACCATCTTAAGAATCATGTTAAAGAATCAACCATCACCACCGATAATTCAGAATCTGGTGATGATGGTGGTTCGCTTGGAGTTGCATCAGGAGAAACGGGCACCCCCCAGGAACGAACGCCGCTGGAGATCTGGCTTGATGAAACGGTCGGCCTGGTCACCGCCCACGAGTTCCGCGACTGGCCCGAGGGACCAACCCGCGCTCGGGTTCAGCGGCTTCTCGGTGGCGTGGCCAACCCGGCGATGATTGTCGCCGAGCTGCGCAACAAGAAACGCCTCATCTTCGCCCAGACCGCAACACAGGCAGCGAACGCACCTTCGGCGAATCCGGCCCCGATCTGCCCGGTCTGGATCGTGCCGACCGACTGGCTCCAGCTCACCGCTGTCCAGCGCGATGCCTACGCCGAGTCCCAGCTCAACGCCGATGGGGCCGTTGCTGGCCGCTATCCAGAGCTGGACGAGGTTATCAACGTTCGGTTCAAGGTAACCACCGAGCGCCTGATCCAGGCCACGCGAGGTGCCGAATGATCGACGTGACGCCAACCCCGCTGGCCCCAGCCACCGCGTGTGTGATCTGTCGCGGTGCCGGCTTTCTGCGCTACGATGTGCCGATCAGCGATCCGCTATTCGGCCAGATCAGGGCCTGTCGCTGCAAAGAGTTTGAGCGCACCCAGCGTCAGGCGACGCTGCTTCGTCAGCAGAGCGGCATCGATCGCTGCGCCGATAAAACGTTTGAGAACTTCAACCCTCAGCGCGACAATCTCTCCGCCATCCATCAGCGCTGCCTTGAGTACGCCGCAGCTCCTCACAACTGGCTGCTGCTGCGTGGCAGCTACGGCTGTGGCAAGACCCATCTGGCGGCAGCGATCGCCAACACAGCCCTGGAGCGTGGAAACCCGGTGGTGTTTGCCACCACCCCCGATCTGCTCGATTCTTTTCGAGCCACCTTCGACTCCGCTAGTGGGTCACTTGCCATGTCCATTGGCATTCGTTCGTACCCTGTGCTATGCTTTGTCCAGCATTATCAGTATCCAGCATGGAGGTGTACCGTGAGTCGTCAGCCAACGGATCCCT
>DAOTUS010000182.1:0-5172 GCA_034437415.1 Herpetosiphonaceae bacterium
GGAGAAGATCGCGCCACTTTGAACCGGCGCGGCGGTTGGCAGATCGGCTGCTGGCGCTGCGGTCGCTTCAGCAGATGGGCTGGCAGTCTTGGTGGTTCGGCCCGCCTGGTCGCCGCCAGCGCCGCCAACCCCACCAAGCGGCCCGCTGAGCAGCGCCGATGTTTTCGCGCCAGATACCGCCGAGTGGTCCAGCGCTGAAGACCAGCAGGTCAACCCGGATATGCTGGCCGGTTTAGGCCCGGCGATCGCGAAAGCGCGCAAAAAACGCCGCTTCTGGCCCTCGATTTCCGAGACCCTGCTGATCGTTTTCTTGATTGTCTTGTTGTTCGGGGCTTTTACTGGTGCGCGGATCTGGCTGCGGGGTTCTTTTCCAAGCACACCCAGCCTCGATCAGGCGGGCCGAACCACCAAGACTGCCAGCCCATCTGCTGAAGCGACCGCAGCGCCAGCAGCCGATCTGCCAACCGCCGCGCCGGTTCAAAGTGGCGCGATCTTCTCCTCGCGCAGCTACAGCGTCCAGATCAACAGCACGACGGCTTCTGAGGATAATCGCACTGTTACGGTGGATATTGTGCTGCAAAATCCGACCACACGAGCGGCCGGCTATCGGCAGCGGGATTTCTTCCTGCGCAATGGGGCCAATGGGCGCCTCCTCCTCGACCCCGCCGTCTCAAGCCTGTTCGTCGGCAAGGCCGAGGCCGATCTGACGATTCCACCGAACGGCGCGGTAACTGGCACACTGATCTTTAATGGCGATGCCTCGCGTGGGCCGCTGACGCTGATCTGGCAGCCGTTCAATGGTGCGGTCAATCAGCAGATTACGGTGAAATAGCCCTATGTTTGATCGTTTTGCCCGCTACTACGATGCCGACTATGGCGCGTTCAGCGCTGATATTCTGTTCTACCGCGAGATGGCCCGGCTCCACGGCGGCCCGGTGCTGGAGGCGATGTGTGGCTCCGGCCGGGTGGCGGTGCCGCTGGCCCAGGCCAAGATTGCGGTGGTTGGCCTGGATATTGCCCCGGCGATGATCGCGCTGGCCGAGCAGCGCCTAGCCGCCACCAACGCTGGTCGCTACGCCACGTTTGCCGTGGCCGATGTGCGCAGCTTCGAGCGCGCCGAGCAGTTTGGCTTCGCCTTTGTGGCGATCAACTCGTTTATGCACCTCGAAACCACCGCCGACCAGCTGGCGACGCTCCGGGCGATCCGCCAGCAGCTTCGGCCCGCCGGCGTGCTGGCCCTGGATCTGTTCAACCCCGACCCGACCCAGCTGGCCCAGGTCGATGGGACCACCGTGCTGGATAAAACCTTCATCATGCCCGACTCGGGCCAGCTGGTGCAAAAATATGTAATCCGCGAGGTCGATCTGGCGGCTCAACACCAGCAGGTCACGTTTTGCTACGATGAGCTCGACAGCGCAGGCCGGGTGACCCGCACGGTGCTGCCGTTCGGCATGCGCTGGATCTATCGATTCGAGGCCGAGCATCTGCTCGCCCGCGCCGGATTCGCGGTAGAATCAGTGTACGGCTCCTACGAGCTCGATGACTATACCAGCGCTGCGCCGCGCCTGATTGTGGTGGCGCGCCGCGTAGAAGAGGTTTCCCCATGACGATGATCGATCCCGTTGCCGCAGAGCGGATGGAGCGTTCGCGGCGGCGGGCGGTGCGGCTTTTGATGCTTGTCCTCGGTCTAACCGGCCTGTTTTGCATCTTTTTATTTTTCACCATCCTCAACCCGCCAGCCCGGCTGACCGTGGTTGGGACGGTCAAGAGCTTCCCGGTTGGGACGACGGTGCAGGTCGCGGTGCCCAGGCTGAATGTCTCGGACACGCTGCGAAATCGCCAGCGCGTCAGCGAGGACCCGCTGTTTGTCACCCAGCGGGCCGATGGCACCTGGCGGGTGATTCTGGGCTGGGATAGCCAGACCGGCTGTATCGTGCAGCCAAGCGCCGATGGCGCCACCTTCACCGATGCCTGCTCCGGCCACGTCTACGACGCCGATGGCTATCTGATCAGCGAGAATCGCGGGCTGCGGCTTGGCTCGCTGCCAGTCGTGATCGAGGGCGAAGAGGTTCGCATCCGCGACCAGTTCCTGCGCGATACCCGGCCCTAATTGACGCGGTTAAACCCGACGCCGGGGCGAACTATTCGTCCCGGCGTTGTTTTAGTTTACCAGGGATTCAGGCCAGTTGGCATTCACTGCCCCTTTGCAATGAGACGTGGTGCTGGCACGGGTGAACCCAACCGGAGCAGTCGGATTTCGTCGACGGGATCGTCACGAGGTTGAGTGTGATCCTGGCACTCGTGGGGACCGTCTCATGTCAGATGAGCTGGGGGATTAATCTGGCCGGAATCCCTGTTTAACTATCAGTCAAATCTAACGCGAAAGTTAGGGAATTTAGGCGCCGCCCGCATCCGCCGCGCCCACCTTGGGCAGGCCGGCCGCGTCGAGGTGCTGCTTGGTGCGCTGCTCGACGGTGGCGCGGGGCAGCATCACCTTGTGCGCGCAGGTCAGGCAGCGCAGCCCGATGTCGGCGCCCAGGCGCACCACCCGCCAGCGGTAGCCGCCGCACGGATGTGGCTTGCGCAGCTGCACAATATCGTCAAGGGCAAGCTCAAGCCGTGGCATCGGGTGGTCCCTGCGCCCAGTCGCGCAGTGCGCTGGCCGCCAGCGCCGCCTCGACATTCACCACCGCCACGCCGTCGGCAACCACCCGAACCTGCCAGCGCTCACCCGCGCGGGCGTTCACCTCGCGCTCGCCATCAAGCGCCAGCACCGTGCCGTTGGGCAGATCAAACATGGCGTTTGCCGGGAGCCAGGTGTGCGCCGCAATGCCGATCGCGGCGATCACGCCTGGGGCGATCGGGGCGTGGATCGTGCGGCCGGGGCCGAGGGTCAGGCCAATCGCCAGCACGTCCGGCGGCGGCGGACTGCCGATGTGGCCGCCAATTGCCGACAGGCCGACCGTGCCCGGCCGGGTGCGCGTGGTCACCAGCGCCCGGACGCGGGCGATCTCCCAGACCGCCCGCCCGCCGAGGCTGTCGCTGACCGCCGCCACATCGATCAGGGCCAGATCCACCGCCACGCCATCGCGCAGCACCTCCAGCAGCGGCGCGCCAGTCACGGCGTGGGGCGCGATCGTCGCGACGGTGCCGGCGGCCAGCCCGGCCAGCGTCCCCTCCAGAAACACCGGAAAGGCATTGTTGGTCCCGGTCGAGAGCGGCATAATCGGCAGATCGCGGCTGCCTTTGACGGCGGCCCGCGCCGTCCCATCGCCGCCAAGCGTGATCATACAGCCGACGCCGAGCTCGGCCAGCTGCCGGGCGGCGGCGACGGTGTCGGCGACCGTGCCATCCCATTCGCCCTCCAGCGCGGTGAGCTTAAATGGCAGGTCGAGGCGGTCGGCGGCGTGGAAGACCAGGCCGGAGCTGTCCGGCATATACCAGACCTGATCGACCCCGGTTGCGGCCAGGCCCAGCAGCACCCGCCGTACAATATTAACTTTCTCGTGGTTGGAAACAGTTGTTGCGTGGGCGACCACCCGGCGAATATCCTTGCTCGACGCGGGATTGGCGACGATGCCAACACTACTCATAGCATTTTCCTAGCGCGAAGCCCCGAGGCGTCGGGCAATAGCGGGCAGATTGGGGTAGATCCCAACCCCGAACAGCGGCGGCGCGATCAGCTTCCCGTCAGCGTTCCAGTAGCGCGTCCGCAAGTCGGCCAGGCGCGGCAGCCGGAAGCTGTAGGGAATGCCAAACACGCTGCCCTCGCGAACCCGTAGGCCGCGGGGCTGGGTAAACTCTTTGATCAGCGCGGCCACGAACAGCAGGCCGGCGCCGATCTGGATAATCCGTCGAAGCCAGTGCATAGAAACACTCCTTAACCATCAGTGGTTTCAAAGGCCGATGGTGTGGCCAAACGTCGGCCAACCGCCCTGAATACCCGCCGCGTATTGTATCCCCTCTGGGCGCTCCTGTAAATGTGACGTCGGGGGTGAGCAGGGCATGGGCAATGTCGTCGGGGCTGCTGAGTGCTGGCGTGTACACCGAACAACGCAACGTTTTGGGAGCGGCGCAGTTCGTACCAACTTTGAGCGTGTCATCGGGCGCATGATTGCCCCGATTTCGCATCATTGCGTCATTTGCGCCATTGTGTCATGATGGCGTTACATCGTATGATCACGCAGTGAGGTTATGGTTATGGTGGACCGTGTAACACAAAGGCCACATGGCTTTTGTCCCCCAACCAGGGAGGGCCAGAGCCGTGGGATGTGACCTTGCTATCCTCTTTGGTTCCATGAGCCAGATGATGCCGACCGCTCCCGACGAAACCGATCCTCGGCTTTTTTCTGCGCAGATCTTACCACCCCCACCGCTCCAGTTGCAGACCGATCAGTTGATCATTAAGCGGCGCTTTCACGAGGACTCGCTCGGATCCCACACGCCGGTTCTTTGCTTCCAGGCCGACAAAGTGACGTACCGCCGGCTCGGGTTGCTGCTGCTCTCCATCACCTTTGCCGCTGCGCCTGATTGTGTGCAGCTTGACCTCACCCATCCGGTTTCCGACATTAAGCATCTGCTGATTGACTACCCGTATCGCAGCTACGACCCGGATGAGAGCTTTGTGACACGCCAGTATGGGTTTCAGTATTCCCCGACAGTCCCATCATCTCAGGCACAGCCGCAGGCGTCGCTGGGCGATCCTGAGGACCGGCCGGTCTTTCATCTCACCGCGCCGGGGGGAGACACCCTGCTGGACGAGTCGTGGAAGGGCTGGGATACAGTGCGTGGCTTTGGGTTAGAGGGAGCAAGCGTGCGATTCGCAGAGCTGCTCCTGAATATGAGCCTTTCCGCTAATCGGGTCACCGACTATCCCGTGAAGGGGCAAGGCGGTGCGCATGGCCATGGGATCCAGAGTGCCGATGCGCACTTGTGCTTACCGGGGAGTTCGGCATGGGAGGATCGCTTGGAGGGAGGGCTGGCAGCCCGATGACCCCGCCCACTTCAGCATCAGTGCTCGCTCGCCATGCGTTCATGTCCATAAAGCCACGTGCGCTAGTGGGTCACTTGCCATGTCCATTGGCATTCGTTCGTACCCTGTGCTATGCTTTGTCCAGCATTATCAGTATCCAGCATGGAGGTGTACCGTGAGTCGTCAGCCAACGGATCCCT
>DAOTUS010000183.1:0-4583 GCA_034437415.1 Herpetosiphonaceae bacterium
GGAGGATTGCGGCCGCGAGTTGAGCGAGCTTCTGCAGTGTTTTCATAAATGTCCTTCGTCGCGTGCGGATGCATTAGGGATTGCTGGCATAGCTGAGCTTGGAGATCGGCGCCGTGGCCCCGAGCATGTGGCGAAAGGCCCGGCGCTGCTCCAGGGTGCCGATCACCGCGACACAGTCGTGGGCGGCGAACACCACGTCTGGCGGCGGGTTGGGGATCACCTGATCGCCGCGCAGAATGGTCACAATCGAGGCGCCGGTCTGCGAGCGAATCGCGGCGGTCGCCAGGGACTGGCCGACACACGGCGCCTCGGCGGGCAGATCGATCCACTCGATCTCCAACGTGCGCACGGCCCGGCGGAGGCGCTCCAGAATCTGGGCGTCGGTGTGCAGGGTTGCAAAGGCCTGATAGCGCTCGTTGCGAATCGTATCGCTGAGCTGCTGGATATCCGCCGCCGGCATGTCAAAGTGCAGCAGCGTCTGGCGCACCATCTCCACGCCCGCCTCGAACTCCGGCTGGACCACCTCGTAGATGCCGCGCTCCTGGAGCTGATTGAGCTGGGTCAGCGTGGCCGCCCGCACCACGATATGCAGCTCGGGGTTGAGCTGGCGGACCCGCTCGATGATCAGATCGGTGTCGAGCGCCGCCGGGGTGGTGACCAGCATCAGGCGGGCGCTGTGGACCCCGGCGGCCTCCAGGACGATCTCGCTGGAGGCATCGCCATAGATCATCGGCACGCCATCGCGGCGGGCCTGCTCGAGCACATGCTGGTCCAGCTCCAGCACCACAAACGGCAGCTCCAGGCGGCGGAGAATATCGGCCGCATAGCGCCCGACCCGGCCATACCCGGCGATGATAATGTGATCGTGGATATCCTCTAGCTCGCCATGCTCCATCAGCGGCTGGCCCCCGGCGCCCTGGCGCTTGCTGTACCAGGCGTACAGCGGCCGCGCCAGCCCGGCGACCAGCGGGGTCAGGAACATCGTCATCAGGGCGGTGGCCAGGAGCAGCCCATACATGGCCTGAGTGATCGCATCGGCGCTAAGGCCGACGCGGGCCAGCACAAAGGCAAACTCGCCGATCTGAAACAGCCCCAGGCCGACCATCAGCGGCATCTCCCCGCGATAGCCGAACGCCCAGGTCAGCCCGCCAAAAATCAGCGCCTTGGCCAGCGTGACCACCACCACCATCAGCCCGATCGTCCCGGCGTTGGCCAAGACAAAGGCCGGATCGAGCAGCATGCCCACCGAGACAAAGAACAGCATGCTAAACAGGTCGCGCAGCGGCACAATATCGCTGAGCGCCTGATGGCTGTGGTCGGATTCGCTGAGGACCATCCCGGCGACAAAGGCCCCAAAGGCAAACGATAGCCCGGCCAGATAGGTGGCGTAGCCGATCCCCAGGCCAATCGCCATCACCGTGATCAGAAACAGCTCGCGGGAGTTCCAGGCCGCCACCCGGCGCAGCACGATCGGCATCAGGCGGGTGCCGCCGTAGATCATCGCCAGCAGGAAGATCGCGGCCTTGGCGAGGGCCAGCCCCAGGATCGGCAGGCCCTGCTCTAGATTGTTCAGCACCGGCAGCACGATCAGCATCGGCACCACGGCCAGATCCTGCACGATCAGCATCGCCAGCATAATTCGCCCACCCAGCGAGCCGAGCCGCCCCTGCGCCATCAAGGTTTTGAGGATCACCATCGTGCTTGAGAGGGCGATCAGCGCGCCCCACCAAAGCGACTGGTAGGCCGTCCAGCCCAGGAACAGGCCAATTCCGGCGCCGACGAGCATCGTGAGCAACAGCTGGACGGGCGTGCCCAGAAAGGCGATCCGCTGGACCCGGCGCAGTTTGGCGAAGGAGAACTCCAATCCCAGGGCAAACAGCAGCAGGGCCACCCCAATCTCGGCCAGCAGCTCGATGTCGTGGATCTCGGTGACGGTCACGCCGCCGGTGTAGGGGCCAACCAGCACGCCCGCCGCAATGTAGCCAAGCAGCAGCGGCTGTTTGAGGCGCTGGGCCAGCAGGCCACCGATCAGCGCGGCGACGAGGATGATCTCAATATCAGCAGCAATACCCATCCATTGTTCTCCTTAACTAAGGGCCGCCAGCGGAATCTGCCTGATGCTGCAGAAAGCCCAACGACGCGGTCTACCCCGGCTCCGTATCTGCGTAAAGCGTACCATACTTACGCTGCAACGATCCTGGCTCAGCGAGATTCTACCCTTCTGAATGGTCTAAATCCGAGGTGAATCCGCTTTACCCCTATGAAGGAGATTCGGCTTCTGGCCGAACAGCAAAATCCAGCCTGTTCCCAGGTGGCGTACGGGCATGAATATGCTAAACTCACGCTAGTGGCCCGTCGTTTTAACGTCACTCAAGAGGAACTGTATGACACCCGAACAGATGGAACTCGTTCACAGCTCATTCGCCGTCTTCTACCCCAGCGCCTACGATCGGTTCGCCGAGGATTTCTACCGGCGGCTGTTTGCGCTCGACCCCGCTATCGCCGCGCTTTTCCCACCAGAGCTGAAAGCGCAGCGGCTGAAGCTTATGACCACCTTCAATCTTGCCGTCAATGGCCTGCGCCATCCGGCCACGCTCGCGCCGATGCTGGGCAAGCTTGGCCAGCTCCACGAGCAGGCCGGGGTCGAGCAGGCCCACTACGAAACCCTGGGCTTCGCGCTCCTCGAAACCATCGAGCAGTACCTTGGCCCGCAGTTCACCCCCGAGGTATCCGCTGCCTGGTCAGCCGCCTACGGTGTGATCGCGATGCTGATGCAGGCCACACCCGATGCCGTGGCCCCGCCGTAGCCCTTGCTCCACAGCGACGAATAGCGTACGATCAGCCGCGGCAATCTGGAGCGCATTCAGGCGGCGGCGGCGACCGAGAGCTGGACGCTCTCCCGCGAGCAGTGGTTTGCCATCCTGAACGCCTCGGTCGGCCCCGAGGTGCCGTAGCCAGTCGCTAGCGGCGCATGCCAAGAATCAGCCCCACTTATCTAAAGCCTACTCACTAGCTACTAGCGACCAGCTACTAGCTGCTACTCACAAGGATATCGACTATGCGCATTGCGCTCATCTCCGACATTCATGGAAATGCGGTAGCCCTCCAGGCTGTGCTGAAAGACATCGACCGGGTCGGGGTTGACCGGGTCATCTGCCTGGGCGATATCGCCACGCTCGGCCCCGATCCGTGTGCAGTTGTCCAGATGGTGCAGGCGCTGGGCTGCGAATGCATTATGGGCAACCACGATGCCTTTTTGCTCGACCCGGCGATGATCCAGAGCTACACCGAGGCGCCGTTGATTGTGACGGCGGTGGATTGGTCGCGCCGGCAGCTCTCCGCCGCCCAGCTGGCGCTGTTTCGCTCCTTTCAGCCGTGGCTTGAGCTGACGCTCAACGCTCAAAATGCCCTGCTGCTCTATCACGGCACACCGCGCTCGCACATGGAAAATCTGCTCGCCACCACGCCTGCCGAGGTGGTGGAGCAGATGCTGGCGGGCCACAGCGCGACGGTTCTGGCTGGCGGCCACACCCATATTCAGATGCTGCGCCAGCATCGCGGGCGGCTGATCGTGAACGCCGGCAGCGTCGGGCTGCCCTTTCGGGAGTTCGTCAATGGACAGGCGCCGAATCTGCTGCACCACGCCGAGTATGCGATCATCGAGGCCGGCGCAAGCAGCATCAGCGTCGATCTGCGGCGGCTTCCGCTCGATCGCCAGATTCTGTACGCTGCGGCTACGGCCAGCGCCACCCCGCTGCGGGAAATGCTGCAGGAGGAGTATGCTTGAGAGGAGATCCAATGCGCAGTCCGCGCCTGATTCTCCCGATTATCTCGGCGCGACTTGCCCTGATTCCTCTGTCACCCGAGTTTCTCGAGGCATGCCTGATGGGCGAACTGAGCCGGGCCACCGACCTGCTCGGCTACCCGATTCCGCCTGATTGGCTGGCCGAGCAGGCAGTGATGCGGGTCCGCCTCGATCAGCTGCATCAAAACCCGGCGCTCCAGCCCTGGCTGCTGCGGGCGATCATCCTGCGCGCGGCCCAGACGATGATCGGCAATATCGGGTTTCACTCGGCCCCTGGCCCCGCGTATCTGGCCGCGATCGCGCCAGGCGGCCAGGGCGTGGAGTTTGGCTACACTATTTTTCCGGCGTTTCGGCGCCAGGGCTATGCCCGCGAGGCCAGCGTGGCGCTGATGGCCTGGGCGGCCAAGCAGCACCACGTCGATCAGTTCGTCCTGACGATTAGCCCCACCAACCTGCCCTCGCTGCGGATCGCCCAGCGCCTGGGCTTTCGCAAAGTCGGCGCGCACATCGATGATGTCGATGGACCCGAGGATATTTTTCGGTTGGACTGGGAGTAGTTGCTGGCAGCTAGTAGCTAGCAGCTAGTAGCTGGTAATTAGACCTTTCTAATGCGCTAAAGCGCTTATTTGCCTACAATAATTTATTGCTAGCAGCTAGCTGCTAGTGGGTCACTTGCCATGTCCATTGGCATTCGTTCGTACCCTGTGCTATGCTTTGTCCAGCATTATCAGTATCCAGCATGGAGGTGTACCGTGAGTCGTCAGCCAACGGATCCCTT
>DAOTUS010000184.1:0-2758 GCA_034437415.1 Herpetosiphonaceae bacterium
GACAGGAGATCGGCCTGGAGGGCTGCGAGATCACCGTCTGGGCCTGCGAGATTGGGATTTGCGGCTGCGAGATCGCCAGATGGGCGCTGCTGGATTCCTGCGCTCCCAGCCCCAGCTCCTGGCTGTTTACTCCCGACGAGATCCCCAGCGCCGCGTCGAGCGCATCGGCCAGCGCCGCCCCGGTCGGATAGCGGTCGCCGGGTTCTTTGGCCAGGGTTTTGAGGATCACGGCCTCGAGCTGCGGCGCCATCTCCGGGCGCAGCTCGCGGGGCGGCCGCGGCGGCTCGGTCATGTGCAGCATTGCGATGGCCAGCGGGTCGGCATCGTCGAACGGGATTCGGCCGGTCCACATCTGATACAAAATAATGCCGATGCCGTACAGATCGCTCTGCGGCACCACTTTCGCCGACGAGATCGCCTGCTCGGGCGCGACATAGTGGGGCGAGCCGAAAATCTCGCCACGGGTGCCGACCTCGGTCAGCAGGGCCAGCCCGAAATCGGCCAGCACCGCCCGGCCGCTCTTGTCGATCATAATATTCGAGGGCTTGATATCGCGGTGGATCACCCCTTTGCCGTGGGCGTAGTCCAGCGCGGCGCAGACCTCGCGGACCAGCCGAGCCAGGGCGCGCGGCGTCCAGACGGCCGGGTTGAGGTTGATATCGCTCAAAACCTGGTGCAGATCGACCCCTTCGATATACTCCATCACCATATATAGCAGGCCGTTGGCATCGCCGTACTGGTACAGCCGCACGATGTTGGGGTGCTCCAGCTGGCCGATCGCCTGGGCCTCGCGCTTGAAGCGGCTGGCGTACTCCGACTCGGTGCGAAAGGGCGCGTCGATCACTTTGATCGCGACATTGCGCTTGAGCCGCACGTCCATCCCGCGATAGATGTTCGCCATCCCGCCCCGGCCCAGCAGCGCCTCGATTCGATAGGCGTCGAGATACTGGCCGACCAGATTCTCCTCGGGGTTGAGCGGCGGCAGCGTGCTCGGATCCTTGGGCTGCGCGTCGCTGACAGGCTGGGCACCGCTGGGCTGCGAGTCGCTGGCGGGCGCTGGCTGGGCCAGGCTGGCGGTCTCGGGTTTGCCAAGCTGCATCGCCGCCTCAAGCGCCGCGATCAGCTCGGCGCCGGTCTGATAGCGCTCGGTCGGCGCTTTGCTGAGCGCCTTGAGCAGCACCACCTCGATCTGTGGGTTGAGCTTCGGGTTGATCTGGCGCGGCAGCGGCGGCGCCTGGGTGAGATGCTGGAGCGCCACGCTGGTCGCCGACGGATCGTCAAACGGCACCGCGCCGGTCAGCATCTCGTACAGCAGCACGCCCAGCGCATACAGGTCCGACTGCGGCACCGCGTCGGCGGAGCGGCGGGCCTGCTCGGGGGCGATGTAGTGGGCGGTGCCAAAGACCTCGCCCGCTGAGCCGGCCTGCATATCCAGCGCCAGCCCAAAATCCATCAGCACCACCCGCTGATCCTCCGCGACCATCACGTTCGAGGGCTTGACATCGCGGTGGATCACGCCTTTGGAGTGGGCGTAGTCGAGGGCGCTGGCGGTCGATTTGGCGATCTGCAGCACCGCTCCGTGGGGCAGCATCGTGTGGTTGGCGCTATGGGCGGCTAGAATCTGGCTCAGGTCCTTCCCGGCGATGTATTCCATCACAAAATAGTACAGCCCGTCGGTATCGTCGGCGTAGTAGATCTGGATGATGCTGTCGTGGCGCCAGGTTGCGACCGCCCGCGCCTCGCGCACAAACCGCTCCGCATAGGCGGGATTGGCGCGAAATCGGGTATCAATCACCTTGATCGCGACCGGACGCTCGAGCTTCACGTCCTGACCAATATAGATCTGGCCCATCCCGCCGCGCCCAAGCACGCGGTCGACGCGGAAGTTGGCCAGCTGGCGCCCAATCAACGGATCATCGGTCATAGTGTCTCCCAAGCAAATTCATGGCGTTGACGCTTGCGTCGACGCCTTACTTCTCGGCGTGCGAGCCCTGGGTCAGGCGCATCAGCTCGCTGATGTAGCGGTTCAGTCCCCACACGTAGCTGTTGAGATACTCGCTGGCGATCCGCTGGGCCACATCGGCCCGCCCGGCCTGCGCAAACAGGCCGACGTGGGGCCGGAAATCGCGCAGCGAGACGCGCATCACGCCGGCGGCATCGGTCAGCACGCCCCAGGCCAGGGTTTTTTTGTCGTTGTCGTCCTTGGCCGTGATGAAGCGCACCAGCGAGCTGCCGGGCGCCACCACGCCGACGTTCGAGAACACCTCGCGGCCCTTGATGATGTCGTTGAGCACATCGAAGCGGCCGGGGATGGCATCGAGCAGCCGCTGCAGCGCCGGAGGGATATGCGCCAGCATGCGAATCGCCCCCGAGCTGGTGCTCTCGCCCGACTGGGCGATCTCCTTGGCGCGGGTCAAGACCTCGCCGAAGCCGGCCAGCGTCGCCAGATACACCCGCTGGGTGGCCGAGAACTCCTCCCAGGCCGCGTTGGTCAGAACCGTGCGGGCGGTGTCGAGCAGGCGAATCGCGGCGTCGTGGAGGCGCAGAATGTTCAGGTCGGAGAGCGGCACCTCGAACGTCATCGGGTGCAGGCGGTCGCTAGGGTTCGGCTGGCTGCCATCGACCGGGATCAGAATCGCCGGGTTTTGATCGCGCCCCTCGTTCATCGCCGCCAGCGCCGCCTCGGCCGCCAGCCTGGTCGCCGGGTCGCGGATCAGATCGTTGAGCGTGGCGATCAGGTCGGGGTTGGGCTCGTAGG
>DAOTUS010000185.1:0-6857 GCA_034437415.1 Herpetosiphonaceae bacterium
CTCAGCGCGTGGGTCGGCAGCCTGCTGGAGCACCTCGAAGGCCGTCAGCCGCATCTCGATCTGCCGCTGGACGTGCAGGCGACCGCGTTTCAGCGGCTGGTCTGGGAAGAGCTGCGCCAGATTCCGTACGGCGAGACGCGCTCGTACAGCGCGGTGGCCCAGGCGCTTGGGCGGCCAACCGCAACCAGGGCGGTGGCCCGCGCATGCGCCAGCAACCCGGTGGCGCTGGTGATTCCGTGTCATCGGGTGGTGCGGGAGAATGGCGCACTGGGGGGCTATCGCTGGGGGATGGAGCGCAAGCAGGCGCTGCTGAACCAGGAGGCCCAGGCCATGGTGGCGGAGTAGGGCAGCGCAGTGGATGGGCACCGAGCGGCGTCCATCCACTGCGGAGATCCATCAGAGAGTGCGCCCGCGGCTCTGGCCCTCATCATAGCCAAGCTTGATCCAGCCCTGCTGAATAGCGTGGATGACCGCCATCGTGCGGTCGTTGACCTGGAGCTTGCTCAAAATCGAGGTGATATGATTCTTGACCGTCTGCCCGCTAATCGAAAGCTGGCTGGCGATCTCCTTGTTGGAAAGCCCGCGGGCGATACAGTCGAGAATCTCGATCTCGCGGCTGGTAAGCGGCGCAAACATCGCCACGCTATCCTCGGTGGGGTTGACATTCGAGAGCTCGCGGAACTGATTGAGCACCCTGGTGGCCACGTGGGGCTTCGACATCACATTATCGTTGATGATATAGCGACCGCTGGCGACATCGCGGATCATCCGCACCAGATCGGCCGGATCGATCTCTTTCGAGGCGTAGGCCGCCGCGCCCGCCTTGATCGCGTTGAACAGCTGCTCGTCGTCGTCGTGAATGCTCAGCACAATAATGCCCATCCTGGGCGAGCGGCGCTTCAGCACCCGCGCCACCTCCAGGCCATTCAGGCCGGGCAAGTTAATATCCAGCAGCACCACCTGGGGATTCAAACTTTCGGTGAGCTTGATCGCCTCGGTGCCATTTTCGGCCTGGCCAACCACCTCAATATCTTGTTCAACACTTAAGCTCCAGCAGATACCCTGGCGAAAAAGTGGATGATCATCAATAATGAGAACTTTAATCGTTTCCATAGAACCTCCTCTGCTGGAAAAATCGGTTATAGGGTAATCCGTAAAGTCACTTCAGTGCCTGCGCCAGGACGGGAGGCGATCGCAAAGTGGCCGCCAACCAGCGCAATCCGCTCGCGCATACTCGTCAACCCCCAGCTCTCTTTGCCTGAGCGCCGCAAGACCTCGCGGGGGTCGAAGCCGGGGCCATCGTCACGAATAACCATCACCAGCTCGGCATCCCGCTGGAAGCTGCGGATCAGCACCGTCGCACTGCGGGCGTGCTTGTTGATGTTTTGCAGCGCCTCCTGGACAATCCGATACAGCACAATTTCGGTCTCGGCGGGGATGTGCGACGGCCAGGCGTGCAGGTCCAGGTTCACCGTCACCGTGGTTGTCCGCTGATAGGAGCGCACATACTCGGCCAGAGCGCTTGGCAGGCCCTGCTCAAGCGCGCCAGGCCGCAGGTCGGCAATAAAACCGCGCACCTCGTGCAGGCCCTGGCGGGCGGCGGTGCGCAGCTCATCGAGAAATTCAGGCAGCTTGGGATGCTGGCTGGTATGCAGATTGATCGCGTGCTCCAGGCCCATCAGCACATTGGCCAGCACCTGGGCCGGGCCATCGTGAACCTCGCGGGCCAGACGCACCCGCTCCTCCTCGCGGCCGTGGACGATCTGGCCCCGCAGCGCCAGCGCCCACGGATCGCTCGCATTGCCCTGCACGGTCGATCCGGCCAGCGAGGTGCTGCTCATCTCGGTCTGCCGAATCAGCTGCTCCAGGCGCTTGAGGGCCTCGGCGGTGTGGTTGGCCTCGGAATCGACCGCGCCGACCCGTGCGCGCAGATCGCTTTCCTGCTGGCGAATTCGGCCCAGATTGGGCGAGCCAAGCTGCTCGGCGAACGAGCGCTGAACGGCGATCTCATCAATTGAGCGGCGGATCTGGCGGCTCTGGGCTGCCGCTTTGGTGTGCCGCTCGCGCAGCTGGGTCGCCTCCGCCCGCAGATGAATCAGCAGGTCGGACATCATAGTACTCGCTGTGCCGAGTATCTGAGTAGCCGTATCCGCCACAGGACTTCCTTCCTAACTGTGTATAGGCCGTTGGGTTAGTGTCAGTATAGCACGCGCTGCATTATCGGCGCAAAAGCGCCGGCCAGCCGCTCAGTGCTCGGCCTCGATGCTGGCCATGTGCGGGGCGGGGCTGGCCTGTGGCGCTGGCGGAGGATGTCCAGCGCTGGCCAGATAGCGCTGGGAGAGCAGGCGATAGAAGCGCGAGCGCAGCGCCAGCAGGGTCATCACCAGGCCGATGATCCCGGTGATCGTGAAGACCAGCGCGATGCCGCGGTCGGGTCCGCTGCCAAACCAGCCGCCGATCAGCTCCACGCCCCGGCCGGTGGTCATGAACGGGATAAAGATGAACTGGGCGATGGCCCGATCAGCAGCGCGGTCAGCGGCGAGGCGGCCTGCTCCATGCTCTGGGCGAACCCAAAGACGCGGCCTTGGCGCTCGGGCGGGACGACTTTTTGAATAATCGTCTGCTCGGCGGCCTCGATATACGGCACCACGCACAGGTAGATGAACATCCCGACCATCAGCAGGGCGATTGAGGGCTGGATGGTCATCACGCTGCAGATCGCCCAGATTGTGATGTTGGCGCTAAACATCGCCCGCAGCGGGTTGCGGCCAAGCCCCCAGCGGGCGATCGCCAGGCCGCCGAAAATAAACCCAAGGCTGAGCATGCCCCACAGCAGCCCCCAGACCTCCACCGAGACCAGCGACAGCCCATACGGATCCATCAGCGACATAAAGACGCCGCCAAGGAAGTTATTGATCGTCGTGAAGACGATCAGGGCAAACAGGCCGGGGATGGTTGAGATGGCGGCCAGGGTGCCGCGAATATCGATCCGCTGCGGCTTGCCATCGATATGGACGATCGCTTGCTCCACCACCGGGATCAGCCACAGATGGACGAGCGCCAGGACCGTCATCACAATGCCCACCACCAGAATCCAGAACATGCCCGCCAGCCCGACCAGCAGCCCGCTAATCACCGAGACAATCAGAAACGAAACCCCGAAGGCGGTGCCCAGCAGCCCGTTGGCCCGATCGCGGCGCTCCTCCGGGATCAGCAGCGTGATCAGGGTCGGCATGGCGATGCCGCGAATATTGCCGCTGATCACGCCCATCAGCAGCAGCGGCGCGAAGATCCACAGCGTCAGGCTAGCCGGACTTTTGAAGGCATCCGGCGGCGCCAGCAGATAGATCGCAAAGCCGAGGCTGTAGATACTCAGCGAGACGACGCTGGAGGCCAGCATACAGTGCTTCTTTTTATAGTGATCGACCAGGCTGCCAAACCAGAACCCCGAGACCGCCACCGCGATCAGGTAGATCCCGGCGAGCAGCGAGGTTGCTAAGACCGAGCGCGTCTCCAGATACACAAAGAACGTCAGGTCAAACCAGACCGTAAAGTTGGTGATCGAGGCGAGCAGCGTATTGCCAAGCAGGTGGTAGAAGATTTTCAAGCGACCTCACAGGGCTTCCAGGCGAGCGGAAGCAATTTAAGTTTTCAGGCTGATAAAGCAAAAGTCAATCTATTTTACTCTAACCAGAACGAATGTGCTATCGAGCTTTAGGCCGAGCTTGCGCGCTTCCAACGTGGTTGTGATGGCATGGCTGCGATGGTACAATACGAATAATTTTCGATTAATTCTTCCATCCACTGCCATGAGGGTGCGCGATGCAATGTCCACGCTGTGCGACCAACGTCAAAGATGGTGCCAAATTTTGCCCCGCCTGTGGCGCAGGGATTCCCAGCTGGACCGGCCGGCTCGTCACAGGCGATGTGCTGATCAGCCGCTACAAGGTCATCCGTCCGCTGGCCCGCGGCGGCATGGGCGCGGTCTATCTGGCCACCGACAACCGCCTCGGTGACGCCCCGGTCGCCCTCAAAGAGATGACGCTGTCCCACGCGCCGGGCGATACCAAGGCCTGGGAGCGGGCGATCAGCGATTTCCACCGCGAGGCCGCGCTGCTGGCCCGCCTGAGCCACCCCAATCTCCCCCGTGTGATCGACCAGTTTCAGTTCGAGGACAATCAGTTTCTGGCCATGGAGTATGTCGAGGGCCGCACCCTGCGCGCCGAGCTGGAGAGCCGCACCGAGCCGATTCCGCTGGAGACGGCCCTGAGCTGGTTTCATCAGCTGGCCAGCGTGCTGAGCTACCTGCACGCCCAGGATCCGCCGATTATCTACCGCGACCTCAAGCCAACCAATGTGATGATCCGCACCGATGAGCGGGTTGCCCTGATTGACTTTGGGATTGCCCGGCTCTACAAGGTCGGCCAGAGCGGCGACACGGCCATCTATGGCACGCCCGGCTACGCCCCGCCTGAGCAGTATGGGATCGGCCAGACCGATGCCCGCTCGGACGTGTACAGCCTGGCCATGGTTTTTCACGAGATGCTGACCCGCTTTGACCCGGCCCGGCGCACCAGCGTCCGCCCGCCACTGGCCAACACCCTGCGGCCCGATGTGCCCTTTCATCTGGCCCAGGCCATCCATCGGGCGCTGGCCAACGAGGCCGACGAGCGCTTTCAATCGATCAAGGAGTTTGTCGATGAGGTCGATCATGCGCCAGCGCTGGACGTGGTGGTCACGACGCTGCCCAAAAGCCAGATCTACGCCGAGGCCGCCAGCGCCGCCACCAGCGCGGCGCCCGGCCAGGCCCGCTCAGGCCAGCGGGCGCTGATTGGCGGCGGATTAGTCATCGTTGGTCTGTTTCTCGCCGTGGTGGTGCTGCTGCTGCTGCGCGAACCAGGCGCCGACGAGCAAACCCCAACCGCCATCAGCCAGCTGGTGCCGACCAGCAGCCCGGAGACCGCGGCCAGCACCGCCACGCCGGCCGCCACCACCCCGACCACGCCGCTGGCGACCCCGACGCTCGGCCCGGCCCCGCCGGGGATGGTCGGGATTGTCGCGGGCGTCTACACGCTTGGCAGCGCCGCCGGCCCGCCTGACGAGCAGCCGATCAATGCCGCCAATGTGGCGACGTTCTATCTCGATCGCACCGAGGTGACCGTGGGCGACTATCGGCGCTGTGTCGAGGCCGGCCAGTGCACGCCGCCAGCCGATCGATCAGCGCTGACCCACGCCGACTATTTCGATAATCCTGAGTTCGATCTCTATCCGGTGATCAATGTTACCTGGGAGCAGGCCCGCAGCTACTGTCAGGCCCGCAGCGGCCGCCTGCCGACGGAGCTGGAGTGGGAAAGCGCGGCCCGTGGCGCCGCGGGCCGCGCCTATCCGTGGGGCGACGAGTGGGATCTCAGCCGCCTGAATGTCTGGGGCAGCGGCCAGGGCGGCGATGTGCTGGCGGTTGGCGCGTTCCCCAACGGCGCAACCCCCGACGGCGCGCTGGATCTGGTCGGAAATGTGGCGGAGTGGACCAGCACGCTCGATCATGCCTATCCCTACAGCGCCAACGACGGCCGTGAGCTGCCCAACCAGTCTGGCCCGCGGATTGTGCGCGGCAGCTTCAACGGCACCAATCCCGCCACCGCCCGTGCGGCGGCCCGCGATCGGCGGCTGCCGACTGAGTTTTCCAATAATCTCGGGTTTCGCTGTGCCACGAATAGCTTTTATGTCCCGGCGGGCATGGACTATATCCCCGGCGGCACCTGGACGCTGGGGCTCACCGACGAAGAGGCCAGCGCACTGGCGTCCACGTATGGCTGGCCCGGCCTGGTCAACGACCAGCCGGCGACCGTGATCACAACCACCGGCTTTTATCTTGAGCATACCGAAGTGACGAACGCCCAGTATGCGGCCTTTGTGAGCGCCACCGGCCGCCCAATCCCACGCAACGCCTTCGACCCGGTCGGTCTGGCGGTGTGGAGCGACGATGGGACGGTGCCGGTCACCCGCACCGAGCACCCGGTCGTCAACGTGACCTGGGCCGATGCGGTGGCCTACTGCGCCTGGGCCGACAAGCGCCTGCCCAGCGAGGCCGAGTGGGAGCGGGCCGCCCGTGGCGCCGACGGCCGCACCTGGCCGTGGGGGGCAGAGTGGGATGCCGCCAGGGCGAACACCAAGGAAAGTCTGCTTGAGACCACCACTGCCGTCGGCGCATACCCAGCCGGGGCCGGACCCTATGGCACGCTCGATCTGGCGGGGAATGTGTGGGAGTGGACCAGCTCGCTGTATCGCCCCTATCCCTACCGCGCCGACGATGGCCGCGAGTCCGCCTCGGACAGTGGCGGGCGGGTGCTGCGCGGTGGATCCTGGTTCGACGAGAAAGCCGCCGCCGTAACCAGCGGCCGCAACTCGCTGCTGCCAACCCTGGCTAACACCAATGTCGGCCTGCGCTGCGCCCAGGATCTCCCCAGGTAGCAGCGCCGGCCGTTCGGGCTGGCTACTGGCGGGTAAACACCGCAACGGCCGTGCCCTGCGCATCAAGCAGGAGCAGGCTGGCGCCGTCGATCTGGAACGACCGCGCCGAATCGAGCGCCGCCAGGTAGGCGCTCTCCTGATTGTTCAGGCTGGGATCGGCGCAGGCGCGCTTGGTCGCCATGATCGGGGTAAAGGCGAGCGTCGCGTCGGTGAGGGTGATTGTGCTGGAGAACTGATTACAGCCGCCGTTGCCGCTGGCGCCGCCGCGCTCCTCCACCACCAGCGTGAGCGAGGTCGGGCCGAGGGGCGGCTGGCCGCCCAGCCCGCTAAGCTGCCACTGGCCGACGAGCGGGTTCGCCGCAGCGGGCGGGGGCGTTGCCGTCGGG
>DAOTUS010000186.1:0-3345 GCA_034437415.1 Herpetosiphonaceae bacterium
GGCTCCCGACCCCCATCGGGCCTATCTGGCCCAGTGGTATCGCGACTGGTACTCCAAGATCAAAACGTCGTTTGTCGAGCGCTACAACCGCAACATTATTGGGGCCTTCCGCAAGCTGCAAGATGATGACTATATTGAGATTATCACCTGTGGCGCCACCCACGGCTACCTGCCGCTGGTCAGCCGCGACTCGACGATCTACGCCCAGATTGCGGTTGCCGCCCAGAGCTACGAGCACCACTACGGTCGCCGCCCACGGGCGATCTGGCTGCCAGAGTGCGCGTATCGCCCGGCCTACTACACCGACGCCAATGGCGAGACCCAGCGCAAGCCCGGCGTCGAGGAGTTCCTCGAGGCCCAGGGCATCAACTGCTTCTTTGTCGAGACCACCACCATCGAGGGCGGCGCGCCGATCGGCAAATCCGAGGGCAAGGTCTTTGGGCCATATGGCTCGCTCATCCGGCGCTACGTGGTGCCGGTCAGCAAAGAGATGCCGCTCACCGGCAACAGCACGCTGCAGCCGTACCTGGTGGGCCTGAGCGAGAACGTCTCGGCGATTGGCCGCCACCACAAGACCGGCCTGCAGGTCTGGTCGGCGGAGTGGGGCTACCCTGGCGAGTCGAACTACCGCGAGTTCCACAAGAAAGACAGCCTCAGCGGGATGCAGTACTGGCGCGTGACCGGGCCAAAAGTCGAGCTGGGATTTAAGGAATACTATCATCCCGACTGGACCGTTGACCGGATTCAGGGCCACGCCAAGCATTTCACCACCCTGGTGCGCGATGTGATCGCCGAGTACCGCGGCCAGACCGGCCGCTACGGCATGATCTCGTCGAACTACGACACCGAGCTGTTCGGCCACTGGTGGTTCGAGGGCGTCGACTGGATTCGCGAGGTGCTGCGCACGCTGGCGACCAGCGACGATGTCGAGCTGACCACCGCCTCGGACTATATCGCCGAGAATCCGCCGCAGTCGTCGCTCAACCTGCCCGAAAGCTCGTGGGGCGAGAACGGCACCCACACCACCTGGCTCAACCCCGACACCGAGTGGATGTGGCCGATTATCCATGGGGCCGAGCGGCGGATGGAGGATCTGGTGGCCAAATACCCGACCGCCAGCGGCGATCAGGCGGCGGCCCTGGCGCAGATCGCCCGCGAGGTGCTGCTGCTCGAGTCGAGCGACTGGCCGTTCCTGGTCACCACCGGGCAGGCCAACGAGTACGCCACCAAGCGCTTCAACGAGCACGTCGACCGCTTCAACTCGCTGGCCGACGCGCTGGAGAGCGGCGCCGCCGAGGAGCTGCAGCGCCTGACCGCCGAGTACAACGATCTGGACAATCCGTTCCCAGCAATCGACTACCACGTCTTCGCCGCCCGCGAAGGCCGGGTTGACTAGCTAATGACCAGAGCGCAATCGGCACGTTTAGGCGGGTCGATTGCGTTTTATTGATGATTGATGCGTATGAAAGTTCTTGTGATTGGGGCAACCGGAACGGCCCACGCGCTGGTCTGGAAACTGTTCAATAGCGACCGAATCGACCAGCTGGCGAGCATACCGGGCAACGGTGGGGCGAGCATGCTGGCCCCGGTTGCGCCCGCCCGCGAGACGCTGACGGAGACGGTGCGCTGGGCCTACAACGAGGATTTTAACGTCATTGTGCCCGCCGATGGCGATGTTCTCGGCGAAGGGCTGGTTGATGAGGCGACGCCGCTGAAGATGGCCGTCTGGGGCGCGCCCAAGCGCTCGGCGCTGCTCCAGCGCTCGCCGCTGTGGTCCAAAGAGTTCCTCAACCGCTACAAAATCCCGACCTCGCCCGGACGCGCCTTCGGCGACCGGGCGACCGCCGAGCGCTATCTGGCGGCCCACTCGCTGCCGGTGATGCTGTGGAGCGACTATCCCTCGGAGTTCGACGGCGCCTACACCGATCGCGGGGCGGCGATGGCGGCCCTCGATGGGATTTTTGCCCTGCCGCTGCGCGACGATCATTTTCGCGGGGTGGTGATCGAGGCGCCGGCCGCCGGGCCAACCGTGGCCTACTCCTGCTTCACCGATGGGACAACCCTGGTGCCGCTGCTGCCGGCCCGAATCTACGACCGCCTGGACAATGATGACGCTGGCTGGGCGGCGGCGGGAATGGGCGCCCACACCAGCCCAACCCCGCTGCTTGAGCGGATTGGCGACTACATTCACCGGCTGGTCATGGTGCCGCTGCTGGCCGCGCTGGCCCGCGAAAACCTGCCCTGGTGGGGGATTCTCGGCGTCGACTGCGCCATCACCGCCGCTGGCCCGCAGGTGATCCGCATTCGGACCACGCTGGGCGATCCTGAGGCACAGGTGGTGCTGCCGCGCCTGCAAGATGATCTGTTTACGTTGATCGCCGCGTGCAACAATCGGGCGCTGCACACGCTGCCGCCGCTGCGCTGGAAGCCCGAGGCCAGCGTTGGGGTCACGCTGGTGGCGCAGGGCTACCCACACACGTTTCCGACCGGCCTGAGCATTGGCGGGCTGACCGAACTGGAGGCCGGGGTGCTGGCGTTTCAGAGCGAGACGGTGAACCCGGTGGGGATGAACTATGTCTCGGTGATGGTTCAGATGCCGGAGAAGCGCGGTTTGCTTGGTGGATTTGGCAGCGCCTTTAGCGAGGCGATGCTGGTGCGGCCAAGCGGACCCAGCCAGCTCTCAACCCAGGGCGGGCGGGTGCTCACCGTGGTGGCCCTGGGGGCGAACCTGGCCGACGCGCGGGCCAAAGCCTACGCCAATCTGGGGCGGATCGCGCTGCCGCGCTCGTACCACCGCACCGATATCGGGCTACACGAGATTTAGTCACATATGTCATCGGCCCGCAAACACTATTTGGAATAGAAATTTGCCCACTCTAATGCGGTAATTCCTCGAAATCCCCCCTACAGCAAGCTCACCGGGTCAACATCAACCGTCCAGCCACGGGGCACTGCAAAGCCATCGAGCAGCTGGGCGGGGTCGGGGAGGCGCACCAAAATGTGCCAGCGAAACCGATCGCGGAGCTTTTGCAGGAAGGCGGGCGCCGGGCCGATAATCGCCCAGTCCTTGATTTTGCGCGCCTCCAGGGTTGCCCGAATCTGGCTGTCGAGCTCGCTGGCGACCCGCTCGGCGGTTTTGTTCGCCGACGACTGGGTCACGAAGCGGATCAGGCGGCTGAACGGCGGGTAGTGGGTGCTGCGGCGAAAGGCGATCTCCTCGCGGTAGAACTGGCGGTAGTCGTGGCTGGCGGCGGCCTGAATCGCATAGTGATCGGGCGTGTAGGTCTGCACAATCACGGTGCCGCCAGCCACGACTACCGCCAGTTCTACCGCGAGGAGATCGCC
>DAOTUS010000187.1:0-3369 GCA_034437415.1 Herpetosiphonaceae bacterium
AGTGTACTCCATTCAATGGGATCCACTGTGCAGGTCATGGGGTCCAGTATAAATTCACCTGGCGATCTGGGTCTATTCTACGGCTCATGCACACTCTTGATGATCATGGATAACCTCCCAGCGTGTGTGATCGAGTGATCGGTCTACCTTCAAGGCGCATCCGAGACTCCATCATCAAGAGTGTGCATGAGCCTATTCTACACTGGCGTTGATACGTTGGTCAGTGTACGCGGGGTGAGATGGGTATAGAGCGCGGTTGTGGAGGGCGACTGGTGGCCGAGCCAGACCTGGATCACCCGCAGATTGACGCCCGCCTCCAACAGGTGGGTCGCCCACGAATGCCGTAGCGTATGAACGGTGATATGTTTGGCGATGCCACTGTCGGCAATTGCGGTAGCCCACACATCCTGGAGTCCCGTCCGGGTCATGGGCTGCTCCGCCATAGGAATGGCGTGGCCCCGGACGCGGGCGGGAAAGAGCCAGCGGGGATGGCCGTGGGTGCGCCACTGATCGCGGAGCAGCGTGAGGACGAGGGGCGGCAGCGGGACACAGCGATCTTTCAGCCCCTTGGCCTCGCGGATGATCAGAACCATGCGGGCGCTATCAATCTGGGGAACCTGGAGGCTGACGCCTTCCATGAGGCGCAAGCCGCAGGCATAGATGGTGGTCAGACAGGTGCGATAATGGGGCAAGCGGACGAGGGCCAGCAGGGTGCGGACTTCGTCGCGACTGAGGACCGTGGGCAAGGTCTGCGCCTTGGGGGGTCGGACAAGATCGAGGGTGGGCCATGGATAATGGAGCACGTGTTCAACCAAAAACTTCAGAGCGCAGAGGGCAATCGTACTGGTACTGCGGGCGACCTGACGCTCATTGCGCAGATAGAGGAAATACTGGCGGATGTCCTCGTCGGTCACCTGGTCGGGTGAGCGGTGATAGTGCTGGGCCAGCAGGTGGATGGCCTGGAGATAGGCCCGCTGGGTGTTGGCGGATAGACCTCGGAGCTGCATAGTCTCGATCATCCGGCGGCGTAACGCGGTCATGGGGAGCCTCCTGTTCGTTGATCAATGACCAATGAGCAGAAGGAATCGTGCCAGCACTGCACAGGAACGGCATGGAACCAAACGGGACGAAAACTCCCTGCGCCGGAGCGCTTCGTTCAATGCTTCAATAGCAGCACCATTTGGTAGGGATTTGCCAAAGTCGAAGCAGTCATTATGCACGAGCCACTGCCCCTCACCAACAAAGAACGTATGCGCGGTGGCCACCGTCAGATTATACATGACCTGGGTGTGTTGGCGCAGCACGACGCGCTCAACCATCCCCCAGGTTCCAGCGGCCGAGCGAATGTGGTCGCCCAGCCGCAGGGCGTCCGCCGCGATCCAGCCGCGCTCCCGCGTGAAGAAGGGATGCTCGGGGGTCGTGGTGATTGGCTCGCCGTCGATCGTCAGACGAGACTATCTAAAAATTCCTCCCCCTTCTCCGTGGTACGATAGGTATACCGCTCCAAAGAACGTATTACCTCGGCCCGGCCCCAGTTGTCTGGGTTGCCCAGGATCGCCGGGATCGCGTCGTCCGGAACCGGTTCTACCGATACCACCTCACGCCTAATGTCGGTAACTTTTGTGTACTGAATGAGCACAAGCTCGATGAATCCCTTTAACCGTAACGACTCGACGGTCTCATACACGCTGCGATAAAAATCGTATATTTTATAGGACGGATCATCCCAATTATAAATGAGATAATAGAGCAGATCCGGAAGCGTCTGCCCAAATTCTTCAATCTCATATAAGATAGATCGCTCTATCTCCGATAAAACTTCATCCATAGGTTCCTCCTCGATAAATTCAATCCAGCGTGTACGCGCAAGGCTGAAGCGAGGATCAGTGTTTGTTCCTCGCTTCAGCGCATCCAATCCTATTTATTAATGATTCGTTTCACCTGCTTCTCACCGTCTGGCACATAGGTGGCAGGATCGACGATCTTAATAAGCCCTTCAGACGACGTTGATATCTTATAGTACGCACCCTTATGCGTCCCATCTCCTGGATGGACCAATATCCTTTGAATAACATGAGTTTTTTCAGCTGTGCCCTTGCTTATTGTAACGATCGTCGATAGGCCTGAAGTACCTTTCTTCGTGTCTGGTTGAACGTCGACGTCATACCCTGCGTCGCGAAATTTGTCTCCAATCTCGTCAGCTGTGTCACCCCATATACTCCTCAGCATATCATCGCTATCAAGGAGGGTATCAACACCCCAACACGTATTATGTACCAGCCACCCGCCCTCGCCGACGAAGAACGTGTGGGCGGTGGCGACCGTGAGATTGTACATCACCTGCGTGTCGCTGCGAAGGAGCAGGCGCTCGACGACGCCCCAAGTGCCATCGGCGGCCCGAATATGGTCGCCCAGCCGCAGGGCGTCCGCGGCCACCCAGCTCCGCTCCCGCGTGAAGAAGGGGTGTTCCGGCGTGGTGGTGATTGGCTCGCCGTCGATGGTGAGATCGACCAGCACGGTGTCGGCGTGGGCAAGCACGGCGGTGATGGTGTACAGGTCGGTGGTGCCGGTCGCCTCGTTGTAGGCCCACACCAGCTCGCCCACCGCCAGCTCCCCAATCGGCGTCAGCCCGTCAGCCGTTGACACCAGGGTGTCGGGGGTAAATGAGCAGACGTTGGGCTTGGGTTTAATCGGGCGTGGTGGTGGGGACTCAGCCGGTCCAGGACCATCGGGACGTGGACGGCGGAATTTATCTTTGGCATACTTCGATCCGGCGATACTCAGAAACACCGAGGTCAGCGCCTTGGCTTGTCCGGCGGCATCATCGCAGACAAAGGCATATTTCACATCTTGAATCGGGCGAATCACCAGTTCAATAAACAGCTCTTCACCCAGATCCAACCAATTTTCATCCCACAGCCGATCCCAGCCCCGTTTGACCGTGGCGCGGTACTCCCCGCTCGTAACCAGGCTATGCACCATCACAAAGGGGCTTTTGACGATTTCCCACTCCGTTTCAAGCACACCTTTCCAGTACGCCAGCCCATCCTCGATATTGATTTCGCCATCGGGTAAGCGTTGACAGCGCGGGCTGTTCCAAATCCAGCCAATACACATCCCACTGGGATCCGTATACAACAGGGCGTTATTATGGGCGTAGGTGTATTTGTGCAGTGACTGCGGGCTGCTGGGGATGCCGGGGAAGCTGTCGCGCTGCAGGAAGCGGCCCAGCGTCGGCTGGTAGTGCCGCGCCCGCAGGTAGACCGTCCCGTCGACCAGGCCCATCCACTCGCCCGTGTAGCCCAGCCGCGTCGCCACCGTCCCGGTGGTGTGGCGCACCGTGCCCCAGGCGTCGTAGGTGATCGTGCG
>DAOTUS010000188.1:0-8116 GCA_034437415.1 Herpetosiphonaceae bacterium
GGCTGGGGGTGGTTGCAATCGCTCTGGTGCTGTGGCAGGGCTGGCTCCTGCGGGCGACGCCGGCCTGGTATGGCGGCGAGTTCACCCCAGCATCGCTGGAGCGGTTTGTGGCCTATCTCCAATCCAAGCCCGGCGAAGCCCTGGCCGATAACCCGGCGCTGATTGTGCTGGCCAACAAACCGCTGCGCTTCGACGACCCCTCGACGATGGGGCCGGCCATTCGGAGCGGCATCTGGGATCCCTCGGGGCTGCACGCGGCGATCGAGCAGCGCCAGTTCGGGGTGATTTTGCTTGAGGTGGATCTGCGCAGCGAGACCAGCGATGCGACTGGGCGCTGGACCGATGAGACGCTGGCCCTGATCAACCAGCACTATCAGCTGGAGTTCGAGGATCAGTTGTTCTCGTATGTGCCCCGGCCGTAAATGGGGCTAAAAAAACTAAGCCGTACCTGTGCGGTACGGCTGGGCCTACATTACACACCCGTGGATACGACCCCGATTCAGTTTCAACTCTATCTCAATCACCTAGCCTTCCGGGCCTCAGTCGCGGCTTCCTGCCAAAGGAAAACTTTGCAGGGGCTGTGCGGTGAGACTATACCCGTTGCCGACCCTCATACTTGTGGTCACTGTCAAGCGGGCTTTGGGATGGCACTACTCATTTACTGTCGAGCATTGGCAGGTTTATCGTCAGTGGTCATGCACCACACGCCCGAATCCTGGCGAATGTCGTTGTTCACTTCCCCACCATCATCGAATGCTAACGAACGCTGATGGCTTTCCGTGAGCTTACGTCTATTTCCACAAGCCAACCTTGTGGTTGATAGCGTTTGCGCCTGAGTGTTTCGCTGATTGTTTAGGTACTGATTGTATTGAGCCGTATCCAACGGGCTACACTGATACTATAGTAGAGTGGGCACAGCGAGTCAATCAAGTTATCGGCGCTTTACGATGATGCTGCGTAATCAGTCTGATCGCTGCGTTTGGCTGCACCGCGCCGATCCGTGGTTGTCAATTGATTAAAAATCGCCCTGGGCGAGGTCGCGAACAAGGTCGGTAATTGAGAGAATTCCAATCGGCACCAGCCGCTCGGCAACCTGCTCAACCACCACCAGGCGATGGATATGCCGCTCCATCAGGATGCGCCCGGCGGCCTCCAGGCTCTCCTCAGGGTGAACCGTGACGACATCTTTGGTCATAATGTGGCTCGCGGTCAGCCCGCGCCAGTGCTTCCAGTAGTGCTCGTACAGGCGCGCGGTGATCAGGTCGGTGCGCGAGATAATCCCCATCAGCACGTTGTCGTCGATCACGACCAGGGCGCTGATGTCCTGCTCGGTCAGGGTGCGGGCAATCTCCTGAATTGGGGTCGTGGAGGTGCACGAGATAATCCCACGATGCATTACATCAGCAACTTGACGGGCCATATCGCCTCCTAATACTAGTGATCAAACACCTGCGGATCCCCGTTGGCTGAGCCTGTCGAAGCCCACCAGTTTGGCTTCGACAGGCTCAGCCAACGATCAGCACGTCAGCCCTGACAGAGCCCTAGCGCCGCCGCACATCCCGATAGCGCCCGGTCAGCGCGTTCCAGCGCACTTTCAGCACATCGCTCAGGTTGCGCAGCGAGTCGCGCACATTATCGACCTTGGTCTCCTCGCCATAGCGCCAGATCACCGGGACCTCGCGGACCTGATAGCCGCGTCGCAGGGCCAGAAACAAAATCTCGACATCAAACGCGGTCACGGCGGCCCCGCGCGGCGCGGCGGTCTGGTCGTTGTAGAGGCGCATTTTGGCAAAAACGTCGTGGGCCGCCTCCCGAGTGAACACCTTGAAGCCGCACTGGGTATCCTGAAAGTGGCCGATTGCCAGCACGCGCACAATCAGGTTAAACACCCGGCCCATGATGTGGCGCTTGAGCGGCTCATCGATTCGCTGCGCCCCCACGCCTTCGCGCGAGGCAATCACGATATCGCTGCCGTTCTGGATTGGCACCGCCAGCTTGGGCCACTCCTCGATCGGCACCGCCAGATCGGCGTCGGAGAACAGAATATAGTCGCCAGTGGCCTGCAGCATCCCCGTGCGCACCGTATAGCCCTTGCCACGGTGGGGATTGCGAATCACCCGGGCGCACGGCTCGTCAGCCACCAGGGCCTCGGCGTAGGTGGCGGTCTGATCGTCGCTGCCATCATCGACGATCAGCACCTCCCAGGTCCAGGGCTGCTCGCGCAAGTAGCACAGCACCTGCTGAATGCTATCGGGCAGCCGCCGCTCTTCGTTGTAGGCCGGAATCACGACCGAGAGAAATGGTGGTTGGGACACAGGAGATACTCCTTAACAAGCGTAGTGAGGCGAAATGTCGCAACCCCTATGCACTACTTGCCGATCCAGCGGGTGAGGTTTGAGGCTTCCTGTGGCCCAAATCGCCGTGTGCGCCAAGTTCCAGGCAGGGCCCGCAGCCCCGCCCACTGGCCGCGCAGCCGCGCCCGTGCGGCCGCCCCCCGAATGTGCCGCAGGGCCGCCAGGGTAATCGCCAGCTGCGCTTTCAGGAAGTGGGGCAGCGAGCGCAGCAGCAGCGCCGGCGGCAGATTTTTGGCCCAGATAATGAAAAAGTTGCGCCCACAGTAGTAGCTTGCCAGCTCGCCGCCGCCGGTCGCGCTCAGATGATGCAGCACCACCGCCTGTGGCACAAAGATGGTGCGCAGCCCGGCCCGCCGCGCCCGCAGATTCAGGTCAACGTCTTCGCAGTAGAAGACCAGGTTGGGGTCGAGCACATCGCCGGTCGGGCTGGCCAGGGCCGTCAGCGCCGTGCGCCGATAGATCGCTGCGCCGGCACAGGGGCCAAATATCTCACTTATTATGTCAAACTGACCACGATCGACCTGCCAGACCCCACGGCTGAACGGCACGCCATCCCAGCCATAGCCATCGCCCGCCGAGTGCAGCTGCTCGGGCTGATCGAACAGGCGCAGCTTGGCGGCGGCGAAGGCATAGGCCGGAAAGCGCTCCAGGGCGCCCGCCAGCTGCTCCACAAAGCGGCGGTCGGGCACCGTGTCGTTGTTGAGCAAAATCACCAGCGGCGCGCTGGTCTGGGCGATGCCGGCGTTGACGGTGCGGACAAAGCCGCCGTTGTGAGGCAGCGCCAGCACCGCAATCGTCGGATAGCGCTCCTGCAGCATAGCCAGGGAGTCATCGGTTGAGGCATCATCGACGATCAGAATCCGCCAGTCGCGGCGCGTCTGGGCGGCCAGGGCATCAAGGCAGGCGGGCAGCAGCGCGGCGCCGTTGTAGTTGGGAATAATGATATCGATCGTCTGATTCACGCGAGCTGTTCCAGCGCCAGTGCGCCAACATACTCCTCGACCGCGCTCTGCCAGGGCCGCAGGGTAATCCCAAGCGCGGCGGCGGCGCCGTTGAGCAGCGGCGTGTAGGCGGGCGGGGTGCTGGGCCGCGCGAAATGCGCCGACGTGATGCGTACAATCGGCGCCGCAATCGCCGCGCTATGCAGGGCGGCGCAGGCCAGCTCGTAGCGCGAACACTGGCCCGCGTTGACGATATGGTAGATTCCGGGGACGGCGGCATCGGCCAGCTGGCGAATCGCCACGGCGGCATCGGGCGTGTAGGTTGGGCTGCCAACCTCATCATCGACGACCTGGAGCGGCTGGCCGGTGGCGGATTGCTGGTCGGCCAGGCGGAGAATGGTGCGAATAAAGTTGCGCGGGCCGCCGAACAGCCAGGCCACCCGTGCCACCAGCGCGGTCGGCGCGTGCTGCAGGACCGCCTGCTCGCCGCCCCACTTCGAGCGCCCGTAGGCATTGATCGGGCCGGGCTGGTCGTACTCGCGGTAGGCGGTCGTCGCCGTGCCGCTAAACACCTCGTTGGTGCTGACATACACCAGCGGCACATCGCGCTTGGCGCAGGCCAGGGCGACATACTTCGGCCCCAGCGTATTTTCCCGAAAGGCCCGCTCGGGATCGAGTGCGCAGCCATCGACATTGGTGTAGGCCCCTGGCAGCAGCACCAGATCGGGGGCCAGCTCGCGGATGGCGCCGATCGCCTGGGGCTGGCTGATATCCAGCTCGCCATGGCCGGGGGTTAGCAGGGTGTGATCGGCAAATGTATGGCGCAATGCCGAGCCGAGCTGCCCGCTTGCGCCGATAATTAAAACACGCATGTGATCTCCTTTGCGCGGCGCATGGTAGAGCATTGGCCACAATTCGTCAACGCCACGGCAAAAATCCTGCTAACTGGCAAGCGCAAACCGCCAGCAGCGCCCAGCCTGCTGACGCAGCCCGGATTTCGGACTGCCGATGACGTATTTCTGAGTATGGTATGATGCGCCGAATTACTCAGCAACGAGGAGTGTTTCTATGACGACGACCGACTGGCATACACCCGATTGGGTAAAGCATGCAGTGTTTTATCAGATTTTCCCCGAGCGTTTTGCCAACGGCGACAAAACCAACGATCCGGCGAATATCCAGCCATGGGGCACCCGCCCGACCTTGCATAACCTGATGGGCGGCGATCTCCAGGGGATTATCGATCATCTTGACGAGCTCAAGGATTTAGGGATCACAGCGCTGTATCTTAATCCAGTTTTTCAGGCCACAACCTCACATAAATATAATACCTTCGATTATTTCAAAATCGACCCGCACTTTGGAACCATTGAGACGTTCCAAAAGCTCGTTGATGAGCTACATCGCCGCGATATGAAAATCATTCTCGACGCGGTGTTTAATCACTGCGGACGCGGCTTCTTCGCCTTCCACGATATTATCGAAAACGGGCCGAACTCGCCCTACGTGAACTGGTTCCACATCAGCAAGTTCCCGATCCACCCCTACGAGGGGCGCTACCCGGCCAACTACAAAACCTGGTGGGACTTTCGCGAGCTGCCCAAGTTCAACACCGACACCCCGGCGGTGCGCCAGTATCTGCTGGACGTAGCCCGCTACTGGATTGAGCTGGGCGTTGATGGCTGGCGCCTGGATGTGCCGAACGAGATCGCCGACCACACCTTCTGGCGCGAGTTCCGCCAGGTGGTCAAGGGCGTGAACCCCGAGGCCTATATTGTTGGCGAGATCTGGAGCGACGGCTCGCCGTGGCTGCAGGGCGATCAGTTCGACGCGGTGATGAACTATCTCTTCCGCGATCTATGCACCGATTTTTTCGCCACCTACAAGACCAAGGCCAGCGATTTCGGCGCCGGGATCGACAAGCTGATTACGCTGTATCACCCTGAGGTGACCTACGCCCAGTTTAACCTGCTCGGCTCCCACGACACCGTGCGCTACATGACGGCGGCCCAGGAGGCCGGCCAGTGGGCGCTGGAGCGGGTCAAGCTGGCGGTGCTGCTGAAGCTGGTCTTCCCCGGCGCCCCGATGGTCTACTACGGCGATGAGATTGGCCTGGAGGGCGGGGCCGACCCCGACTGCCGCCGCTGTTTCCCGTGGGAGCACCCGGAGAGCTGGAACACCGAGCTGCGCGGCTGGACCAAGCAGTGGATCCATTTCCGCCACGAGCATCCGGCGCTGCGGACCGGCCACTTCACCACGCTGCTGGCCGACAGCGAGATGAACGTCTACGCCTGCGCCCGCTGGAACGACACCGAGCAGTTTGTGGCGATCTTCAACAACAGCCCCACGCCGTGGGTGCTGGATCTGCCGCTGAGCGAGGGCTTGCCTGGCCGCGAGCTGTACACCGACATCAGCAATGGCGAGAGCTACAGCGTTGCCGAGGGCAAAATCCGCGAGCTGTCGCTGCCGCCCTGGGCCGGGGTTGTGCTCAAGGCCGAGTAGCAGGCTAAACCAGCGAAACGCCCTGAGAATTGCTCTCAGGGCGTTTCGGCGTTTACGGAGACCTGCCAGTTTTTTGGTTCCAAATGATCCGCTAGCTACCAGCTGCCAGCCTCCAGATACTAACCCCTAATACGCATTATCAGCCCCGCGAATGGCGTTGTAGGCGGTCCGCACAATGATCTTGATATCGAAGAGCGGCGACCAGTTCTCGATGTAGTACAGGTCATAGCGGGTGCGCTCTTCAATCGATGTATCGCCGCGCAGGCCGTTGACCTGTGCCCAGCCCGTGATCCCGGCCTTCTCGCGGTGGCGGTGCATGTAGCGCGGGATCTGCTCGCTGAACTGGGCCACATAGTGCGGCTGCTCCGGGCGCGGGCCGACCACGCTCATATCGCCAAGCAGCACATTGATAAACTGAGGCAGCTCATCGATCGAGAAGCGCCGGATAAACGTGCCCAGGCGGGTGCGCCGATCGTCGTCGGGCCGGGTCCAGGTGCCGAGCGCCTCGGCATCGGCGCGCATCGAGCGAAACTTGATCATATTGAACGGCCGGCCGTCGCGGCCAACCCGCTCCTGGACAAAAAACACCGGGCCGGGCGAGTCGAAGCGCACCAGCACCGCCACCAGCAGCAGCAGCGGCGCCAGAAGAATCAGCGTTCCCAGCGAGACCGCCACATCAAGCACCCGCTTGATCACCCGGTTGAGCCGCTGGTCGAGCGGAACCGAGCGAATGCTGATCAGCGGGAGGCCGTTAAGCTCGCCGACGGTGACATCGTTGGTGGTGATCAGCTGAAACGCATCGGGGTAGATTTTAATCGCCACGCTCTCATCTTCAACCTGGGAGACCAGATCCAGCACCTCGGTGTAGGAGGCGCCGCTCAGGGCGATAATCACCTCATCAATCCTGCACGTGCTGATGACCTGCTGAATCCGCCGCCGCTTGCCCAGCACCGGCATCCGATCGAAGACCATCTGCCCGGTGGGGACCTCATCGGAGAGAAAGCCAATGATTCGGTAGCCCAGCTCGGGCGCCTTGCCCATCTGGCGATAGACCAGCTGGCCGATATCGCCGGCCCCAACCACCAGCACCCGCCGAATATCGACCCCGCGCATGCGCAGCGACCGCACAAACCCGTGATGGGCCAGGCGCAGCGCCAGCACCAGCAGCATCGCCAGCAGCCAGCCGATCACCAGGGTGCGGGTGGTCACATTGAGCAGGGGAAACAAGGTGTTGAGCGCAATCACCACGATGGTGCCAATCGAGACGGTGCGAAAGACCTGATATGCCTCATCGACCCGCGAGATGCCACGCTGCATCCGATACAGGCCGCTCGACCAGAACAGCAGGCTGAAGACCAGATTGAAGATCAGCATTGACCAGCCCAGCTGGCTGGTGGTGGGCGGCTGGAACTCGCGCAGCATATCGGGCAGATGCCAGCGATAGCTCGCCGCATAGCCCAGATTGACCCCGACAATATCGCAAGCGATCAGCAGGCTCAGCAAGATATAGCGCTGGCGACGAGCGTGCCTCACTTTCGCCGATACCAGGGTTGTGGGAGCCATAGCATCCAAACTTAATCACAATCTCAGGCCGCTGACGCGCAATCAGCGGCCAGGCAGCGCGATCGATCGCCTTCCAGGCGGCCCGATTAGGCCATCGGGCGCTCGCGGGTTGGCCGCAGGCGGTTGCGCGCCAGGGCCTGCCACTCTTTCAGGATAATGCCAAGGTAGATCAGCCAGTTCAGCGGCGCGATGGTCGCCGACTCGTAGTGCTTGCGATGGAAAATCCGCATCGCCGCGTAGAAGGCCCGAATCGAGGGGACGGCCCGGCGCGTGCTGGAGACCCGCTTGTAGTGCAAAATCGTCACCGCCGGATCGTACCAGACCTGCCAGCCGTAGGCTTTGATCCGATAGCACCAGTCCAGATCTTCGCCGTACATAAAGAATGCTTCATCGAACATTCCGACCTCGCGGATCACGCTGGTGCGCACGAGCATCGCCGCGCCCACGACCGAGTCGACCTCGGTGGCGGCGTTGGGGTCGAGGTAGGTCAGGTTGTAGCGGCCAAAGCGGCGCGAGCGCGGAAAAAACCGCGAGAGGCCGGTCATGCGGTACAGCGCGACGGCGGTGGAGGGAAACGAGCGGCGGCAGGCCAGATCGAGCGAGCCATCGGCCAGCACCAGCTTGGGGCCAACCACGCCGGCTTTGGGGCGGCTCGCCAGCGCTGCGGCCAGGCCAGCGACGCCGTCGGGCGGCACCACCGTGTCCGGGTTGAGGATCAGCACCGCCTCCGGGGCTGGCTCGGCGGCCAGAATCCGG
>DAOTUS010000189.1:0-3530 GCA_034437415.1 Herpetosiphonaceae bacterium
CCGACCAGTGATTCCAATAACCTAAATCCTCGTGAGGGGATTAAAACTCCTGGAGCGCGGCGACGCGGCTCAGGTCGTGGCGATTCCAATAACCTAAATCCTCGTGAGGGGATTAAAACGGCTTGTCGGCTCGTTCCTGCTCACATGCGATAAATTCCAATAACCTAAATCCTCGTGAGGGGATTAAAACAGAAGATTCCCCTTGCCCATGCGCCGTGCCCCACAGATTCCAATAACCTAAATCCTCGTGAGGGGATTACAAGTACCCAAAGAACCGCCCAACCCCCAAGCCAGCCGCGCTCTTCTCAGGCCCTCCGTCCTGCGCCTTCTGCGTGCCCCTGCGTGCCCCTGCGTGCGGGGACCCGCATGCGGGTGTCGTGGATCAAAAAAAAATCCTCGTGAACCCCCAACCCCCACCAGCTGCCAGCTACTCCTTACTGCGTGCCCCTTCGTGCGGGTACCCGCATGCGGGTGTCGTGGATTAAAAAAGAAACCTCGCCCCCCACCAGCTGCCAGCTGCCAGCGACCAGCCACCACCCCACCTTGTGGTACGATAATTTGGATGGCGGTGCGCCGATGTCCGCCCCTGAAGGGACACACCTATGAGCGATATTGAAACCTTGGAGCTGGAGATTCGCGCCCTGATGCGGGCCGGGATCCGCTCGGCCGACGACGATGAGCTGTTTAATGACCTGGCGCTGCGCACATTTCGCTACCAGTGGACCCAGAACGAGCCGTATCGCCGCTTCTGCGAGCGCCGGGCCGCCACACGGGAGTCGGTCACGGCCTGGGGCGCCATCCCCAGCGTGCCCACGGCGGCCTTCAAGCATCTGCCGCTGACGACCTTTGCGCCCGAGCAGGCCCAGACGGTCTACTACACCAGCGGCACCACCGAGGGCGCCGAGCGGCGGGGCGCCCACTACATTCGCGATGTCTCGCTGTACGAGGCCGCGCTGCGGCCCAACCTGGCGGCGCACCTGTTCCCCGACGACCTGCGCATGCCGATCTACGCGCTGTTCTGGGAGAGCGCCCGGCTGCCAACCTCATCGCTGGCCCATATGATCGCCGACGCGGTTGCGCGGCACGGCGGCCCGGCCAGCCGCTATGTCCTCGACGAGCGCGGCGTCGACAACCTGGCGCTGGCGGCGGCGCTGGACGCGGCGGTGGGCGCGGGCCAGCCGGTCTGCCTGATGGGCGTGATGTACAGCTTTGTGCTGTTTCTGGACTGGTGCACCGAGCACGGGCGCCGCTGGCAGCTCCCGGCGGGCAGCCGCCTGATGGACACCGGCGGCACAAAGGGGCGGGTGCGCGAGATCGCCCGCGATGAGCTGTATGCGCTCTACACGGCGGTGCTGGGCATCCCCTCAACCTTCTGTATCAACGAGTATGGCATGACCGAGCTGGGCAGCCAGTTCTACGATGGCTCGCTGCGCTCGGCCTACTTCCGCCAGTGGCAGCCGCGCCACAAAGTCGTGCCGCCGTGGGTGCGCACCCAGATCGTCGACCCGGCCACGCTGGCGCCGGTGCCGCCGGGCCAGATTGGGCTGCTGCGCCACTACGACCTGGCCAACCTCCACACGGTGCTGGCGATCCAGACCGAGGATCTGGGCGTGGCGGTCGGCGCGGGCTTCGAGGTGCTTGGGCGGGCCAGCGGGGCCGAGCTGCGGGGCTGCTCGCTGGCCGTCGAGGATGTGCTGGCGGCGCGGCGAAATGGCAGCCATGGCGCGATTGATGCGGGCGTCGAGTAGCGCGTGGAGGTATGATCAAAACCGCCGGATGGCCTCACCGTGCGACAAAAGCACATTCTGGGGCAGCCCAGCGGTGCTATACTTCACCTGCTGTTCCAGAAACGGACAGCCATAAAACCCATCTTCCTGCGTGCGTTCAGGTGCGTTTTGTGCGTTACCATCGACTGATGGCCTGGCTGTCAGGCACTCTATTCTGAGGATATCATGCGTCGTTCACCCTTACTGGCGATTTTTATGGTGGCGTTTGTGGGAATGCTGGGCTACGGCATCATCATTCCGATCACGCCGTTCTATGCCCAATCCTTTGGCGCCTCCGACTTCACGATTGGCCTGCTGATCGGCTCCTACGCCCTGATGCAATTCATCTTTGCGCCGATCCTTGGGCGGCTTTCGGACCGCTTCGGGCGGCGGCCGCTGCTGCTGGTCAGCCTGGCCGGCACGATTGGCAGCCTGCTGCTGTTTGGGTTTGCCAACAGCCTGGTGCTGCTGTTTGTCGGGCGCATCCTCGACGGCATCACCGGCGGCAACATCTCGATCGCCCAGGCCTACGTCAGCGATGTCACCACCCCCGAGAACCGCGCCCGTGGCATGGGCATGATCGGGGCGGCGCTGGGGCTGGGCTTTATTGTCGGCCCGGCGATCGGCGGCTTTCTGAGCCGCAATGGCAACTATCAGCTGCCGATTTTCGTCGCGGCGGGGATCGCCCTGGTGAGTTTTGTGATGACGGCCTTTCTGCTGCCCGAGCCGCCGCGCACCAGCGCCTACGCCAAGCAGGCCCGCACGTTCGACATCTTTCGGCTCGTGCGGGCGTTTGCCCACCCGCGGATTGGGCGGCTGCTCCAGGTGACGCTGCTGGTCGCGCTGGCCTTCACCGCCTTTGAGACCACCTTCGCGCTGTTTGCGGCCCGGCGGCTGGAGTACGGCAGCATGAGCACCGGCTATGCGCTGGCCTACATCGGGATTGTGGTGGCGCTGGTGCAGGGCGTCCTGATCCGGCGGCTGGCCAAAAAGTTCGGCGAGGGCTGGCTGATCGTGTCCGGCGCCCTGCTGCTCAGCCTGAGTCTGCTGATGCTGGGCTTTATTCAGTCGACGCTGGAGCTGGTTATCGTGGGCATGTTGCTGGCGGCCGGCGAGGGCGTTCTGACGCCGTCGCTCTCGTCGCTGGTCAGCCGGCGCTCGCTGCCGAGCGAGCAGGGCGAGCATCTCGGGCTGTACCAGTCGATGGGCAGCTTTGCCCGGATCATCGCGCCGATCAGCGCCACCTGGCTGCTCGACCGGGCCGGCCTCGCGGTGCCGTACCTGATCGGCGGCGGGCTGGTGCTGCTGGCGAGCGTCCTGGGGATCCAGTTCATCCGCCCGGAGTCCGGCGAGGAGCTGGGCGTGGCGCATAGCAGCAGTAGCTAGCAGCTAGTAGCTAGCAGCTAGTGGGCCCGAGACATGGCGCAGGCCCCATCACATCCCGATTGCGGGGTGATGGGGCCTGTGGGTTTTAGGAGTGTGGCCCAGGCGCTACTGAGCTATTGATCTGACTGGAAAGCCATAAAATCAACTAATTCTTGATTTCTGGCTCAGCGCCCGAGCAGCGGCAGCCAGATGTGGTGGGTATAGCGCTCGTAGGCGCCCATATCGACGGTGGTGTTCATGATCCGCGGGCTGCCGTTGCGGTCGGTGGCGGGCAGGCTGGGGCTGGCGACGGTGTTGCTGCCGACATCGAGCGCCGGGGAGTCGGCGCGCAGGCGCAGGTCGCCGCCGGAGGACGGGGCTTCGGGCACGGGCGTGACA
>DAOTUS010000190.1:0-2254 GCA_034437415.1 Herpetosiphonaceae bacterium
TTCTTTCAACTTCGCACGTTTATTGCGTACAAGGCACGGATGGCAGGGGTGTTTGTTGAGACGGTCAATCCGCGCAACACGAGCCGTACCTGCTCGCAGCCGTTGTGTGGGTATTGTGATACACGGAACCGGGTTGATCAAGCGCATTTTCGTTGCCTCAAATGTGGGTACACGGCGCCCGCCGACTCTAACGCCGCGAAGAATATTCGTGGCCCAGAGGGCACCCCGGCTGCCGTCAACCAGCCTATGGTGTCCACCCTTCGGGGTGAGGCGCAAGCCCAGGCGCTTTAGCCCTGGGTATTTGACTGCGCGCTCCTCTGGCTGCGTCAGGCCAACCAGCTAGATATACACTAAAACGAGTGGTCAAGCGACGCCTGCTCAGGCATCTTTCCAGACATCGTAGAAGAGATCATAGCCGGTCGGGTGAGCGCGGACGTTCTTGAAATTCGTTCGCGTTACGGTCCAGTTTTTGCGCCAGAAACTGATCGCAATTGGGCCGCGCGCCTGCATAATATCTTCCAGCTGGCACATAATCGCCCGGCGGGCCTCGACATCCAGGGTGCGCTCGGCGGTGCGCAGCAGCTGATTGAACTCGTCATCAACCCAGCGCGTCTCGTTCCAGGCCACCGGCTTCTGCGCGCTATCGACCGTGTAGGCCAGCGCCAGGGTCATCGTGTCGAGCGAGCGGTGATACCAGATTGTGATCCCGAAATCGACCTCGGTCCACTGGCTCCAGTACTCCTCGGGCGTCACAATCTTGAGCGTGATATCAAACCCGCCCGGAGCTGCCAGGCTCTTCAGCACCTTGGCCAGATCCTCCTCGCCGTCATCGGTCTTGATCGTGAGGGTCACCTTGAGGCCGTCGGGATAGCCAGCCTCGGCCAGTAGGGCGCGGGCCTGCTGCGGGTCGTACTTCGGGATTGGCCGCTCGCAGTAGGCCGGGTGGACCGGGGCCACGTGGGCGTCGATGGCCAGGTCGCCCTCGCCAAAAAAGGCCAGATCGAGCATGCGCTGGCGGTCCTGGCACAGCTTGAGCGCCTGGCGAACCCGCACATCGTCCCACGGCTTCACATCGGTGCGCATACGCACCACCAGGGTCTGGGCGGTGCGCACCGGGTACACATTGACGATCGGCAGCGACTTCAGCGCCATCCAGTCGGTCGGCCGCACCTGCATCAGGCTATCGATCTGGCCGCTCTGGATGGCCAGGGCGCGGTCGTTCTCCTTCATCTCGAGATACACCAGCTCATCGAGATACGGCAGCGCCAGATTATCTTCGCCCAGCTTCCAGTAGTCGGCCCGGCGCTTGAAGCGGGCCCGCTCCCCGACGGTGAACTCCTCCAGGGTGAATGGCCCGGTGCCGACGGGCTTTTTCAGGAAATCGCCCTCGAAACCACGGTGCAGAATCACGCCAGGGTAGTGGAAAAGGTGCTCCGGCAGGCCGATCTGGGGCTCTTTGAGGTGCAGGCGCAGCGTGTAGCTATCGACCTTCTCGATTCCGCCGGTGTCGAGATAGGAGAGCAGCCCTTGCATGGAGGATTTGGTGGCCGGGTCCAGCCACTGGTTGAAGGTGAAGATGACATCATCGGTGGTCAGCTCGTCGCCATTGTTGAACTTAACCCCCTGGCGGAGATGCAGCGTCCAGGTCTTGACATCGGCAGCGGCCTCCCAGCGGTCCAGCAGCCAGGGCCGGGTGATATTATCCGGGCCGGTCTCGGTCAGATACTCGGCCACCTGGCGTACCTGGTTGGCCGAATGGACCCAGGCCAGCCGGGCCGGGTGGTCGATCGCCTGGACATTCGTGCCAATCGTCATTGTGCCGCCGCGCTTGATGGCGCTGCCGCTAGAGGCGCCGCCGCTGGCCGGGGCCGGGCTGCTGGGGCCACAGCCGGCCAGGGTCTGCGCCGCCACCGCCGACACACCCAGCAGGGTGGCCAGCCGCAGGAATTCGCGGCGGCTGAGCGTGCCCGCCCGCAGATCGCTCTGGAAATCCATTACAGCCGGATGAATGGATTGCTTGGGGTTTGCAGCCATTGGACGCCTACCTTCCAGGATAAAGTCTTGCGCATCGCCGAGACCTTGCTCGGAAGCCTCCCAATCTGCTGTCTTCTCATCATAGTGTCATGGAACGTGGAAATCAGGGATTCCGGCCAGATTAATCCGCCAGCGCATCTGACATGAGACGGTCCCCACACGTGCCAGGATCACGCTCACCGTCGTGACGATCGCGTCGCCGAAATCCGACTGCTCTGGG
>DAOTUS010000191.1:0-3277 GCA_034437415.1 Herpetosiphonaceae bacterium
CGCGGCGACCTTGAGCGGGGCGACGCCAATCTTCAAGCCGACCAACCACTTCTTCCTCGATCTGCCGGCCTTCGCCGACCGGCTGCGCGAGTGGATTGGCCAGCAGAATCACTGGCGCCCGAATGTGCGGCGGTTCTCGCTGGGTCTGCTGGAGGAGCTGCCGGCCCGCGCGATCACCCGCGACCTGAGCTGGGGCATTCCGATCCCGGTCGAGGGCAATTTCGCCGACAAGCGCATCTACGTCTGGTTCGACGCGGTGATCGGCTATCTCTCGGCGGCGATCGAGTGGGCGATCAAGGTCGGGCGGCCCGACTCGTGGCGCGAGTGGTGGCAGAGCGACGCGGCCCGCCACTACTACTTCATGGGCAAGGACAACATCGTCTTTCACAGCGTGATCTGGCCAGCCATGCTGTTTGGCCGCGGCGACCTTGAGCTGCCCTACGAGGTGGTCAGCAGCGAGTTCCTGACCCTGACCGGCGGCGAGAAGATCTCCTCGTCACGCGGCGGCGATATCCCGCTGGTCGGCGATTTCCTGGCCGAGTACGACCCCGACCCGCTGCGCTACTTCCTGGTCGTCGCCGGGCCGGAGACCTCCGACAGCGAGTGGTCGCTGGAGGAGTTTATTCGGCGCAACAATGAGGAGTTGGTCGCCACCTGGGGCAACCTGGTCAACCGGGTCCTGTCGATCACCCACAAGAACTTCGGGGCGGTCCCCGCCGCCGGGCCGCTGACCGCCGCGGACCAGGCCGTGCTCGACACGGTGCGGGGCGCCTTCGCCAAAGTTGGCGCGGAGCTGAATACCGCCCACTTCAAGGCTGCGATCAACGCGGCGATGGGCGCCGCCCGCGCGGTCAACGAGTATCTGGCGGCGCAGGAGCCCTGGAAGGTGCTCAAGGTTGACAAGGAGCGCGGCGGCACGATTCTGTACGTGGCGCTGCAGGCGATCAACAATCTGCGCACGCTGTTCACGCCGTTCCTGCCCTTCACCTGCCAGAAGCTCCACGAGCTGCTCGGCCACAGCGGCGATCTCGCCGGGCCGCTTGTGTTCGAGGAGCGCAGCGAGCCGAATGGCAGCACCCACGAGGTGCTGACCTGCTACCCCGAGACCTGGATTGGCCGCTGGGACTGGCAGGATCTGCCCGCCGGCCAGCCGCTCAGCCCGCCAACCGTGCTGTTCCGCAAGCTGGAGCTGCCGGTCGAGTAGGAGTCGGGCAACATGGCGGGGATCGAATCTTGCGATCCCCGCCGCTGCAAGGAGGTTCGGATGCCGGTGTTTGCCCCGCGCCACGCCTGGGATGTGACGCCCGCCGAGGCGGTGGTGATTCAGAATCAGCTGCGCGCCGAGGTGGTGCTGGCCGACGAGCTTGGCCCGGTGCGCTTTGTGGCGGGCGTCGACGCGGGCTTCGAGGATGCGGGCGCCACCACCCGCGCCGCGATTGTGGTGCTCGATTTTCCCGCGCTGACCGTGGTCGAGCGGGTGCTGGCGCGCCGCCCAACCACGTTTCCCTACATCCCCGGCTTCCTCTCGTTCCGCGAGATCCCGGCGGTGCTGGCGGCGCTGGAGCTGCTCCAGACCACGCCCGACCTGCTGCTCTGCGACGGCATGGGGATTTTGCACCCGCGCCGCTTTGGGATCGCCTCGCATATGGGCGTGCTGACCAACCTGCCGACGATTGGCGTCGGCAAAAGCCCGTTTATCGGCGCGCACCAGCCCGTCCCCGCCGAGCGCGGCGCCTGGCAGCCGATCCGCGACCGCGGCGAGATTATCGGCGCGGCCCTGCGCACCCGCGCCGGCACCAAGCCGCTCTACATCTCGCCCGGCCACCGGATTAGCCTGGAGACGGCGCTCGACTACGTGATGCAGTGCACGCCGCGCTACCGCCTGCCCGAGACCACCCGCCAGGCCGACCACCTGGCCTCGCACGAGAAATGAACCTGGGTGGGCTGAGCGCTCAGCCCACCCTCGCACCCCACACCCACAGCTTCTCTCAACCTGATGCGCTACCCTTAGCTAGATCACTAAACCTGTACCAATGGACAGGTTCGGCCCTGTCCCTTTTGCTCCCGCTCCTCCCGCCGCTGGCCGGAGGCCGTCGGGCTGCGTCCGGGCTATCCTGAATGCAGTCGCTAACCGATGAGGAGCAGCATATGGATGAAGAGTTTCTGGCCGCGTGGGTGGGCAAGCTCGGCCGCGCCTGGGAAGATCGCGACCAGCAGGCCGCCGCCGCGCTATTCAGCCCCGCTGTGGTCTACCGCGAGAATCCCTTCGCCCTGGCGCTCCACGGGCGGGCGGCGGTGGAGGAGTACTGGCGCAGCGAGATGGCCGACCACACGCATGTTCGGTGTTGGTTCGACGTCATCGCGGCGGCGGGCAGCACCGGGATCGCCCACTGGCGCACCACCCTGACCCGTGGCGGAACCGGCGCTCAGGTCGCCCTCGATGGGCTGATCGTGGTGCAGTTCAATCCGGCGGGCGAGTGCTGCAGCCTGCGCGAGTGGTGGCACGCCCAGGAGGGCTAAACCACACTTTAGAGTTTTTGAAAGGATCTAGCAATGCCAAACCAAACTGCGCTGATCACTGGCGCCTCACGTGGGCTGGGCCTGGCGCTGGCCCGCCAGCTGGCCGCCGCCGGCTGGAATCTGGTCATCACTGCCCGCGGGGCCGCCGCGCTTGAGGCGGCCCGCGCCGAGCTGGCCCGCCACACCAACGTCCTGGCGCTGGCCGGCGACGTGGCCGACGCCGCCCATCGGGCCACGCTGGCCGGGGCGGCCCGCGAGCTCGGCGGGCTTGATCTGCTGGTCAACAACGCCAGCATTCTCGGCCCCAGCCCCCAGCCGACGCTGCTCGACTATCGGCTGGCGGTGCTGGAGCAGGTCTATCGCACCAACGTCGTCGCGCCGCTGGGGATTATTCAGGCGCTGTGGGCGGCGCTCAGGCCGGGCGTGCGGATTATCAACCTGAGCAGCGATGCGGCGGTGAGCGCCTACGCGGGCTGGGGCGGCTACGGCTCCAGCAAGGCCGCGCTCGACCAGCTCTCGGCGATTCTGGCCGCCGAGCAGCCCGAGTGGCGGGTGTACTCGGTCGATCCCGGCGATATGAACACCCAGCTGCATCAGGAGGCGTTTCCTGGCGAGGATATCAGCGACCGGCCGGCGCCGGAAGAAAGTGTGCCTGGGCTGCTGCGGCTGATCGCTGGCGACCTGCCGAGCGGGCGCTATACCAAGTCGGGGCTGCTGTGACGAGGGGTTGGGGATTGCTCCACGAAGGACACAAAGA
>DAOTUS010000192.1:0-4077 GCA_034437415.1 Herpetosiphonaceae bacterium
ATTAAAAGTCGATCTGGATTTTGCTGAGGCAATTTCAATTCGACAAGCCTAATACTCTGTTAGTTCATTAACCCAAAAGTAGTAATCTGCCTTGCCACTATTTTGGCGAGGGTATTGTCATGCACGCATTTTTTCGCAGAATCAAACGACGTTCGCGCAAGGTTGGGCAGGGATTGGTCGAGTATGCTTTAATTTTGGCCCTGATCGCCATTGTTGTTTTGGGCGTATTAACCATGCTGGGCAAGTCAACCAACCAGCAGCTCGACGAGGTCAGCTGTGCCCTAAACGGCGGTGAGTGGAAGACTGACAACGGCAATGGCAACAGCGGCAAGTGTAAGATGAAATAGCCTCAGGTGGCTCAGGCGGGCGGGATCACGAGTGATCCCGCCCGCCTTTTTAACTCCGCTCGCCCGCGCCTGACTGCGTGCCAGCCGCCGCTCCAGAAGCGCCCTGGCGCCCCGGTATCCTCGTCGCAAAAAGCAGATCGGAGTTAGGATGAACGTCTAGTCGGCGGTCTGGCTGAGCCGTTTGAGCGTGGTCAGGTCGCCCTTCACCGCATAGAGCGTATCGTCGGCATACACCTGGTAGACATAGGTTTTGCCCTTAAACGTCCACTCGCGCTGGATCGTCAGCGGCGCGCCGAACTTCAGCTCCAGGGCTTTTTTGATAAAAGGAAACTCCGGCACAAAGCGATCGTTGATCCGTAGATACATGGTTTCGTTGATCACATCGCGCAGGGCCGCGTCGGCGGCGTTGATGTTCTGGGCCGCCAGCACCGAGCTGAGCTGGCGCACGACCGACCAGTCGGTGCTGCCGCCGCCGGCCGCGATCGGCGTGTACAGAGTCTCGAAGGTGTACAGCTGGGTGGCGTAGGCGGCCCCGTCGCGGGCCTGCAGGCGAATGCTGTCGTCCAGCGGCACGCTGACCGGCTTGCGCGGCGTAGCGCTGACAAAGCGATAGAACGCCTGCTCAGGCCGGAAATCCACCCCGAGCGCGCCATAGGTGAAGCGCATCAGGTCGGTGTAGACCTCGTTGTCGGTCAGCTCGTTGGCGCTCAGCACAGTGTTCCACTGCTCGTACGGGCTGATAATCACATCGCGGCCATAGACCTCGCCGGTGTAGCGCACGCCCTTGGTCGTAAAATCCATGCCAACCTTGATCGGCGAGCCAAGTTTTTTTTCTTTGGCAACCTGGTGAAAGCGCCAGTCGGGCCGATACTCGCCCCCGGCCAGCTTGTAGACCTCGTTGCGCAGCTGGGCGCCCAGCGTGTTCGGGCGGGTCGTCGGGGCCGGCTCGGTGTCGGCGATGATCTTCAGGGTGTACTCGACGCTGTAGCCGCGCGGGTCGGACTTGTGGCTGGGCGCAACGTCTTTGTGGGCGAAGTAGTACTGGCGGGTCAGCGGAATGTCGTAGGTGTCGCGGAAGAAGCGCAGCAGCTCGATCATCGCCTTGGTCTGGGCGGTGGTGATCGGTGTGCCGTCATTTGGACCCTCAAGTTCGATCCCGAGCGCATAGACGTTGATCTGGCCGCCGGTGTAGCCCCGCGCCGCGCTGCTGATGCCAGCGTGCCAGGCAATAAAGGCCCGCTCATCAACATAGTGGTACACCACCCCGGTCCGCGAGATCAGGTAGTTGTAGCTGGAGCGAACCTCGGGCTTGAGGTTCCACTGCAGCGAGCCGTAGCCAGCGGTCTCGTGCATCACCACAAACTCGGGCTTGAAGTTGCGGGTGCTGCGGGCGGTCTTGTTGGGGGTCAGGTTCAGATACGAGGTGTTGAACTGCATTCGGTACTCCTTGATCTAGCCTGCCACCCATGCGGCAGGTGCTGAATACGAAGCGAGCGGGCTTCCAGATTCCGGCCGACAGGTCAATCCAGCCCGTCCGCCAGCATGGCGTCCGGCGTGAGCGCGGGCAGCGGGCGCGGGTCCTCATCGGCAGGCGCCAGAATATCGATCGGCGCCTGCGGCTGCAGCTCATCGCGAGGGCCCTTGGTGAACCACGGCACCACCCGCAGCCGCCAGCCTGCGCTGGTGCGGGCCATGCTCAGGGTGACAAAGCTCTGCAGCAGCGGCGAGCGATCGTGGTCGAGCGCATTGGTCAGGCCGCGCGACAGCAGGCCCGGCTCGCGGCCAACCAGCCAGCGGCGCAGCGCCCAGCCCTCGGTCTGCCCAGTGAACTTGGCGCGGAGATCTTTGGCCGAGGGATAGATATTTTTCAGCAGCACCTGATCGACGATATCGTGCTCGGGATCGCGGTAGACAAAGCGCTGCTCAAGCGGCGTCATGCCCGTCGGGGTGTGCCAGTTCAGATCGACCGGCGCCGACAGATACGCGCCGCCGCCGCCGTTGACGAAGTGGTGGGCCGAGTGCGAGCTGCCCTTGTGGGTGATGTGCTTGACCTGATAGTGCTGGTACGCGTGGGTATCGCCGCCCATCACCACGTGGGTCTCGTAGCGCCGCAGCAGCTCGTAGATCGAACGGGCCTGATCGCTGGCGGCGAACGCGCCATTCACATACAGCGGCTCGCTGAGGACGACCGCGATGATCTTGCGGGCGGCATAGGCGGCGCGCAGCCGATCCTCCAGCCAGGCCGCCTGAATCGCATCCAGGCCGCCGACGCAGCCGGTATCGGCGGCCAGCAGCACAAACGGCACCGCGCCAAAATCCAGCTCGAAGAACGGCAGCCGCTGGTGGGTTTCCGGGCGGGCCAGCTCGCCGCCAAGGCGCTGGAGGCCGTAGCGCTCGCGCAGATTGGCGACTTCGTTCCAGCGCAGCTTGCCCCAGGCTAGGCCATAGCGCGCCCACGGCCCGGTGCGCAGACCCTCGGCCCAGGCCTGGAGCTGCGGATCGTCCGAGTCGACGTGGGCGGCCGCGTAGCCAAAGTTCAAAAACAGGCCCTTGAGGTTGTTATACCAGTCGTGGTTGCCCGGCAGGCCATAGATCAGCGGCGAGGGCTGGCCGGGCGCGACCCGATACGGGCGATAGACCGTGCGCTCATAGTCCATCAGCTCGCCGGCCGGGTAGACCACGTCGGAGCTAATCACAATGAAGCCGGGGTTGGCGGCGGGCTGATCGGCGGCCTCCATGGCCTCCTGTACCTCCTCCTGGCCAATGCTCGGCGCAATCTGCGAGTGGTCGCCCTCGCCGGGGTCGCCGATCACCGCAAAGGTGAAGCCGCGCTCCGGGTGCCGCACCGGCTGAATGTGGGCGGCTGCCACAACCTCCTCCAGCTCAGCGCTGCCAACAATATGGCGGATATAGGCCATCCGCACCGTATCGCCCAGGCGGCTCTCCTCCCAGGGCGGAAAGCCAAAGCGGGCCTTGCGGGTGTATTTGAGATGCGGCAGCAGCGTGCGCCAGTTGGGCGGATCGACCCAGGAAAAGCTGTTGCTGCCCAGAATGCGCCTGATCACGTAAAAGCCGATGTAGTAGAGCGTCAGCAGAAAGATCATCGTTGTCAGGATTTCAACCCAGCCGCGAATGGCGTCGGTAAACACCATGTCGCTCTCCAGCAGCCGGGCCGGGGCGATAATCAGCTCGATCACCACCGCTAGCCCGCTGGCGGTCAGCAGAATCATGCTCAGGAACTGGACGATCACGGTCAGGCCACCGATATAGCTCGATGGCGAGCGATCGCCCGCCCGCGTGCGGCGGCGCACCTCGCGATACAGCGTCAGCAGGCCCATAATCGCCAGGCAGACCAGAATCACCAGCCGCAGCCGCTCAAACGGCAGCAGCAGCAGCGTCATCACGGTCGAGGCGGTGGAGACCACTTTCACGATCGACAAAACCAGGCCGGTCACCTGCATCGCCTGTACCGAGCGCTGCACCGTGTCGATTGTTTCCAGGGCAATTAGGATTATCACCAGCGCGGATGTGATCAGAAAGTAGGTGCGGGCCGTGGCAGGCAAACCTAAATCACGCAGAGTTGTCGCTAACGAGGCCAGAATCATCGTCGCCCATCCTCTTTACTACACCGTATCGTTCTCTCAACTTAAGCCCATTATACGTGATTTGGCGCAGCGCTGTCGAGATTTTTTTGCACTACAAAGGCGTAGAAGTGATTACTGTTCGTAGG
>DAOTUS010000193.1:0-16154 GCA_034437415.1 Herpetosiphonaceae bacterium
ATATACATCCCCTCTCCCGCGGTCAGGGCGGGTGCCCTTTGGGCAGCGGTGGCCGCGCAGCCGGGTACCCGCGTGCGGGTGGGGTGAGGGCTGACTTTGCCCATGCCCTGTCGCTCAGCCTGGCCTCATTGACGTTTTTTAGCTGTTTAAAGTCAATTAGATTTGCCGGCTTATTGCATCACGGAAGAATCTTACCCGAGGTCGTTGTCGTTGCCTCAGCCGGATCATACCGTGCCTCAGCGTGCTTGACACCCAGCGGTGGTCGTTGCCTCACGCCCATCGTACCACACCGCAGTCCATATGACACCCAGCGGGTGCTCCATGTGCATGGCAATCGCATCTCAATCCCAAGGACCTGCGCCAAGTACTCTTCACTGCGGGCGCAGCGAACACGTTTGGTCGTGAGACTGACGCGACTCGGCGCTTGGCGCAGCAGATTGAGCGTGCTATGGCGCAACACGGCCATAGTCTGCGGCGCGTGATCCTTCCGAATCCGGCTCGCATCGTCCTGAAATGGTGACATCCAAGACCCAATGGACACTCCGGGTCAATCCGGGCAAACACCCGTCCAAAGGTGCCGTGGGACGGAATCCCGTTAGACAGATCGAGAAACGTGTGGAGCCACGCCTGCTTGAAGCGACCACATTCGGCCACCGCGACCCACCTATCGGCCCCACAGATGATCGCCGCCAGCGCAATCACCATGATGGCCAGCTCTGTAATATTATGTAATTACAGAGTGTAAGGTTCCTATGGCAACTGCAACCCCCGAAGCCGTGGCCGCTGCCGCTGAGGCGCTTCAGGCGGCCGGCAAGCGCGTCACGACCATCGCTGTGCAAAGCTACCTGGGCGGCGGGAGCTTCAGACCCGCCTGGATGCCCAGGCCAGCATCAGCTTGGAACTCGCGCAACTCCAGGGCGCCCACGGTGCGCTCCAGCACCAGGTGGCGGAGCAGGCGGCGACGATCAAGAGCCTTGCCGCCGGGCGCGGGCACAGCGGCAAGGCGCGTGAAGAGTCCTGAACCTTTCCTGTGACGGGCTCTCGGCGGCGCTCATGCCACCACGTATGCCAACGGGCCAGCCACGCGTGAAACCCTTTTAAATCAGCAGGGAAGCAAGAGCGCTTCGTACTAATTGACATACCCAAACACCATCACGACGAACGTGGCGCGTTCCCATCCTTATGATCGCCGTTCATCCTTCCTGGTATACTTGCATACGCACGACTGTTCCGCCGTAACGTCGTAGGAGGGGGACCATGCAGATTACATTCTTGGGAGGAGCTTCAGCGATTGGTGCCAGCTGCCTCGCCATCGAGATTAATACCCAGTGGATTGTCGTTGATGCTGGCGTGCGACCGAACGATCGGGTAGACCGACTGCCCGATCTCGCTTTTTTGGAGGGCAAGGATCTCCGTGCAATCCTGGTTACGCACGCCCATTCTGACCATATTGGCGCACTGCCCCTGCTGCACCAACACTTTCGGAATGTCCCCATCTACGCCTCGATGGCGACCATTCGGTTGATGGAGATCATGCTTGCCGATAGCGTCCGGGTGATGGAGCATCGCGCGGAGCAAGAACTGCCGCTCTATGATCAGGATCTGGTCCGGTCGATGCTCCAGCTGGTGCGGCCACTCCCCGTCGGTGCCGCCAGTTCTTTAGCCGAGCTTCCTGATGTGACGATCCACACCAGCCGTGCTGGTCATGTTGCCGGCGCGATGATGCTTGGCATCGAGTCGCCCGCTGGGCGGATCGTCATCTCTGGTGATGTGAGCGTGACGCCCCAGCGGACCGTGGATGGCGCGCTGGTGCCAGATCTGCGCAATCCGGACCTCTTCATTCTGGAAAGCACGTATGGTGCGCGCCCGCATCCGAATCGGCACCTTGAGGAACGGCGCCTGATTGAGGCCGTGGCTGCGGGTGTTGAGCGCGGTCATGTCCTTATTCCAGCGTTCGCGTTAGGGCGTGCGCAAGAACTGTTGATTATTCTGCGTCAGGCCCAGCGTGATGGGCATATTCCGGCGTTCACGATCTATGTGGATGGGCTGGTGCGCACCGTGTGTGGTGCCTATGCCAGCTTTCCTGGCGCATTATCACAGCGGCTCCAGCGGGATCTTGGCGCAAAACAGCGGTTATTCTTTGGCAAGAAGGTTCTGGCGGTCACGACCCAGGCCGATCGCGAGCGCGTCCTGGCTGGTCCACCCGCGTGTATCGTCTCGTCGTCAGGCATGCTCATCGGGGGGCCGAGCTCCTGGTATGCTGAACGCCTCTTGGCGCACGAGAACGCCTCAATCTTTATCACCGGCTACCAGGATGAGGAGTCGCCAGGTCGGGCGCTCCAGCAGCTGGCGCGTGATGGGACTGGCACGCTCACGATCAATGGCACGTCGCATCAGGTGCGCTGCCAGGTGGCGACCTATGCGCTCAGTGCGCATGCGGATGGTGGCGAGCTGGCCAGCCTGGTGCGCCAGCTCAAACCGAAGGCGGTAGCGCTCGTGCATGGTGATGCCGAGGCCCGCGCAGCCTTGGCTGCGCAGATCCGGAACGATACCGTTGTCCACATGCCCGAGGATGGTGAGACGCTCGACGTCTCCCCATCCCATGTGACCGCCCCGCGGCGACGACTTGCGACAAAAATGGCCCCACCCATGCCCACGCTGCCCATGGGAATCGGTGGCGGTGCGCCCATCACCGCTGCGGCGCTGCCAGAACTCTGGCAGGCCTGCACGCCAGGCACAACACACTATGTGCTCCACGTGCGCGAGCTGGCCAAGTGTTGGTATGGCGCAACCAGCGCAGACACGGATGAGGCTGCGCTTAGGGCGCTGCTCCACGATGCACAGCAAGGTCTCTTTCTGCCGCTTCCGCATACGCCGGATCTGTACCGTGTCGCTCGACCAACCGAGGTCACCCAGCACCCTCAGAAACGAACGGGATCGGTGTCCACTGGTGCCAATCCGCCTCCCATGGCGTTTGGCACCAGCACAGCCACGAAGCGCCCGAACCAGATCGCCATCCTTGGCATGGTTGACCGCATCCTCGATACACCGCCAGACCTCTATAAGCGGGGTATCAATCCTGACACGGGTGCGGTGACGCTGTATTTCCACTTCCCGGATAGTGCCACAGGGGTCTACCGTGCTGCGCTTGCGGCGTTGGCGAACGCTGGAATCTCCGTTACCATTCACCCCGAGCCGCACCAGGCGCAGCTCGCTGCGGCCGCCCGCGCGGTGCTGCCGCCAACGATCCACCTCGTGAAGGAACCGGCAATCGTCCATGCTGAGCGGACGGTTCGTGTGCAGTGCAGCAGTCCTCTGCCGGCCGATGTGCGCGATGCCATTGCGGCGCAATTTCAAGCGACAACGGGCTGGCAGTTCGTGATCACTGGGGCCAAGCGCACACCGTCCACCGCATCAACGGCAGCACTATTTCGTCCCAGTGGGGCCAAACGCGGCGAAATCAATACCGTCCAACAACGCGCACTGCAGGAGTTTGGTCCGCGTGGATGCTACAAAGTCAGTACTGATCCGGGTCAAGGAGTGCTGACCTTCCGATTTCATTTCCCTGAGATTGCCCGTACCATGTATGAGGCTGAACTGAAAGAATTTGCCCGTCAGACCGGCTGGGCGGTGCAGATCTATCCCCAACCCCACCAGCAAGCCCTCGCTGATGCGGCTCGGCAGGTCCTACCAGATGGCATCCAGATCAGCGGTGCACCATCGATTGCGTTCGCAAAGAACGAGGTTGCGGTGGTGTGTCATGGCCAGGTTGATAGTTCGCTGCTTGATGCCGCGCAACGGCGCTTCAAGGAAACCACAGGCTGGCAGCTCGTCGTTCAACAACGGGGATAAACGAACCGAAAATATGGGATCTTCAGGAATTGCCGTGGAAAACATCGGTGTGTCAGGCTCGCTTGATCCCACGCCAACGGCATGAACGAACGCGCGTGGACAGATACGTGGCGCCAAACACGCAGAAAACGCTTTCGGCGTTCCTGATGCGGAATACCACAGCTGTCACCCACGGCAATTCCTGATGGCGGCGGCAGCGTGTCTGCAGGAGGTGAACCGCTAGAGCGGATCGAGGCCGGGAGGGTGCAGAGACAATCGCCCGGCCTCCGGCGTATCAGTGGTCGAGCTGGGCTTTGACGATATCGCCCATACTGAGCAGATAGACTTCGAGGTGCGTTGTCGTCGGCGGCGGGAGCGTGCTGGCGATGGTGGCGGCTGCAGTATCGAACTGGTCTGGCGCGTCGAGCCTGGTCGGGATAGACCACGACTCTTTGGCCAGTGGTGTGCGCTGCTGTCCATCCAGCGTGACATAACAAATTCCGACCAGATAGGTGCTGATGCCATAGGGCGTGGCCGTGCCACGCAGTTGGAGCGCGAGCCACTGGCGAATGGTGCTGGCCAGGGCTGCTCGTTCATGCGCGGGCGTTGTGACCGTGAGGGGCCAGGCTTTGCCGGCAAAGCCTTCGCGGTTCTCGACGAGCCGGGTCGCCTGTTTCCGCAGAATCCGTGCTTCATGCCACTGTTTCAAGCCTTCAAACATGCACACCTCCGTGGTTTTTGTCGCACATCCATTCTAGCATACGCCTGAATCGCGCCCCATCCGTCCCTGGTACGACCCCAGAAGTTCGTGCTAGCCCACCGACAGCGCCCGCCCACAATGAGGCCGCTGCGCGGCAATCAGGTCGGCCCACCCGCGCTGCCTCTGGCTGGTGCAGCGACCGCCAGGCTGATTAGACCCGCCATTGGAGGGTATGGTGTGCGTGCGACCCGCGTGCAAGGCGTCGTATAGTATTCTGGAATTGACATAAAGTGTATGTTTCTGCATATCCTAGGCAATTACACGGCGCATTCCTCCATTTCATTCCTATGGTGTACAATATTTCTCACGTTTAAACGCTGAAATGCTCCTTTTGAGCAAGAGTTCCCCTTCCCACTGCCGTTTGTTTGGAGAGCGCTATCATGACTCACGATGCCCGCATCAATGACGAGCAACTTACCGCACGCGATATCCGCCAGTTAGAAAACGCTGATGAAATTGCTCGTTTCTTCGCCAGGCTGCGGTACACCGTGGATGAGCGCATCACTATCGCTGACTATACGATCTTAGGACTGGGGAATCAGGATGTACAGCAGCAGATTTTAAGACTCGAACGCATCGGGACGGACCCCGAAGATGGCGATATTACGATCTATTTGTTTGAGGTGCGCTCCGTTACCGCTAGGCTGCGCAATGAGATTGCCCGGCGGTTTCGCGACCGGCCCGAAAATGCTCTGTTGGTTCTGACCCATGATTACTCTGAACTCGACTTCGTGCTGCTCCACAAAAGCGAGGAGCGCAGCCAGAGCAAGTTCCAGCCGCTCAAGCTGGTGATCCGCCCCATAGCGCTTACGGTCAATCGCACCAATCCTGATCTGGTTGCGCTGCGGGTGTTGAAGCGCTTTACCTTCACCGAGGCGGACTCCGCCTATCAGTGGGAAAAGTTGCAGTCCGCGTACACGCTCGCTGAATGGAGCGAGCAGTATTTCAATAACCGGGCGCTGTTCTCGGACTACTATCTCAACGAGCGGCTTACTGATGCCCGGTTAACCCCAGAGTGGGATGAGGATGTGCGTCCCGTTGGGCGCGAGGTGTTCAAGCGCCTGGTCTCAGCCCGCGAATCCTACAGCGGCAAGCCGGAATCCGCGATCCGCGACGGTCTGTATGCGCCGATCTTCGGCCTGCTGGGCTTCAACGCTGTCGCGCAGCCGCCCTCGGCTGGAGCCGACCGTCAGGCCGATTATCTGCTCTATGCGCCCGGTGATGGCAGCACGCCGGTCGCCGCTGCGCTCACCTATGTCTGGAACCGCAATCTCGATGCGCCCGATGAGGCTCGTGAAGAGGCTGAGTCCGGCGGCGCATTCGAGATCCCCGGCGCGACGGTCGTGAGTCTCCTGGAGGCGAAAGTCGCCCCGTGGGTGATTGTGACCAATGGCAAGCTGTGGCGGCTGTACTCGGCTACGGCCAGCAATAAGGCCACGAATTACTACGAGGTCGATCTGGAAGAAGCCCTTGCCTCTACCGAGCAGACCACGGCGCTGAAATATTGGTGGCTGCTGTTTCGGCACCAGGCGTTCACCGGCTTCCTGGAGACGCTGCTTAAAAACTCGGCCGCCTATGCCAAGGAGCTTGGTGATCGGCTCAAGGACCGCGTGTTTGTCGAGATCTTTCCGCAGTTTGCCAAGGGCTTTATCGCCGATATGCGCGCCCGGAGCGTGACGGTCGATGATTCGGCGCTGGCCGCTGTGTTCTCCGGTACGCTGACGTTTCTGTATCGGGTGATGTTTATTCTCTATGCCGAGAGTCTGGATCTCTTACCTGTCAATGAGGCCCACGGCTATCGCGAGCAGAGTTTGGCTCGGATCAAGGCGGAGATCGCGGCGCACGGCGGGACGCTGATCAGTGAATCGCCGGAGAAGCTGCGGACATTCTACCAGGCTGGATCAACGGCGCTCTACGATCGGCTCCAGAATCTGTTTACGGTCATCGATCAGGGGTCGGATGCGCTGAATATGCCGACCTACAACGGTGGCCTGTTCAGCCCGGCCACCGCCGAGGGCAGTTTCCTGGCCACCTACACGATCCCGGATCGCTTTTTGGCCGTCGGCCTGGACCGCCTGGCCCGCGATGTGGATTCGCGCTCCAAGGCGCTGGTGTTTATCGATTTCAAGTCGCTCGGCGTCCGCCAGCTTGGCAGTATCTACGAGGGTTTGCTGGAGTTCCGGCTGCGCATCGCGGCCGAGCAGCTGGCGGTCACCAAGGAAAAGAATAAAGAGGTGTATCAGCCCTTCGCCGCGGTCAAGAAGCCGCTGGCGACGATCGAGAAGGGCGATGTGTACCTTGAGAATGATAAGAAGGAGCGCAAGGCCACCGGCAGCTACTATACGCCGGATTACATTGTGAAGTACATTGTCCAGCATACGGTTGGCCCGGTCCTCGATCGGATGTTCACGGATCTGGCGCCCCGCCTCCACGCCGCCCAAAAAGGTTTTCGCGACTATACGAAGCTCGTCCAGGCGCGCCAGAAATCGAGCGGCAGACAGGAGTCGCCCGCCGTGTATTGGAACGAGCCGCCCATGCAGCGCCTGGTGGACGAGTGCCTCAATGTGCGCGTCCTCGACCCCGCGATGGGCAGCGGTCACTTTCTGGTCGAGGTGGTCGATTACGCCAGCAATCGCCTGATCAGCTTCCTCAACGGCTGGAGCGAGAACCCGGTCTGGGCGTTTATCGATCAGACTCGCAGCGATATTCTGGATGAGATGGAGCGCCAGCATGTCTCGATCGATGCCGGCCGCCTGACCCGCGTGGCGCTGCTCAAGCGCGCTGTGCTCAAGCGCTGCATCTATGGCGTGGACCTCAATCCGATGGCGGTGGAGCTGGCCAAGGTTTCGCTGTGGCTGGACGCCTTCACCCTCGGCGCGCCGCTGAGTTTCCTCGACCACCATCTCAAGCACGGCAATAGCCTGGTTGGGGCGCGGATCAAGGAGGTCCAAAAATACCTCGAAGGCGGCACCCAGATGCATATGCTGGAGGGCAGCGAGTTCGCCGGCGTGATGCTGGCCACCGATCTGATGCGCCAGGTCAGCTATCTCAGCGATAACACGGTCGCCCAGAGCCGCCAGAGCGCCGCCGCCTACCGCGATGCCAGCGATCACCTCGCGCCCTACAAGCGCATGCTCGATGTGTATACCTCGCGCTGGTTTGGCAACGCGCCGCCCAAGAAGGTCAAGACCGATTATGTCAATGTGTTCCTGCGCGATGCCAGCACCAGGGACTGGCTCCACGATCCGGCCACGCCGCTCAGCGACTCGCTCATCCCCAGCACCGCTATCGCCGCCACCGCCCTGGGCGCCGCCCGCGAGAAGCGCTTCTTCCACTGGGAGCTGGAGTTCCCCGAGGTCTTTTTCGCCCCCGCCACGCCCGGCGGCCAGGATGTGCAGCTGGTCGAGGGCGGCGGCTTTGATGCGGTGGTGGGGAATCCACCGTATATACGTGTTCAAACCTTACAGAAGGACGATTTTGATTATTTTGCTGAGGACTTTAGATCAGCATCTCAGAGTTATGATATCTATGCTTTGTTCATCGAGCAGGGATTAAGGTTAATCAATATTGATGGCAAAGAAACATACATAGTTCCCCATAAATTTTTAGAGTCAAACTATGGGAGTTCTTTGCGTAACCTTATATCAAATGGGAAAAGCCTTTTTCAAATTGTTCATTTTGGTGATATTCAAATTTTTAAAGGAGCAACAACTTATATTTGCTTACTTATTTTGACAAGGAATAGTCAAGATAGTTTTAAATTCATTGGCGTTAATGATCTAGATCGATGGCCAGGTAGCGGTTATGTACAAGGTATTTTAGAGAGCGATGAACTACACAAGAATGAATGGAATTTTAATATCGGACTGGATGCAGAATTAATCGCTGGACTTATGAAAAATTCTAAAAGACTTGGAGATATTTCAGATATTTTTGTTGGGATACAAACAAGTGCTGATGAAGTTTTTATACTTGAAAAATCTACTATCAATACCAATGATAACGTAATTCTATATTCAAAATCTTTGTCAAGCGATGTGAAAATGGAAATAGATTTATTGCATCCAATTATCAGTGGATCTGATGTAGATAGGTATGGATGTTTATGTCCTATGCAATATTTGCTGTTTCCTTATGAGTTGCATAATGATCAAATTAAAGTTATTTCATTTAATGAAATAAGAAAATATTATCCTCATACTGCTGATTATCTGCTCATTAATAGAGAAATATTGGAAAATCGTGAAAACGGCAAATTGAAAGGTAAAGATTGGCACGGATATATTTACCTTAAGAATATGGGGCGCCAGGAAATTGAGAAACTCTGCGTACCGAGACTTATTGAAAGGTTAACCTGTGCCTATGATGTTAGTGGCCAATTCTACCTAGATAATGTTGATGTGGGTGGTGTTACTCTAAACCGACAATTAGTAGACTATAGCTACCTTTATATATGTGCATTACTAAATTCTCAAATTGCTACTTGGTATATTAGAAAAATAAGCACTAGGTTTCGTGGCAACTATGTTTCCGCAAATAAGCAATTTCTTTCAAAAATACCTGTATTTAACATCACCTTCACCACCCCCGCCGCCGAGCGCGAGCGGCTCACCCGGCAGGCCATCGCCGCCTACGACGCGGGCGACAGCGCGGGATTGATGGGACAGGCGCAGGCCGCCATCGCCGCCGACCAGACCGACGTGGTCCACGACCTGCTGGCGCACCTGGCCCAGCGCATGATCGACCTCAACAAAGCCAAGCAGACCGAAGTCAGGCGCTTCCTGGGCTGGCTGGAGGGGCGGCTGAAGATCCAGCCCAAGAATGATGAGACCGGCATCGACAGCCTAAAGGGCAAAAGCATTATCCAGAACTACCTGGGCGACTACCAAAAAGGCGCAGGCCCGGTTGGCTGGCGCGACTTCCACTACAGGCTACACGAAAACCGCGGGCGCTACGCCGTGGCGCTGAGCGACGTCGAGGGCCAGATCGAGCAGGAATACGAAAAGACCCTGCAAACCCTGCTGCCGATCAAGGCCGACCTGAGCCGCACCGACGCGCTGATCGACAAGATCGTCTACCGACTGTACGGCCTGAGCGACGCCGAGATCGAACTGATCGAGCGCCCGCAGTACGAGCAAGCGCTGACCGAGGCCAAGGCCCAGGTCGTCGCCAACGCCAAGCTCACCGACGACGAGGAAAAGCTCACGCTGATTGCCGAGGGCATGCTGCCCGCCGCCGAGCGCTTCTTCGAGCGGATCGAGCCAACCAGCATCGAGGCCATGCTCGACCGCGAGCTGCCGAACTGGCGCACGCTGCCGCCGGCCGCGCCCACCTTCCTCCTCACCGGCGACTACAACCTGAGCACGCTGTCGGAGCAGATGGACTTCTCCGCCAGCGTCATCCCCTATACCAAAGCGGTGGAAGTCGTGCTCCAGCAGCGCATCTTCACGCCATTCCGCGAGCGCTACACCGACAGTGACTGCGCCAACTCATTCCTGCAAGAATATATGCTTGGTAAAAGGAAACTTACGCTGGGCAACTTTATGATTCTCCTCAGCAGCAGCAAGGAAATCGCGCTGCGCAGCTTTGTCAGTCTCCAGATCGCCGACGCCGCCACCCGCGTCTACGGCCCCAGCGGGATGGCGAAAACCTTGAATGATAATGCCATCCGCGATATTCGCAACAAAGCCGCCCACGCCGAGGTGATTATTCGCAGCGAGGCCCAGCAGGTTCGTGTTTGGACGATCGGCATTCTCGGATTGGTTTAAACCCTCTCCCCGGCGCTGTGCGCCACCCCTCTCCCAGTGCGCGGGCGAGGAGAAGTATGGATCGTAGGGCCGACCAATGTATCAAGTGAGGAGTTGCTATGACCAAGTTTACCTACAAAGATCTGACCGACCGTATGTTTGAGAACGTTGACGAACGTATGCGAGAACTTTGCGAACACAATCTGCGTCAGAACGGGCGAAACGAGTTTACCTCGCAGGAGTTCGTCAAGCGGCTGGCCCAGAAGAATCAGGCCGACTATGTGGAGCTGCTCTGGCGCTGCCGGCAGCACTTCCCGGACTACATCTTCAACAAGGCGCACGAATGTATTGGGCTTAAGCTCTCGCAGTGTGCGCGTAAGGCTGGCTACGAAAAGATTGAAGAAGGCCGCACTGAAACCAATATTTTCGATGACCCAACCGACAAGATTATCTATCGGCCCCACACCGTGTAATGCCGCAGGAGAAAGACCATGACAGTGCTTGAAGTTTTAGAACAGGCGAAAACGCTGAGCCTCAGCGAACGCAAAGAGCTGGCAAAATTGCTGATCGACTCGCTGGAGATGCCATCGGCGCATAGCATTCTCGAGTTTGAGGGCATGGCCGCCCATCTTGCCGACGACGACGATCCCCAGGCCGGGGTGAATCGCATGCGGGACGAATGGGACAATCGCCCATGACACTCCGTGCAACCCTGGCGACCATCCAGCGGCTCTACGTTGACACCGCGCCCTTCATCTACTACACCGAGCGGCGTGAGGGCTATGTGGAAACGATGCACACGATCTTTCTCGCCGTTGCCCAAGGACAGATTCACGTCGACACATCGGTGATAACGCTGGTCGAAACCTTGATGAAACCGCTCCAGAACCATGATCTGCCGCTCGCTGAACGCTATCGCCAGATGTTCTACCGGACCCAGCATGTGACGCTGCTGCCCCTGAGCGCCAGCGTTGCCGAACGCGCCGCTGATCTGCGGGCCCGCTACAATCTGCGGACACCGGACGCGCTGCACGTCGCCACGGCGCTTGATGCGGGATGTGATGCTTTTTTGACGAATGATCGGGGGATCAAACGGGTCACCGACATTCGCGTGCTGGTGCTGGATGAACTGGACCGTGATCCACCACCGGGAGCGGAGTCAGCCTGATGCATATTCCCTACGTCATCGACAACATCAGCGTGCGGCTGGCCGATGTGCTCAACGATCTGCTGGGCCGCGAGCCGGGCCAGACCGTTGACATTGCCACTGCCTACTTTAGCATCCGCGGCTTTGAGCACCTGCGTGTCACACTGCCGGGGGTCGGCCGTCTGCGCCTGCTGCTGGGCGACAACCCCGAGGAAAGCGACGACGTTGGTGTGCGCCCCGACTCGCGCGCCTACCTGCGCCACGAGCTCAACGCCGAGCCGCTGAAGGAAACTACCCTGCGCTTGGTCGAGGATCTGGTTCGCTTTCTGCGCCGCGATGATGTGTCCGTACGCCTCTATCTCGGTCACGATCCCGCTGAGAAAGGCCGCCGCGCGTTTCTGCACGCCAAGTGCTATCTGCTGTATGGCGGGCAACACGACCAGCACGCCCTGTTTGACCAGCTCAATCCGCTGGTCGGCATTGTTGGCAGCAGCAACTTCACCGGGCCGGGGCTATTGAGCAACCGTGAGCTGAACCTGGTGCACAAAACCCTGCTCGATGAGCACGATATCGCTGATCCCGAAGCCCGGGGCGAGGTCAGCCACCACGCCGCCACGCACCTGAGCGCCAGCGTCTCGGCTGGTGATCAGCGCCTGCTCAAAAGTGAAGTTGGCGCACGGGCGATCATGGATCTGGCCGCCTGGTACGAGGAGCAGTGGCAGCGTGCGGCGGACCACAAAGAACAGTTGATCGAACTGCTGGAAAGCTCCAAATTTGGCGGTCGCGAGTACGCGCCCTACGAGATCTACATGAAGGCGCTGTACGAGTACTTCAAGGACGATCTGGGTAGCGACGACGCAGCGCCCGCCACCCGATCCGCCGTTGAACTCTCGGAATTCCAGGACGATGCAGTGCGCAAGGCCCGACGCATCCTGGCGCAGTACGATGGCGTTATTGTCGCCGACTCGGTCGGGCTGGGCAAAACCTGGATCGGCAAAAAGCTCCTGGAGGACTACGCCTACCACCAGCGGCAGAAGGCGCTGGTCATCTGCCCGGCGTCGCTGAAACCAATGTGGGAGCACGAGCTGCGCGGCGCCGCGATCGCTGCGCACGTGATCACCCAGGAGCGCCTGGGAACCGACGAATTCGACATGCACGCGATCGCCGACGCCGACGTGATCCTGGTTGATGAAGCGCATAACTTCCGCAACAAGCGCGCGAAACGCTACCTGCAGCTTGAGACAATCCTGGCGGCCAACGGCCGGCGCGGGCGCGGCGGTGGGCGCAAAAAGCTGATCCTGCTGACCGCAACACCGATCAACAACAACATCTTTGATCTCTACAACCAGATCAACCTGTTTACCGGCAACGACCGCACCTATTTTGCCTCGGCGGGCATCGGCGACCTGTACGCCTACTTCCTGGCGGCGCGGCGCGACTCGGTTGAGCAGGGCAGCATCCGGATTTTCAACCTGCTGGAGGAAGTGGTCATTCGGCGTACGCGCCAGTTTATCCGCCGCACCTATCCCGAAGCGATGATTCGCGGCCAGCTGATCAGCTGGCCACAGCGCCGCCTGCACACCATCGAGTACAACTTGCAGGCCACCTATGAAGGGTTTTACAAAGACATCGTGCAGCGTATCGAGGGGCTTCATCTCGCCCACTACAGCCTGGAACGCTACAAGCGCTCTGAGAAAGAGCAGGATGACTTTGAGCTTGGGCGGCAGGTGGCGCTCGTTGGCATCTTCAAGAGCCGCTTTCTCAAACGGCTTGAGTCGAGCATCGAGTCGTTTCGCATCTCCATTCGGCGCGGCCTTGAGTTCGTCAAGACCTTTGGCGAGTATGTGCAGGATGGCATTATTCTGGACTCCGCCTCGTTTCAGGTGGCCATGCGCCTGCTGGAGCAGGAAGAAGACGATCTCGACGATCTCACGCCGGTATCGCGGGCGTCAGCGCTGGACGAGAATACGGCGGCGCGACGGATTATTGCCCAGCTGCCGCGGCTCGATGCCGCCAAATACGATCGGCGGCGGCTGCATCGCGCGCTCCAGGACGATATTGATGCGCTGAGCGACATCTGGCATTCCATCAAAGCCATTGATATCCAGCAGGATGCGAAACTTCAGCGCCTCAAAACGCTCCTGGAGACCGATCTGCGGGGGCAGAAAGTCATCGTCTTCACCTACTATAAAGATACCGCCCGCTATGTCTACGATGCCTTGACCGGCGACGACCATGCGGCATGGCGCCAGAGTCTTGATGAACCGCTAATTCGGCGGATTGATAGCAGCGTCAAGTCCAGCGACCGCACCCGAACGGTCGCCCACTTTGCGCCGGTTGCCAACGGCCATCCAGAGTATGCCGGAACTCCGCAAGAAGTCGATCTGCTGATTGCAACCGATGTATTGTCCGAGGGGCACAACCTGCAAGACTGCGGCTACCTGATCAACTACGATCTGCACTGGAACCCGACGCGCATGGTGCAGCGGGCGGGGCGAATTGATCGCCTTGGCACCGCATTTGCGGAGCTGAGCATCTACAACATGTTCCCGGAGCGTGCCCTGGAAGCGCTGCTCGGGCTGGTGCGGAGCCTGACGGCAAAGATCGATATGATCAACCAGACCGGCTTTCTGGATGCCAGCGTGCTGGGCGAAGTTGTCACGCCACGTGACTTCAACACCCTCAAGCGGATCGCGGCCGAGGATGCAACGGTGATTGAGGAGCAAGAAAACTTTCTGGAACTGGCCAGCAGCGAAGGCCTAATGGCTGAGCTGCAAAAAGTTCTGAGCACCGACGCGCAGCGCTGGCTCAGCGATCTGGATGATGGTATTCACTCAGGCATCGAGCGGCGCAGTGCGAAGGGCATGTTCTTCTACTTTACGGCGCCGCGTGAGAGTGGTCGAGCGCATTTCTGGCGCTACTATGATCTAGAAACGCGAAAAATCAGCGACAACCGCTATCAGATCATGCAAATTATTGCGTGTAGCCCCGACACACCACGCCTTCCGCCGCCCTACCAAGAGGTTGATGTCTTCGAGATCCAGGAGAAAATCATCGCCAGCATTCTCGGCGATGTTGAGCAGCAAGAAGTCGCTGTTCTGGTGAATAAGCCCGTTGCTGAGGAACAAACCCTTACGTCCCAGGTGCTTCAGTCCCAGCTCAACAACCCCAGGGTTGATCGCAGCGAGCTGCGCGACCTGCGGAAATTTCTCAAACAGCCGCTGGTCGGCGCGGCGGTTCAGCAGCTGCGCAAAGCCCTCCAGCTCTACAGCAGCACGAACGAGGCGCACGGCCTGATCGAGACCGTCCGCGAGCTACGGAAAATGCATGGTGAGCCACCACCAACCGCCGCGGCTGAAAAAAAGCCGGGCGTCCGGATTGCCCGCGAGGATTTGAAGCTCATGTGCTACGAGTACGTCGCGAGCTAAGCGCCAGCAGCACTGGGGCCTTGGCGTATAAAGGAAGGACCACCATGGCTGATCTCCTCCGTATTCAGTTCGGCTCAAAAGCGGCGCGTGTTGATGCCGCTGTTGCGGTCTGTACAACCTACCAGGATGCCTACATTCCAGAGGTCATGCAGATTGTTGCCACGGCAACATGGAGCGACGTCGAACGCCTGCTCCCAGTCCTGCCTCTCCTTGGTACCGCAGCTGTTGGTCCGCTCTGTGCCTTGCTCTCAAGCACTCGAAAACAAACGATTGAACTGGCGACCACCGCTTTGGGGAGCATCGGCGATTACACCGCCGCCCGCGCCCTGGACGATCCCTATGCCCTCTGGGAGTTGGTCACACAGGCCATCATTCCCCCGGAGGAACTGGCGCACCTGAACCGGCACGAGCGGTATGCCGAACTGACGCTGCGCACCAACGCCGGGATGCTGGCGCTGCTGGAGCGCTATGTGCGGGCGCTTGTGCGTATTCTGGTGTATACCCAGGGCGATCTCGGCAAAGCCCTCGGCATTGAAACGCCGTTCCTGTATGCGTATCTCCTGCGCCGCGACGCCGCCCTGGGCCGGCTCCAGCGATGCAAGCGCCGCAGAACCCGATACTCAGACATGGTCCTAGCTGAAGGAACAGACTCAGCCACATCATCCCCAACACATCCTTGCAATGACGTTGGCCAATGTCCTCACCGCCGACACCTTTTTGCAGCTTGGTCTGCAGCGGCTGACCCCAACCCACGACCTCAACGCCGCCCAGATCACGGCGCTTGGGCAGAGCATCGGCGCCGAGCGGCTGGAGGTGATCGCCTACCAGCATCTGCCGGTGTTCCACACCGAGCACTGTGTCTTCTGCCGCTTCCTCTCCGCCGGCACGACCTACAAGGACTGCGGCCACCCGTGCGAGAAGAACCGCGTGGCCCTGCGCGACGTCAACGGCCGCGAGCACCCGGTGATGGCCGATGTCGGCTGCCGTAACACCGTGTTTGGCGCCCAGGCCCAGGAGGCCAGCAAGCACCTGGATGAGTGGCGCCGGGCCGGGATCGAGCACTTCCGCCTGGAGTTCGTCCACGAGACCGCCGCGCAGGTCACGGCCATCTCCAACGCCTTTGCGGCCCAGCTCAGCGGCCGGATCTCCGCGCCCGAGCTGACCCGCACGCTGAGCAAGCTCGCCCCGCAGGGCAGCACCCAGGGCAGCCTGTTCGTCCCCGAGAACCACCTGGCCATTCC
>DAOTUS010000194.1:0-2479 GCA_034437415.1 Herpetosiphonaceae bacterium
CGCCACCAGCACGCCCGTCACCCCGCCGACCGCCACCAGCACGCCCGTCACCCCGCCGACAATTGGTGTGGCGGTCGGCGGCAACGCGATCCTCAACCCCGGCTTCGAGACCGGCACCAGCCCGTGGGTGCAGACCTCCAGCGGCGGCTACACGATTCCTTCGACCACCCGGCCGCGCACGGGCAGCTACAGCGCCTACTTTGGCGGCTACAACAGCGCCAGCGAAACGCTCTATCAGACCGTGACGGTGCCTAGCAACGGCTCGCTCAAATACTGGTGGTACAACACCACCAACGAGACCAGCGCGACCGCCTACGACTATCTGCGCGTCCGCATCTACAGCACCAGCGGCACGCTGCTGACGACCCTGCGCTCCTGGTCGAACGCCTCGGCCAAGAACGTCTGGTCGCAGGATACCCTGAGCCTGGCCGCCTACGCCGGCCAGACCGTCCGCGTCCAGTTCACCGTCACCACCGACAGCAGCCTGACCACCTCGTTCTTCGTCGATGATGTCAGCCTCACCGGCACCAGCAGCGTGGCTGGCGCCACGGCCCGCGTGGTCGAGAACATCGAGGTCAACGCCCAGCCGCTCAAAGTCAAGCCCTAAGCTTGGCAGGTTTCGGTTCCTAACAGCGCGGCCCTGTGCTCAAACACAGGGCCGCGCTGCTGTCTCTCCCCAATATTTTTTATATCCCCTATTGACATTTTGTTGTACATGTACTACATTTCATCCGGCAGATATATATTTTTCTTGCCAGAGAGCGACACCTATGCCTGAGAAACCGATCTACAACCGCTTGGCGGTGCTGCGGGCCGAGCGCGGGCTGAGCCGCCAGGATCTGGCCTCCGGCCTGGGGGTCAACTATCAGACGATTGGCTATCTGGAGCGCGGCGAGTACAGCCCGAGCCTGGAGCTGGCCTTTCGGATCAGCGATTTTTTTCGCCTGCCGATCGAGGCGATTTTCTCCCGCGAGCCTTTTCGACCATTCAGCGAAGCGCTGTATCCCGAAGAAACGAGGAGCACCCAATGAGCCACCCGCACTTTGAGCGGAAACCCCAATCTGAGCTGGCCTACCCGCTCTCGCGCACCCGCCGCCGCCTGCTGGTGGTGGTGATGGAGATCGGAGCTGGGGACATTGCTATTGACCAGCCTGATTACTCCAACTGCCCCGTTCATCTTGGTCTATGGGATAGTTGCATGCCTGCTGATGAGCTTTGTGTGCTACCTAAAACTTTCTCTGCCAATGAAGGCGATTAGTCTCCAAGCTCCCCGCCTGCTTGACGAGCGCCAGAATAAAATCAGCAGCCAGGCCTACCGCACAGCATTTCATATTCTAATGATATGTATCTGGCTGACCTTTTTGGGGTATATGGTGGTCTTTATTTTCAATAAGAACAGTCTGGCTGGCTTATTTACGAACATCTCTCCCCCGTTGATCATCTGGCCCTTATCAATGATTCAGGCCCTGCCAATGGCGGTGATGGCCTGGACCGAGCCGGACTGAAAAGTCTGCGATAATACGCTCTGATAGTGTTTTGGAGATACCGATGGCGCATTCAGCTTCAACCGACCAGCCTGAGCGCAAGGGCGCCACCAGAATGGCCGATATCCCGCCCGAGATTCTGGCCCAGCTCAACGCTGGCCAGCTGGCGACCGCGACCCTGGCCGAGGGGCTGGCGATCGATCTGCTTGCGCTGGTGCAGGCGACCGTCCCCGAGGTCGCCGAGCTGATCGCCGAGCGGCTGGATGCCACGGCGGGGATTGTGCAGCGGATGAATGTGATCGGCACGACCCTGGGCGAGGAGCTGGGCCTGTATGGACTGCGCCGACTGGTGAAACATCCCGCCGACACCGTGCGCGGCTGGGCGGCGTATATGGTCGCCGCGCTGCCTGGGCGCCCGCTGGAGGAGCGCCTGGAGCTGCTGCGCCCGCTCGCCGACGACCAGCACTTTGGGGTGCGCGAGTGGGCCTGGATGGCGCTGCGCCCGCAGATCGCCAGCGAGCTGGAGGAGGCCGTAGCGCTGCTCCAGCCCTGGGCCAGCGCGGAGTCGGTCAATCTGCGCCGCTTTGCGGTGGAGAGCACGCGGCCACGCGGGGTCTGGTGCGCCCACATCGCCGCGCTCAAGCGCGATCCGGCGGTTGGGCTGGCGCTGCTGGAGCCGGTTCGCGCCGACGGGGAGCGCTACGTCCAGCTCTCGGTGGCCAACTGGCTCAACGACGCCAGCAAATCCCAGCCAGAGTGGGTGCAGGCGCTCTGCAACCGCTGGGCCGCCGAGTCGCCCGCGCCAGCGACCGCCTGGATTATCAACCACGCCACCCGCACGCTGCGCAAGGCGGCGGCCAGCCCACCCACAAGTGGGCAGGGCATGTGCAAAGTCGCGATTCGGGCCAGTTGTACCCCACTGCTTCCCCTCGCCGGGGTGCCCTCTGGGCCACGGGGCGGGTGCCCTCTGGGCAGGTGGCCGCCGCTGCGGCCGG
>DAOTUS010000195.1:0-1789 GCA_034437415.1 Herpetosiphonaceae bacterium
GTGTTGTAGATCAGAAAGACGCCCACAATCAGCGCCAGCAGACTGAGCGCCTGCAGATTGACCTCGAAGGCCCGCGTCATCTGGCTGAAGGTGGCCGAGCGGGCGCCCGGCGTGGTCAGCTCGGCGTCGGCGGGCAGGATCGCCCGAATCTGGGCCAGAGTCGCCGCGCGGGTGGCCTCGGGCAGAATCAGGTCGATCCGCGAGATCCGGTCGGGGCGGCCGAGCAGCTCCTGGGCGGTCGAAATATCGGTCACCAGCAGATCGGCTAGGCCGCGGCGGCTCAGGTCATCGAGCCCCGCGATCAGGCCGACGATCCGCAGCGGCTGGCGCACGCCGGCGACCCGAATCTCCAGCGTGTCGCCGTTGGTGATCCCCAGCGTCTGAGCGGTCTCGAGCGCGATGATCGCGGTGTTTGGCTCGGTCAGCAGCGCCCCCAGGTTTGCGCCGCGGGTTGCGGTGCTGCCAAGATAGGGGCGAAACGGCTCCTCGGCGAAGGCATCAACGCCAAGCAGGCGAAACGAGCGGCCGGGACGGTCGGGCAGGCCCACATTGGCCTCGACCACCGGCGCCGACAGCCGCAGGCCGAGATCGACCCGAATCTGGCGATAGACCGCCGTGGGCAGGCCGTTTGGCCCGCCGACAATCTGGTCGGTGGCCTTGCCGGTGATCGACTCGGACGACAGCTCGAAGGCCCGCAGCGCACTGCCGTTGGCCAGGTCGATCGATACCATCACGGCGACACCGAGGGCGACCCCGAGGATCGCCAGCAGCATCTGGGCCGGGTGGCGCAGCAGATAGCGCCAGCTGTTGCGACGAAGCAGGCTCATTCGGTCACCTCGTGCAGCGTGCGCTCAACCAGCCGGCCATCTTCCAGGTGCAGAATGCGGTCGGCGCGGGCGGCGATCTCGATCGAGTGGGTGACCATAATCAGGGTTTTGCCGGCCTGGCGGGTCATATCATCGAGCAGCTGCAGGACTTGCTCGCCGGTGGCGGCGTCCAGGTTGCCGGTTGGCTCGTCGGCCAGAACCAGGGCCGGGTCGTGGGCCAGGGCGCGGGCCAGGGCCACGCGCTGCTGCTCGCCGCCGGAGAGCTTATCGGGGAAGGCGCCGCCGCGATCGCCCAGGCCAACCCGGCGCAGCAGCTCACGCGCCCCGTCGCGCTTGGCCGGGGTCACGGTGCCGTTCAGCTCAAGCGGCAGCAGCACATTCTCCTCGACCGTCAGGGTTGGAATCAGGTTGAAGAACTGAAACACAAAGCCAATGTTGCGGCGCCGGAACAACGTCCGATCGCGCTCGCTGAGGCTGTGGAGCGCCACGCCATCGATCATAATCGCCCCGGTTGTCGGCGCATCGATGCCGCTGAGAATATTCAGCAGGGTCGACTTGCCCGAGCCGGAGCGGCCGAGCAGCGCGACCGACTCGCCGCGTTGAATCTGGGAATTGGCCTGATGCAGGACAATTCGCTCGTGGCCGCCCTCAATAAACGATTTACACACATCCCGAATATCGATCAATGGCTGGCTGTTAGGTTGCTTCATAAAACCTCCGCTGGAAACCCCGCAGCGTGCTGCGGGGAGGAATGCGGCCAAGGTTCCCCTCAGACGATCTTAAGGGTGCAAGGAGGCCACGTATTACTTGCAGGTTACGCACGTATGCGCTATTCTTGGATCCATAAAATGTCTCGGTGATCCAGCTTTGGGTTGGCAACAGCCACGGTTCGTGGATGCGGTGGAGGTCGGTGCTGGATCGAGGTTGTTGGCGATAACCACCCGCCAATGTCACCCAACCTA
>DAOTUS010000196.1:0-12122 GCA_034437415.1 Herpetosiphonaceae bacterium
GGCGTTATCTGGGGTCGTCGGCGCCGAGTAGAACGCGGCCACCTCAAGCATAAACATCCAGCCGCCGGTGCCGTTGGGAACCGCCTGGCCCTCGACATAGTTGAAGCGCTCATCGTCAACCAGGGTCTGCTGATCGGCGGTGAAGATGGCGATGTCGGTGTAGTACACCAGGAAGGTGCGGGCCTGGGTTGGCGCCGCAATCAGCTTAACTTTGGCCCGGACGATGATGCCACATTGGCCCAGCCCGGCCAGCACGGCGTTGAAGAGCTTGCGCTTGTGGGTTGGCGAGCAGCGCTCGAGCTTGCCCTCGCCAGTGACCACCTCGATCTCCAGCACATTGTCGGCCTGCACGCCATACTGCGAGCTGGTGCCGCCGATGCCGCCGACGCTCAGGGTGCCGCCGACCGATAGCTCAATGTAGTCGGTGTGGGTTGGCGGGGTTAGGCCCTGGGCTAGGGTGGCCAGGGTCAGCGTGCTCCAGACCACCCCGGCGTCAACATCGGCGTAGCTGGGGGTGATCGCGTGAATCGTGCTGAGGCTGGTCATGTCGATGACCACGCCGGCCTCCACCTGGGGCTGGCCATAGGTCGAGTGGCCCTGGCCGCGCCCAGCAATTTTGATCTGGTGGCGGCGGGCGAACTTCACGATTTTGATAATATCGTTGACCGAGCCAGGCTGCAGCACGGCGGTCGGCTGACGGTGGATGATGTGGCCAAAATCATCGGCGGCGGCGCTCAGCGAGGCGGCATCGGTATACAGCACCCCATCAAAGCTGGGGAACCCTTCGGTGGCCGCGCTGGCGCTGGTGACCCACGAGCGATTGAGCGGATCGAAGCCAAGCACTGCTGCGCCAGCAATAACACTCTTTAAAAAAGTGCGTCGGGATACTTCAGACATAGAGAATCTCCTTGTATGTTTTGAAAATAGAATGAGCAGATAATCATTAAAAATATAAGCCAGGACAATCGTCCTGGCTATGACCTATTGGTACGCGAATTATATAGTTACAATCCGGTGATTTGTCATGCGGAGGGCGATTTTCAACCCGGCCTGGAGATCGCTGCACGATTGAAACACCGCCAGGTTAATCCCCAGGCTCACCACAACCTGCGCGACATCCGGGGTCATTCCACACAGGATGACGCTGGCCCCGAGCAGGGCGCTGGTCTGCGCCGCCCGAATCAGGGCATTGGCGACCTGGGTATCGATCACCGCCATGCCCGTGATATCCAGAATGACGACGCTGGAGCGGGTTTTCTGCACATGCTCAAGCAGCGTGTCGATCATCTTCTCAGCCCGCTGGTCGTCCATGCCCCCGATGATCGGCAGCAGTAGCACGCCCTGGTAGATATTGAGCATTGGGGTTGAGAGCTCTTCGATGGTGTACTGAAGCCGCTGCTGGGCATCCTGGGCCGCCCGCAGCTCCTCCAGGCGGTTTTCCAGCTCTTCGCGCTGCTTCTGCTCTTTCTGCCGAATCAGCCGCAGCTCTTTGCCAACCCGATTGATCATATTGGCCAGGATCCCCAGCTCGTCGCGGCGCTCGTTGGGCTGATAATCGAGCACCTCGCCTTGAATCAGCCGTCGCAGCCGGGTGCCAATCGAACGAATCAGCGCTCGGTCTTCCGTATTTAGTCGTGATTGCTCTGTTGGCTCTGGCGACATAGTGTTTTCCCGCTGTTAAACGCTCGGTCTAGGAGCGAGTTATTCTTGCCAGGTTATATTCAAGGTGCAGTAGGGCGCGCCGTCGCGCATACAGTGATGCTGGTTGATGCTTACGTTGGCCGCGTCGAAACATTCGAGCGCCCCCTGGATGGCGCCCTCTTCAAAGCGGCAGTTGTAGGGCTGTTCCATCTCGATCTGGGCCTCGTGGGGGCCGAGCATGCTGCTGCGCCACTCGCCGCTGGCGCCGCGGGTGACCGCCTGCCACAGCATCGGCATCGTGTTGATCACATCGGTTGCTGAGGTAAGCCCCATCGTGCGAAACTGGCCCTCCAGTGTGTAGTAGATATTTTTGCCAATATCGACCACCAGGCGCGGATTCTGCTGCTCGAAGCTGTTCAAGACCGACTCAAGCAGCTGGCCATCATACCAGCCTTCTGGCTTGATGTCATCAAAGAGCGCCAGAATCTCTGGGCTACAGTGCTCCGCCGCCGTCGTGCTGATCAGCATAAAGATAACCCCCTGGGTGAGCGGTGGGCCACTGCGGTCGGTCGCGGCTGGCTCGGGATACTCAAGCACTTCAAGTGGCACTTGTGGATCAAATTGATACATGGGATCTCCTTGCACTGCTATGAAGTTATCAGGCTTGCTGCCACACAGATGATACAAGTGTATTATATTATATGCGGGCCAACTCGTGTGCTTAATCGAATCGGCGACCGAATGGCTAGTTCTGTTGTCCTGATTCTTTGGTAGTACAGCACCAGTACGTAGCCTGACTTCCCCCAAGATCAATGCGCTTTTAGGAGTTCGGTATGGAATATCTTGCGCTGCGCCAGCAGATGGTGGCTGTCGGCCAAATGCTCTATCAACGTGGCTGGATCCCCGCCTACGATGGCAACTTTTCGGTGGCTCTGGACGAAACCTGGCTGCTGACCACGCCGGCCGGCCGCTGCAAAGGCCTGCTCGATCCCGCCGATCTGATCGTGGTCGACCGCGATGGCGTGCCCCGCGATCCCGCCGCCGCGCCGCCGTCGAGCGAGCTGCTGATGCATCTGGCGGTCTATCGCGCCCGGCCCGCTGTGCTGGCCTGTGTCCACGCCCATCCGCCGCTGGCGATCGCCTGCACCGTGGCCGGGGTTTCGCTGGAGCCAGCCGTGCTGCCCGAGATCATCCTGACCCTCGGCAAGATTCCGACGGTGCCCTACGCCATGACCGGCACTCCGGCGCTGGGCGCGGCGATTGCGCCCTTGATCGCCCACCACGATGCCGTGCTGCTCGACCACCACGGCACGCTGACGGTTGGGGCGAGCTTGCTCGAGGCCTTCCATCGCACCGAGCAGATCGAGCAGGCGGCTAAAATCTTTCTCAGCGCCCATCAGTTCGGGGCGATTCGGCGCCTCCGCCGCCAGGATATCGACGATCTGCTGGCGGTTCGGCGCAGCCGTGGCGGCGACCAGGCCGCTGAGCCGCTCCGATGAACAACCACGGCGACCATTGGGTGCTGTCGCTGCGCCGCCTGCGTATGGGCATGACCGTGATTGGCCTGACGCTTACCATCGGCACGATGAGCTTTTATGTCCTGGAAGGCTGGACCCTGTTTCAGTCCTTCTATGTCACAATGTTGATTATCGCCACGCTGGGCTTTGGCACGCTGCAGCCGGTTACGCCCGCCGGCCAGGCGGTGACGGTGCTGCTAATTGGCGCCGGGGTCGGGACACTCTACTATCTGGTTGGAATTGTCGCCGAGATGACGATTGAGGGTCAGCTAGGGCTGCGTCAGGAGCGCCGAATGCATCAGCAAATTAGTCGACTGCGCGAGCATGTGATTGTGTGTGGCTATGGCCGGGTCGGCCAGCAGGTGGTCGTCGAGCTGCAGCGCGAGAATCAAGCCTTTGTGGTGGTCGAGCCGCTCGATTCGAAGGTCGCTGCGCTGACCGAGCGCGGTATTCTGGCCTACCAGGGCGATGCCTCCGAGGACCGCATTCTGCACGCGGTCGGGATCGACCGGGCCCGTGCGCTGGTTGTGTGCAGCGGCACCGATGCGATCAACGTCTTTATTACCCTGTCGGCGCGGGCGATCAACGAGAAGCTCTTTATCGTGGCCCGCTCCATTCGCGAGGACGATGAGCCCAAGCTGCTGCGGGCCGGGGCCAATCGGGTGATCACGCCGGCCTCGCTGGGCGGGCGCCGCCTGGTCAGCCTGGTGCTCCGCCCGACGGTGGTCGAGTGGCTGGACGTGCTGGTGCATACCGAAAATCTCGAGTGGTGGCTGGAGGAGGTGCCGCTGAACCATCTTCCGGCGCTGCACGGCAAGCTGCTGTCCGAGGTGCCGCTGCGATCCCAGTATGGCATCACCGTGCTGGCCGTCAAGCGCCAGCAGACCATGATCACCGCGCTCGGCCCCGATATTCGCTTCGAGGCCAGCGATATTATGGTCGCCCTCGGCTCTCGCAAAGCCTTCGCCGCCCTGCGCACGTCCGAGCGGTAGGGATTGGGGATCGGAGATCAGGGATCAGGGGTCGGAGGTCGTATCTCCGTGCCTGTCCGTGCTGCTAGATTCCACACCGCTCGCCTGAAATCGCACTCGCGGCCGATCCCCGACCCCCGACCCCCAGCATCCATTGTCCCACATTGTCTCACCGCCGTGTTGCTCGATTGTCTAGATTGTTGCGTGGTACAATACGCGCCAACTGTTAGGCTACCTAAAACACTAAAAGGAAACTGCTCATGGAAACATCAACCTTTACAACCAAAGTTGGCCTCGCGCAAATGCTCAAGGGCGGCGTGATTATGGATGTGATCAATCCAGAACAGGCTAAAATTGCCGAAGATGCCGGCGCTGTCGCCGTGATGGCGCTCGAGCGCGTGCCCGCCGATATCCGCAAGCACGGCGGCGTGGCGCGGATGAGCGACCCCGAGATGATCGAGGGCATTATCGCCGCCGTCAGCATCCCGGTGATGGCCAAGGCCCGCATCGGCCACTTCGTCGAGGCCCAGATTCTGGAGGCGCTCGGGGTCGATTATATCGACGAGAGCGAGGTGCTCACGCCCGCTGATGAAGAGAATCATATCAACAAGCACGCCTTCAAGGTCCCGTTTGTGTGTGGTTGCCGCAACCTCGGCGAGGCCCTGCGCCGGATCACCGAGGGCGCCGCGATGATTCGGACCAAGGGCGAGGCCGGCACCGGCAATGTGGTCGAGGCCGTCCGCCACGCCCGCACCGTGCTGGGCGATATTCGCCGCCTCCAGGCCATGAACGAGGACGAGCTGTATGTGGCCGCCAAGAATCTGCAGGCTCCCTTCGAGCTGGTCAAGCAGATCGCGGCCAGCGGTAAGCTGCCGGTCGTCAACTTCGCCGCCGGCGGCATCGCCACCCCGGCCGATGCGGCCCTGATGATGCAGCTCGGCGTCGACGGCGTCTTCGTCGGCTCGGGCATCTTCAAGTCCGGCGACCCGGCCAAGCGCGCCAAGGCGATTGTCGAGGCCACCACCCACTTTCGCGACGCCAAGATTCTGGCCGAGGTGAGCCGCAACCTGGGCGAGCCAATGGTCGGCATCGAGATCAGCACCATTCCGCAGAATGAGCTGATGGCCAGCCGCGGCTGGTAGTCCCGCCGCTCCAATCGCCGACCGCCAGGAGTACAAAAGGCTTGCCTTTTGTACTCCTGGCTTTTTAATCCACTTCATACGCACGATGGATACCTTCCCGATCGGCGTTGTGGTATCATGATACGAAACATTTGAGGCGTTCTAAACGTCTTAAGTGCCACGAGGATTTAGTGATGAACGTTGGTATTCTGGCGCTGCAGGGCGCCTTTGTCGAACACGAAGCCATGCTGCACAACCTGGGCGTCGCAACAACCCAGGTGCGCCTGCCCGCCCAGCTTGAGCAGATTGATCGCCTGATTATTCCTGGCGGCGAGAGCACCGCAATTGGGAAATTGCTGGAGACCTACCAGCTGCTTGAGCCGATCAAGGCCCGCGCCCTGGCTGGCATGCCAATCTGGGGCACCTGCGCGGGGATGATTTTGCTGGCAAGTGAGATTACCGAGGGCCGCCGCGAGGGCCAGCCCTCCTTAGCCCTGATGGATATTACCGCCCGCCGCAACGCCTTCGGACGCCAGCTCGATAGCTTCGAGACTGGCCTGAATGTGCCAATGCTTGGCGAAGAGCCATTTCCAGCCGTCTTTATCCGCGCCCCCCAGATCGACCGGGTCGGGCCAGGCGTCGAGGTTTTGGCCCAGCTGGCCGACGGCCGGATTGTTGCCGCCCGCCAGGGCCAGTTCCTGGCCACCGCGTTTCATCCCGAGCTTACCCGCGATGATCGTTTCCATCGCCTCTTTTTGGAGCTGTGATCCTGGGCGGTAGCCTGGCGGCTAGAGCACGCTAAGCCAACATCCCCGACCTCTAGCCGCCGATCTAGCGCCTATACCACGGAGTAGTCTGATTGATTCGACCAGTTCGGCTGACTGACCTGTTTGAAGTGCGGCGCATGCCCTATGCCCGCCTGATCCTCTTCAACGAGATGACTCTGGCTGGCGGTCATCGCCCGCTGGGATTTGCCCTCCGCTGTGCCCTGCCGTTTGTGCAGGAGCGCCAGATGATGGTTTACCGCGAGCGGGGCCTGCGCGGGTATGTGCAGGGCCGCTGTCGCTTCAATAGCCCCGAAGTCGACCTGATGTATCTGGCCGCTCAGCCGTTTCGCAGCGGCATGAACCAGCCCACCGACCCCGATGTCTGGCACCATCTGGTGCGCGAGTTTGTGGTGCGCATGGGCGGGCAGGGGATCGAGCGCATCTATGCGCCGCTGTCATCAAGCAACCCCTACGATGAGCTTTTTCGCCAGCTCGGCTTTCAGTCGTATGCCAACCGACAGGTCTGGCGCGCCCTGACCCCCGATGTGGCCGAGGGCAGCGCCCTGATCGCCCTGCGCCCGCAGAGCCGCCGCGACCCCCACTCGATCCAGCGCCTGTACGAGTCGATTACCCCGGCCGCCGTCGTACGCGCCGAGGGCCGCACCGCGCGCTCGTGGCAGCTCCCGGTGGTTCGCTCGCGCACCAATGGCGTTCGCCAGCGCTCGTGGGTGCTGGGCCGCGACGATGTGCTGCGCGCCGCCCTGCATGTCTGGCAGGGCAGCCAGGCGGCGGTGATCAGCCTGCTGATCGACCCGGCGGAGCGCGGACTGGCCTCGTCGGTGCTCCGCTTTGGCCTGACCCAGCTGGCCGCCGCGCATCAGGGTGCGGTCTATGTCTTGCTTCCTGAATACCACGGCGAGTTCGGCCATGATCTGGCTGAGCTTGGCTTTGAACATCTGGGCGATCAGCGGATGACGGTCAAACACACCACGGTTGCAGTCCGCAAACCCTTGCTGCGACCAGTCCTGGACGGCTCTCTGGAGCCAGTTGTCCGTCCGTCGGTTTCGTCGTCGGTGCAGCGCAGCGATAGTGGATCGCTGACCCCGTCGGCTGTCGTTTACTCCCGCCATGCGCGAGAGGTGGAAGGATAAACACTATGCTAGACCGTCGTGAAATTACCCATAACATCGAGCTGCTGTTGGAGACGTTGCCACTGCGTCTGTCCGGGCCTTTGACGCAGAGCGAGCAAAAAGAGCAACTGATTGAAATTGTGCTCGATCTGGGTCGTCTGCCAGAAGCGCGTTTTCGGCGCGATCAAAGCTTTCTCAGTGAGTTTGAAGTCACCCGCGAGGACCTGGATTTTGTGACCGGGCGCATCGGTCAGTTCGGTGAGGATAATCGCGCTGGGATTCCCCGCACGCTCCACCGCATCTCGGCCATTCGCAATCGCGCCGGCACGGTGATTGGCCTGACCTGCCGGGTTGGCCGGGCGGTCTATGGCACGATTGAAATTATTCGTGACCTGGTCGAGGCCGGTAAGTCGATCCTGATTCTCGGCAAGCCGGGCACCGGCAAAACCACGATGCTCCGCGAGGTCGCCCGCGTTCTGGCCGATGACTTCATCAAGCGGGTGGTGATTGTCGATACGTCCAACGAGATTGCTGGCGATGGCGATATCCCGCACCCTGGGATTGGCCGCGCCCGCCGCATGCAGGTGGCCCGCCCGGCCGAGCAGCACAACGTGATGATCGAGGCGGTCGAAAACCATATGCCCGAGGTCATCGTGATCGATGAGATCGGCACCGAGCTGGAGTCGCAGGCCGCCCGCACCATCGCCGAGCGCGGTGTGCAGCTGGTCGGCACCGCCCACGGCAATACGCTGGAAAACCTGATGCTCAACCCAACCCTGTCCGACCTGATCGGCGGGATCCAGGCCGTAACCCTCGGCGACGAGGAGGCCCGCCGCCGGGGCACCCAGAAGACCGTGCTGGAGCGCAAAGCCCCGCCAACCTTCGATGTGCTCGTCGAGATCCAGAGCTGGGACGATGTCGCGGTCTATCAGGATGTGGCCTCGGCGGTCGATGCGATTTTGCGCGGCGAGGAGCCGACGGCGGAGCAGCGCACCAAAGATGCCGCTGGCGAAATTCAGATTACCTTTGGCCGCCCGGAGCGCGGCGATAGCGCCGCCTCGCCAATGCTGACCCGCCAGCATCGCGGCGGACGCCCCCGCGATGGCGAGGCTGGCCGCGAGGGCCGTGAAAATGGCCGCGATGGCCGGAGTGGCCGCGGTGGCCGCAGCCGCGATGGCGGCCGTGACTCGCACCGCGAGCGCAGCAGCGCCCAGGTCGAAGAGCTGCCGGAAGATATCGAAGCCGCTGCGGTGGTGCCGCGCAAACCAAATCGCGGCATCCCGGCGCGGATCTTTCCCTTTGGCGTGAGCCGCAATCGGCTGGAAAAAGCGCTTGAGCATCTCAATATCCAGGCCACGCTGGTCCGCGAGATGGATCAGGCCACGCTGGTGATGACGCTCAAAAACTACTATCGGCAGCACCCCGCCCGCCTGCGCGATGCCGAGGAGCGCGGGATCCCGGTCTATGTGCTGCGCTCCAACACCCAGAACCAGATGGAAGAGTGCCTTGGCTCGGCCTTTGATGTTGAGGTGGGCAGCGACCCGCTCAACGCGGCGATCGAGGAAGTGGAAGATGCGATTAGCCAGGTGATCGAGGGCCAGACCGAGAGCATTGAGCTGGCGCCGCAGAATCCCTACATCCGCCGTTTGCAACATCAGATGGTTGAGCGGTACAATCTCAATTCAGAAAGTACCGGAAAGGAGCCACGCCGCCGTTTGCGCATCTATCGGTGAGCACAAATCTGGCGCATGGAGCACCAATGAGTCTATTTATTACCTTTGAAGGGCCGGAAGGTAGCGGGAAAAGTACGCAAGCTCGCTACCTTAAGGAATATTTGCAAAACGCTGGGTACCCTGCTATACTCACGCGCGAACCGGGCGGCACACCGATTAGCGATGCGGTGCGCCGTCTTGTGCTTGACGGGCAATGGACCTCGATGGAGCCGACGACGGAGACGCTGCTGTTTGCCGCCGCCCGCGCCCAGCTGGTCGGTGAAGTGATTATGCCCTACCTGAATCTTGGCGGAATTGTGGTCTGCGATCGCTACGCCGATTCAACCTATGCCTATCAGGGCTATGGCCTGGGCCGCAACTTAACCGAGCTGCGTGAGATCACTCGCTTTGCCACCGGGGGCCTCCAGCCAGACATGACGATCTATCTGGACCTGCCGGTTGACGAGGGCCTGAGCCGCAAGCAGCGCCAGCGCGACGAAACCCGCGAGCTGAATCAGCTTGCGCTGCCGCTGCCGCACCTGCCACCGCCGCAGCCCAGCCAGTCGGAGCACTGGAATCGGCTGGACGCCCGCGAGTTGGCCTATCACGAGCGGGTTCGCAATGGCTATCTGGAGATGATCGCCGCCGATCCGGGCCGCTGGCAGGTGCTGGATGCACGGGTTGAGCGCGAAGCCCTAACCTCCCAGATCATCGCGGCAATTCAGCCCGGTCTGGCCACGATTAAACAGTTATAACAGCCCAGGTTGGCAGCGTCTGACGCTGCGCCTGGCAGGAGAACCGAACGTCGGTATGGATAATATACTCGCAGAAGTTAAAAATATTCTCCCCATCATTGGTTTGCTGATCGGCAGCTATGTTGTGGTCCTCTGGGTCGCGGCGCTAATCTGGACCTACCGCGATATTCACAGCCGCACCGAAGATATTCTGATCCAGGTGCTGTCGGTCGCGCTGGTCTTTGTGCTCAACTTTGCCGGCCTGGTCGTGTATCTGATCTTGCGGCCGCGCGAGACGCTGATCCAGAAGTACGAGCGCGAGCTTGAGGAGACCTACATGCGCCGCGATATCGAGGACGAGCATGTGTGTCCCACCTGCCAGCGCGGGATTCAGCCCGACTTCATCCTGTGCCCCTACTGCCAGACCTCGCTGCGGCGGGCCTGTGGCGGCTGTGACCGGGTGGTCGATCTGACCTGGCAGGTCTGCCCGTACTGCGCCACGCCCGCCGGGGGCGGCTCACGCTCGACGCAGCCGATCTATCGCCAGCCGGAAGAAGTACTTGTGCGCTAGCCCGGCGCCAGTTTCGCTCAAAAGCCCTTTCCCACATGCCTGGGAAGGGGCTTTTTGTATGCTTGGGATGCTGAAATAGCCTATTCGCATCGTTTATAATGGCCGTCAGCCTCGCCTCATCCTCAGATTGTAGCTGTGGAGGATTTATGGAACCTTGGACTACGCCGGTTGTGCTGGAGGGGCGCGGTGTCACGCTGCTGCCGCTGGTGCCGAGCCACATCGACGGGTTGCGGGAGGCCGCCCGCGATGGGGAGCTGTGGAGATTGTGGTTTACCTCGATCCCGCATCCTGACCAGACCGCCGCCTATGTGCAGACGGCGCTTGAGCTGCAGGCGGCCCACAATGCCCTGCCGTTTATCGTGGTTGAGAACGCCACCAAGGCGATTGTTGGCACCACCCGCTACTGCAATATTGATCAGCGCAACCAGCGGCTGGAGATTGGCTACACCTGGTACGCCAAACGCTTTCAGCGCACCGGGGTCAACACCGAGTGCAAGCTGCTGCTGCTGACCCACGCCTTTGAGCGGCTGGAGTCGATTGCGGTAGAGTTTCGCACCCACTGGCACAACCATGCCTCGCGCACCGCGATTGCCCGCTTGGGCGCCAAGCAGGACGGGGTGCTGCGCCACCATCAGCGCGGGGCCGATGGCGGCTACCGCGACACGGTGGTGTTCTCGATCACCAACGCAGAGTGGCCGACGGTCAAGCGCCACCTGGAGTTTAAACACAACCACGCCGAATAAACCACGATCCCCGATCTGGCAACCTGAGTATGGAGAAATACCAAATGAATCTCGCGACCGATGTGCTGATTGTTGGGGCCGGGCTGGCCGGGCTGGTGGCCGCCGCCGAGCTGGCCGATGCTGGCAAGCGCGTGCTGATCGTCGACCAGGAGCCGGAGCAAAACCTGGGCGGCCAGGCATTCTGGTCGTTTGGCGGGCTGTTTCTGGTCGACTCGCCCGAGCAGCGGCGGCTGGGCATCCACGACTCGCCCGATCTGGCGCTGCAGGACTGGCTGGGGACCGCTGGCTTCGATCGGCCCGAGGATTACTGGCCGCGCAAGTGGGCCGAGGCCTATGTGGCGTTTGCCGCCGAGGAGAAGCGGGCCTGGCTGTACGCCCAGGGGATGCGCTTTTTCCCGGTCGTCGGCTGGGCCGAGCGCGGCGGCTATGGCGCGATTGGCCACGGCAACTCGGTGCCGCGCTTTCACGTGACCTGGGGCACCGGGCCGGGGGTGCTGGAGCCGTTCGTGCGCCGGGTGCGTGATGGGGTTCAGCGGGGCCTGATCACGCTGAAATTTCGCCACCGGGTCAGCACGCTTACCCGCACCGATGGCGCGGTCGATGGCGCGCTGGGCGAGATCCTGGAGCCGAGCGCGGTCGAGCGCGGCGCGCCAAGCTCGCGCACGGTGGTGGGCGAGTTCGCGGTGCGGGCGCAGGCGGTGATTGTGACCGCCGGCGGCATCGGGGCCAACCACGACATGGTGCGGGCACAGTGGCCAGCCCGGCTCGGCACCGCGCCAGCCCACATGCTCTCGGGCGTCCCCGACTACGTTGACGGCCGGATGCTGGCGATCACCGAGACCGCCGGCGGCAGCATTATCAACCGCGACCGAATGTGGCACTACACCGAGGGCCTCCAGAACTGGAACCCGATCTGGGGCCGCCACGGAATTCGGATTCTGCCCGGCCCGTCGTCGCTGTGGCTCGATGCGCTTGGCCAGCGCCTGCCAGCCCCACTGTCCCCGGCTTTGACACCCTCGGCACGCTCAAACATCTGCGCGCGACCGGCCACGACTACAGCTGGTTTGTGCTGACCCAGCGAATTATCGAGAAAGAGTTCGCCCTCTCAGGCTCGGAGCAGAACCCCGACCTGACCGGCAAGAGCTGGCGCCAGGTGCTGGGCCGGATCGGCGGCGGCGCCCCGGCCCCGGTCGAGGCATTCAAGCGGCGTGGGGC
>DAOTUS010000197.1:0-5932 GCA_034437415.1 Herpetosiphonaceae bacterium
AAGGGATCCGTTGGCTGACGACTCACGGTACACCTCCATGCTGGATACTGATAATGCTGGACAAAGCATAGCACAGGGTACGAACGAATGCCAATGGACATGGCAAGTGACCCACTAGCTGCTGAATCGATTGCCCGATCGGCCGGTTGTGGCGGCTCGCCAGCCTGCCCCACCGCCGCTCCCTACGTCAGATAATCCGCTGCTGGCGGCTCTCGTTACTGGCCTACCACTGCCCCTTGAGCCGGTAGCACGAATCTTGGACTTGGGCCTTTTAGGGCCTATAACGAGCAATCGTGTCGCCAGCCGCAACGAGCCATAAGAACTATTACATCGATTATGTCTACTTTATCGCTCGCCGCACGCTGGTGTTCCCTCTTTTTGTGCGAATGGCCATGCTACCCCTATTCGTCCTCAAGATCATAGATCAGATCGATCAGCGATTCAACGTTCGTCTCGATGGCGTCATGATCGCCATGGCGCAGGGAGACCTCCAGGGTGGCAATGGCCTCAGACAGGGCCGTCTGATCGCTCTGGCTGTTGATCAGTGCGCGGCGGGCGCGGGCCAGCAGTCCCAGCGCTTCCAGATTGGCCGGGCCAGCCCCAGCGCTCGCATCATCTCCACCTTCCAGCTCCAGGGCATCCAGCGCGGCCCGATTGTGGACAATATCGGCTGGCGTCAGCTGGGCGTGGGCGGCCTTGACACTGATCCGGCACTCTTTCCCGCTGCCCCGATCCACCGCCGCGACATGCAGAATGCCATTGATATCAAAATCGAACTGGACCGTGACCCGCGGGGGCTGGCCCGCCACTTCAGGCCGCAGATGATCGATCAGGAATTCCCCCAGGAGCGTGTTCTGCGAGGCCACGGGATGCTCGCCCTGGTAGATTTTAATCGCTATCGCCGTCTGATCCGGGGAGATCGCCGAGTAGACTTCGGACCGGGTTGTGGGGATCGTCGTGTTGCGCGGGATAATAACGCTGTAGCAATCTGGCACCAGATGACCAAACTCCCACTTGGCAATCTCCATGCCCAACGAGTGCGGCGTAACATCAACCAGAATGGTATCGATCGGTTCGCCCGCAATAATCGCGGCCTGAATCGCCGCACCCAGCGCGACGGCCTCATCGGGATTGATCTCCGTCTCCGGCTCAATCCCCGTATGATCCGCGACCATCCGCCAGACCAGCGGAATGCGGGTGCTGCCGCCGACAAAGATGATCCGATCGAGCGCATCAACCGTCAGGCCAGCATCGTTCAGGGCTGCATCAAAGGATTCCAGCGTCCCCTCGACCAGATCTGCGATTAAGCCTTCAAACTCGGCCCGCGAGATCTCCCGATCAAGGTGCAGCGGAGCGCCGGCCTGGCTGACCAGGTATTCCTCACGAACCTGGACAAAGGGCTGGCTGGAAAGGGCGATCTTGGCATGTTCCGCCGCCCGCAGTAACCTGGCCCAGGCCCGGATGTCGCTGCGCGGATCGACTCCATGCTCGGCCTCAAAGCCCACGGCCAGATACTCCGCCAGGCGCTGATCAAAGTCATCGCCGCCCAGTTGGGTATTGCCATGGCTGGCGCGTACCTCGATCACGCCCGCATCAAGCTCGATAATCGACACATCAAAGGTGCCGCCGCCCAGGTCATAGACGGCCACCACCTGCTGCTCAGCGCCCTGATTCAGCCCATAGGCCAGGGCCGCCGCCGTTGGCTCGTTGATAATCCGCTCAACCACAAAGCCCGCCAGCTCGCCGGCCTCGCGAGTGGCCTGACGGGCGGCATCGGAAAAGTAGGCCGGGACCGTAATCACCACTCGGTCAACCGGCTGGCCGACGTGGGCCTCAATCCGGCGCTTCAGCTCCCGCAGAATCAGGGCAGAAATATCAGCGGGCGTGTAGGTCTTCTCGCCCAGCGCCACGCGGGTCTCCTGGCCCATCTGCCGTTTGATCGAGCGAATCGTCTGCTCCGGGGCAAACACATACTGGTTGTGGGCCGGGGTTCCCACCACCAGCGCCCCCTGGTTCGTCAGGCCAACCACCGATGGCATAATCCGCTCATCACCATGGGCGATCAGCACTGGCAGCCCATCGCGCACCATGGCGATGGCCGAAAATGTTGTCCCTAAATCGATTCCGATAATCATTACTCGCTCCTCATATGCTGTGCATTCATTTGTTTTGCAACCACAACCTCGGCCAGCCGCACAATCCGCTCGCTGTGCTGATAGCCGCGCCGCAGCTCGCTCGCCACCGTTCCAGGCGGGCAGCCCGAATCGCTTGGCACCACCCCAATGGCAATATGCTGATAGGGATCAAAGAGCTGGCCCTGGGCGCTGATCGGCTGGATACCTTCCGCCGCCAGCACATCAAGGAGGCGCTGACGCACAAGGCGAATGCCAGCGATCCAGGCCCCCATCGTCTCGCGCAACGGCTCAGGCGGCACCGGGTGGTCGCCGCGCAGCCGCTCCCAGAAGCTGGGGGTCGCTGGCAGCACCGGCTGGGCCAGCAGCGTCTCACCAGCGCGGACCGCTTCATCCAGGCCATCAATGGCTGGCAGGATCGCCTGGATCAGCTCCAGGCGGGTTTGGGCCTGGCCAGTCTGCGCCTGCTCGCGCAGGCGCACAATGTCCGCATCACGCCGCTGATCAGCGGATTGCAGGGCGTCTAGCGCCTCCGCCCAGCGGTCCGCCTGGGTCTGGACCAGGGCATTGGCTTTGAGTTGCTCGCGGCCAACCCGGCCAAGCTGTTTTTCCAGGGTGGCCAGCGTTGCATCGAGACCCTCGGCCTGCGGCAATGCGCCAAGCTGCTGCTCAATCGCCGCCAGGCGCTGGAGCACCTCCTGGGAGGAGCTATCCTGCGGACTCTGGGGAGCGCCTGGCCCGGCATGGCCAGCCAGCCAGCGTTGGAGCGGGCGAAAAAGAGAAAATACAGCCATTGCTACAACTTCACAGGTTCAAACACATCGCGCCAATCACTGCGGCTTAGATCGGTTAGGCTGCGGGCGGCGGCAATCACATCAGCGTGCTGCAGCGTCAGGTCCAGCTTGCTGGCGCGGCGTGTGCGATCAGAGGCGGGCCAGCGTTCAAACAGCACCATATCCGCCTCAATCCGCTGTTCCGGATCACGCAAGCGCTCATAGGCCGCCCGCACCCGCTTAAACATTGCGGGTTCGCGCTCCGGCGGATAGGTGCGGACCAGCGCAAAGTAGGCTTGCTTAATCTCAGCCGCCGTTGCGCTGCGCGTCAGGCCAAGCACGACATACGGATCAATATAGGCAGTTGGCATGAAAAATCCTCACAAACACTAGGGCGCCATCGGGCTAAAATCCCATATCTCCAAAATCAATCCCAAGCGCATCAACGATGCGGGCCATCGACAATGACGAGCGCAAGCCGGGAGTTCCGACCTGCCGTGCGATCTGTTCCGCCTGCCGCATCAGCTCAGGTTCGCCCAGGAGGCGGGCCTGAGTTGATGCCCGCCGCAAAATCTTTTTCGCTTCTTTAATCTGATTAAGCAGGCCCATGGCCAGCCCCAGCGTGATCAACGCCTGAGGATCCTCGGGCGTGAGCTGGACTGCCCGCTCGGCATAGGGCAGCGCAATGTCTGGACGATCGACGACAAACGAATCCGAAATGTGATAGTAGGTCTCTGGATCATTCGGCTGGAGCGCCACGGCCAGCTCCAGGATGTCCATCATCAGCCGCGTCACCGGTGTCATCGGTGGCGTGGTGAAGGGCGGCAGCGGGGCGGCATTGAAGAACAACATCGGCGCTGGCGGCGGCAAGGTTTGGCGCAGGATCATCAACGCCAGCCCAACATAGAAATCGGCGGTCACCGCCAGACCTGTTTTGACCCGCTCAACCACCGCTCGCGCCTCGTCAATCGTACCCGCCTGGACCCAACAATCAATCACCAGCATATAAACCTGCAGATTGGAGGCACCTAACTCCAGCGTCTGCGCCAGCAACGGCCTGGCCTGATCAAGGTCGTGCTGATCGATGGCGACCCGCGCCAGATTGAGCGGAAACTCGTAATTCTGCGGATCTAACTGCTGACCTTCGCTCAAACAAACGCGAGCTTGTGGATAGCGGCCCATGTGCAGCCAGTGTATCCCGCCGATTAATAAGATCTTGGCTAATAAGCGCCGGGCTGGCTCGGAGCCTGGCGCCTGCTTCAAGACCGCCCGAACCCGTTGCTCCGCTGCTGCAAGTTGGCCTCGGGCCAGATGCATGCCAGCGCGACGTAGCTGCGCCTCGATGTGATTGGGATCAATCTTGAGGATGCGGCCTAACTCATTGAGTGCGGCCTGCTCCTGAGCATTGCCAAGCAGGGCATCAACCAGTTGGAGCCGAGTCTCAAGATCGTTGGGGTCGGTTTTGAGCGTCTGGCGAAAGAGCGTGACGGCCTCACCGGGGGTGCCAGCATGCGTGTAGCACTCAATAATCCGCCCCCGCACCCAGGCCCAATGCGCATCGCTGTATTCACCGGGCAGCGCCGGGACATCGGCCCCCTGGGCAGTGGCCCGCGGACGAGTGCGCAGCATTGCCCGCCAGGCATCGGCGGCAGCCGGCCATTGTTCCTGAGCTTCGTAGGCCAGGGCCAGGTTATGATGAAACGGACGCGGCGATCCCAGGCCGCTGCGGGTAGCCAGCAGCCGCCGCGCGCCATCCCAACACACGATGGCGCGCTCCCAATTGGCGTCCGTCGCCGCCGCATAGGCCGCCTGATCAAGAATCTGCAACACTGTCTCCGCCAAGCCAACATTCTCGGCCACCAGATCAAGCGCCTGGAGGGCGCTATCTGCCGTTCGATCCAAGCTGCCGTCGGTCTGGGCGGCGCTCAGATAGCGCTGGAGGGCGGCGATCGTATTCGTGCGACGCCAGGGCGGATTAAAGCGCTCGGACGCACCATGCTGCCAGGCATGGAGAGCGGTCTGAAAATCGCCCTGTTGGGCCGCGGCAACCCCGGCGTAATAGCGCCGAAGCGCAATCGCCGTGGCCGATGGCAACGCTCGATGGTCCGCTAGCTCGACAGACGCGGAGCCATCGCCAGCTCGAATGGCGGCCAGCCCGCGCCAAAACCGCTCACGGGGACCGTCACCAGCGAGATCGAGGGATTGATTGCGCAGCAGCGTCTGGACCGGCGCACACTCGGCCAGAATGGCGGGCGTGGTGCCGGGCAGCGTGGTCAGATCAACCGTGCTATTCTGCTCTAGCTCCGCCAGTGCCAACATCAGTCCGGCATGGGGCCAGGCAGCGTCGCAGGCCAGCACGGTGCGATACCACTGAATGGCGCGGGGCAGGTCGTTCGCCCGGTGGAGCAGGAGGCCAAGCTGATACGGAAAACGCAGATTATGCGGGAGCAGTTGCATCGCTGTTTGGAGATGGACCTCCTGGCTAGCCAGCGCCTGCGGCTGAAGCGCAGAGCGAAAATGCGCCTGGGCCAGCGCCGCCGCAACCTGCTGATGGCTGGCGACAAGCGGAGTCCACCAGACAATCGCGTCAGCAAAACGCCCCGCCTGAAACGCCCGTAGCCCCTGCTGGAGCGGATCAGACGAGTCCGAGCGGGCCGTAGGGCGGCGGGCGGGCTTCTGTTTTCCTCTCGTTTTTTTAGCCATAGAAACCTCCACAGGAAACCCACTGCTGCGGGAAAATCACAGAGTGCAGACGAACAAAAGGGGCTTGAATCCTGGCGGGCATTATAGACCAAAACCAAGATTCGTGTTACCGGACGCCACATGGGCCTAAGTACTACAGTTGTAGTTAGCGTTTTTCACGATCATGGCCGGTGGCACGTGTTTGCAAATCCACACTCAAAAAAACCGGCTCTTCGGGATCTGCCGTGGGAAACATTTGTTCGCAAGAATCATTTTAGCGCAGTACAAAGCCATGGACAAAAGCACGTAGATACGAAATTGGCACCAAACACCCAGAGACCTCTT
>DAOTUS010000198.1:0-2830 GCA_034437415.1 Herpetosiphonaceae bacterium
ACCCCGCGGTCGCCCAGCTCGGCGCGCAGCAGCCCGCCGGCGATGTGCTGGCGCGTTTGCCGCTGGCCTGGACAACCTTGAGCGAGAAAGCAGGAACGTAATGCGGGCGGTTGACCTGATTATCAAAAAACGCGACGGCGGCACGCTGAGCAGCGCCGAGATTAGCTGGCTGATTCGCGGCTACACCGCCGGCGATGTCGCCGACTACCAGATGGCGGCCTGGGCGATGGCGGTGGTTCTGCGCGGGATGGACGATCGCGAGACGACCGACCTGACCCTGGCGATGGCGGCCTCGGGCGACCAGTTCGATCTCGGCGATATCGCCCCCAACGCGGTCGACAAGCACTCGACCGGCGGCGTGGGCGACAAGACCAGCCTGGTGCTGGGGCCGCTGCTGGCTTCGGTCGGCCTGCAGGTCGCCAAAATGTCCGGCCGCGGCCTCGGGTTCACCGGTGGCACCCTCGACAAGCTCGAGGCCATCCCCGGCATGCGCGTGGATTTGAGCCAGGCGGAGTTTCGGCGGGCGGTGCAGGAGATCGGCATGGTTATCGCCGGGCAGACCGCCGATCTGGCGCCGGCCGACAAGCAGCTGTACGCGCTGCGCGACGTCACCGGCACCGTCGAGAGCATTCCGCTGATTGCGGCCAGCATTATGAGCAAAAAGCTGGCGGCGGGCGCCCACTCGATTGTGCTCGACGTGAAGGTTGGCGGCGGGGCGTTTATGAAGACGCTCGAACAGGCCCGCGAGCTGGCCCACACGATGGTGCGGATCGGCACGCTGGCCGAGCGCAATGTCTCGGCGGTACTCTCGACGATGGAGCAGCCGCTGGGCCTGGCGGTCGGCAATATTCTCGAGGTCCGCGAGGCCATCGACACCCTCCACGGCAACGGCCCCAGCGACCTGCACGATCTGTGTCTGGAGCTGGGCGCCCAGCTGCTGGTGCTGGCGGGCAAGGATCGCACCGCCCGCACCGCCCGCACTCGCCTGGAGGGCGCCCTGATGTCGGGGCAGGCCTGGCGCAAGTTCCGCCAGTTTATCATTCAGCAGGGCGGCGATGTGGCCACCGTCGATGACCCGAGCCGCCTGTCGACCGCGCCGGTGGTGACGAGCCTGGCCGCGCCATCTGGCGGGTTTGTCGCCCGGATCGACGCGCTGGAGATTGGGATGGTCGCCGCCGAGCTTGGCGCCGGGCGCGCCCGCAAGGAGGACGTGATCGATCCGGTGGTCGGGCTGGTGCTGGCGGCTAAAATCGGCGACTATGTCGCCGCCGGCGAGCCGCTCATCCACATCCACGCCGCCAACCAGGCCGCCGCCAGCGCCGCCGCCGAGCGGCTGGCCAGCGCGATTGGCCTGAGCGCCGAGCACGTCGCCGCGCCGCCGCTGGTGCTGGACGTGGTCGCGGCCGAGAAGTAGGCCGGCGCTGGCTGAGCCTGTCGAATCCAACGCAAAACCCCTGCCGAATGCTGTTCGGCAGGGGTTTTGCGCTTAGTCGCAGACGACTGGTTTAAGCCGCTGGTGGAGCTGTTCGAGGTAGGTGATAACCTGCTCTTCCTCTAGAACAAGGAAGATATCAGGGTCGCTCACGAATAAATTCACGGGAGCAGTGAAACGCGGATTGGTTCGGATGTGGCGCTCGGCTGATAGAGAAAGGTCATACCCTCACCCGAAGGCACAAATACGCCCACGGCAAAAGGTTGGGTCTCCCCGCGTTTAAGCACATATTCATCCATATTGGTCTTCTCTGGGGCGTGAATATTAAACAACCCTGGCTTAGAAATTTCTCCAACCCCATCGGAAAAGCTAAATAGTTCCTTAGTCACTTGATACTGATCGAGATTAAGGTTGGTTAGTTCAAAGCTCACTAGAAAATTATGTTTACCTGATGAGGTTTTCATAGAGGCCACCTCTGTAACCAGTAGCTCAATCCCATCGTGCTGGATGGGCACCAAAAGCTTGCCAACTATGGGTTGATCTGGGGCAGTTGGCTCGTTTGTCGGTTGCTGACGCGCACATGCCGCCAGAATCACCAGCATCGCAAGGACGCTTATCCATCGCTTCATTATAAAATCCCCTCTGCTTGGCAAAAGAATATCCTACTCGATGCTTTCGCGTCTGTCGAAAGCGCCAGGCTGCGGCTGCCGACTTGTGGATCACGCCCCGCCCGCGCTCAGGCCGCCGCCCAGAATGGCAATGGGCTATTGACTATCTTCGGATTTTGCGCCCTTGAGGAGCGCGTAGATCGCCATCGCGTGACCGCGTCCAAGGTTATAGTCTTCCTTCAACCAGCGGATGATTTCAGCGGCTTTTACGCCTTCCGCCAGGGTTTCACCGTTGGTAAAACCTTTTTCTACTGCCAGCTTTCTGAAGTCCTCGGCGCTGTTGCCTGTTTTGGCCTTGATGTTTTCGAGGTAGGCTTGAAATGACATGGTTCCCTCTCCTTGAGTTCAAAACGGCATTTGATTAAGTATAACATGCGCCATTTTGGTTTGACATTTGCCCCTAGCTCATACATAATCTGGGTATTGTGGCCCCGTAGCTCAGGTGGATAGAGCAGCAGTTTCCTAAACTGCGTGCCGCGTGTTCGAACCACGCCGGGGTCACCATACACCGATTGAAGAAGGACACGAGCGCCACGAAGATTTTGCTTTGTGCGGCTCCGTGTCCTTTGTGTGTTCAGAGGGGCGGACAGGGTGGATTTAAGTATTTGGGCCAAAACTAGCGGCACCTGGATCAATATCGCGACCGTGGTGCTGGGCACGGCGCTGGGCCTGCTGCTTGGCGGGCGGCTGCCGGAGCGGATGCAGCGGGTGATTATGCAGGGACTCGGCC
>DAOTUS010000199.1:0-19439 GCA_034437415.1 Herpetosiphonaceae bacterium
CCATATATGGCGTCCCTCCCGCGAATACGTGCGCTTTTTGGGTTTCCCGGTCATCGCGCAGGTCGGTGCGAACGCCATACATGGTGTCCATGGGCCTAATCTAACATTGTCAAACTATAGTTTCCCCCAAAGTTATATCAAATTGACAACCTGCGTTAGTGGCCGCTATAATTCGCCCAGTCCTTTAAGTGCGGTCCGGCGAGGCTGCGAAGGAATCATGTTGATGAACCTTTGTGCAGGTAGCCGCTGCTGGCTTGCCTATCACCACGCCTCAGGCCACTACTATGGGCTTGAGGTTTTTTGCGTTGAGGATCTATGAGCCTGATCGATAAATCGGTGGATATTATTATCCCCGTGCTCAATGAGGAAGACCAACTTGAATCCAGCGTGCTGGCCCTGCGCGATTTCCTGATCGCGGCGTGTCCGTATCGCTGGCAAATTGTGGTGGCGGATAATGGATCGAAGGATCGGACACCCGAGATTTGTCAGGATTTGAAGGCCCGCTTCCCGGGCGAGGTGAATTTCGAGCGCCTGGAGATGCGTGGCCGTGGTCGCGCCCTGCGCACCGCCTGGCTCAAGAGCAGCGCCGATGTGCTGTGTTATATGGATGTCGATCTGTCGACCAATCTGCGCGCCTTGCCGCCCTTGCTGGCCGCGCTCATGCACAGCGACTACGACCTTGGGACCGGCTCGCGCCTGATGCACGGCGCAATCGTGACCCGCCAGTGGAAACGCGAGCTGATCTCGCGCACCTACAACACGATCATTCGCGTGCTATTCTGGCACCGTTTCCGCGATGCCCAGTGTGGTTTCAAGGCGATCACCCGCGAGGCCGCCCACAAGCTTATCCCGCAGGTCAAGGACAACGAGTGGTTTTTCGACACCGAGCTGCTGCTCAAGGCCGAGCGTCAGGGCTATCGCATCTTTGAGGTGCCGGTCGAGTGGATCGAGGATCTGGGAACGACGGTCAAGATCTTCAAAACGGCCTGGCAGGATTTGTCGGGCCTGCTGCGGGTGCGCCTGGGCGGCTAGGTCGCTCGCCAGACGCTCAGTGACCCGCTGGACCATGAGCCGTCGCTACTCGTGAAAGGACATTGCTATGTCGCCAAAACAACTGATGAGCGAAGACGAGATCCGCCGCGCTCTGACCCGGGTGGCCCACGAGATTGTGGAGCGGAACGATGGGGCGGGCAAGGTGATTCTGGTCGGGATTCACCGCCGGGGCGTGCCGCTGGCCCAGCGGCTGGCCGCAATTATTGGCGAGTCCGAGAATGTCAGCGTGCCCGTCGGCGAGCTGGATATTGGCCTGTATCGCGACGACCTGCACTCGCGCGGCCCGGCGCCGATCCTTGGCCGCACCCTGCTGCCGGCGATTGATGGCCGCATCGTGGTGCTGGTCGATGATGTCTTCTACACGGGCCGAACCATTCGCGCCGCCCTCAACGAGCTGAGCGACTGGGGCCGCCCGATCGCCATCCAGCTGGCGGTGCTGGTTGATCGCGGGCATCGTGAGCTGCCGATTCGGGCCGATTTCGTCGGTAAAAACATCCCCACGGCGCTGTCCGAGCGGGTCAACGTCGTTCTGACCGAGGTTGACCGCGCTGATGATGGCGTGTGGATTGTCCAAGGGGCCGGCTAGGTGCCCCGCAATCCGCTCAAGCCGCGCCGCAAGGGCACGTCGCGCTTTCTTGATCTGGTCAAGACGCAGCATACGAGGGCGCGCCGCAAAGGCTCGTCGCGCTTTCTCGATCATATCAAGGCGCAGCATAAGGCCGTGCCTGCCCCTAGCAAGAAACCTGGCGAGGCCAGGGTACCTGAGCGGAGATTTATGACTGAAGACCTTGAACTGAATGGTTTGCTCACCCGCTGTGCGGTCGATCTGCGGGCGCGGGTTGAGCGCGAAGAGCTGCGCCCGGCCTTCAACCGGGAGGCCGAAATCAGCACGATTATTCAGCTGCTTACGTCGAGCGAGCATCTGCACCCGATTGTCCTGGGCAAGGCCCGCTCCGGCAAAACCGCGCTGGCCCACGAGCTGGCCCGGCGGATTGTGGCTGGCGATGCCCCCGAGTCGCTGCGCGAGCTGAAGATCTACGAGGTCTCGCCGGCCTCGCTGCTGGCCGGTCTGCAGTTTGGCGAGGGCTGGCGGGCCAATGTGGCGACGCTGTTCAACAAGCTCAGCGAGCTTGGCCCGGTGCTGATCTTTATCCGCGATGTGCACGCGGCGGTTGGCGGCGGCGTCAAGCGCGGCGATGACGATGACGACGATCTGGCCGCCGCGCTCGAGTCGAGCCTGCGCGACAGCCGGATCAAGGTGATCGCCGAGGCGCGGCCGGACCGCTGGAGCGCCATCGCCGCCGACCGCGAGGCCTTTGCCGACCTGTTCGCGCCCCTCAATCTGCCCAGGCTCGTCCCAGCCGAGGTGGCCGAGATTTTGCGCCAGGTCTCCGACCGCGTCAGCGCCCGCACCAGCATTACGCTCGCGGCCGACGCCCAGGCCACGGTGCTGGACGTGGCCGGGCGCTTCATTCTAAACCAGGCCTTTCCCGGCAAGGCGATTGAGCTGCTGGAGGAGGCCGTGCTGCTGGCCGAGCGCGAAAAGGCCCCGCAGCTTGAGCACGAGCATATTGTCACCACCTTCGGCACCCGCACCGGGCTGGCCAAGCTGCTGCTCGATGAAAACGAGCCGTTCGATGAAAATGCGCTCCGCCGCTCGTTCGGCGAACGGGTGCTGGGCCAGGATCCCGCCGTCGCCGCGATGGTTCAGAAGCTGGCGCTGCTCAAAGCCCGCCTGCACGATCCTTCTCGGCCAATGGGGGTGTACTTCTACCTCGGGCCAACCGGGGTCGGCAAGACCGAGCTGGCCAAAACCCTGGCCGCCAGCCTGTTCGGCAGCGAAGATCGCTTTGTGCGCTTCAATATGGCCGACTATAGCGGCGAGCACGACTACGCCCAGCTGTTCGGCCGCTCGTGGGGCGACAGCGATGCCGAGCGGCGCGGCAAGCTCACGATGGCGCTGATCAATTTCCCGTTTGCGGTGCTGTTGCTCGATGAGTTCGAGAAAGCCCACCGCTCGATCTTCAACCGCTTTCTGCAGCTGTTCGATGAGGGTCTGCTGGTCAACGCGATGGGCGAAGAGGTCAATCTGCGTAATACTATTATCATTATGACAAGTAATTTCGGCGCCTCGATTGTCCAGGGCGAAACTTGGGGCTTCTCGGCCCGCGAGGGTATCGATGCGGTCGAACGGCGGGTGCTGCGCGAGACCGAAGAGTTTTTCTCGCCCGAGTTTATCAACCGGCTCGATGGCGTGACGTTTTTCAAGCCGCTGTCCCAGAGCGATATGCGCCAGATCGCCGCCCGCGAGCTGCGCAAGCTCTTCGAGCGCGAGGGACTGGTCCGGCGCGGCGTGCAGGTGGAGCTTGACGACGCGGTGCTCGATGTGCTGCTGCGCCACGGCTACAGCATTCGCTACGGCGCCCGCTATCTGAAACGTCAGATTGAAAAGATGATCACCTATCCGCTGGCCTCCACGCTGCTGGCCCGCCCAAGCCAGCCCGGCGGCCTCCTGCGGCTATACGTGGCCCGCGACCAGATCAAGGCGGCCTGGGTGACCGAGGAGGACGAGCCGCTGCCGCCGCCCGCCGAGGACGCCGAGAGCGGCCAGCCGAAAACGGTTGAGGAGGCCGCCGAGGTCGTCCAGCAGATGGGCGCCCGCCTGGCGACCCTGACCGAGACGCTGAATCTGCTCCAGGCCCGCGACCGCCAGGCCGAGCTGATGACCGAGATGTCCAGCCCGTCGTTCTGGGACGACCCGACCCACGCCCAGCTCCAGCTCGCCGACCTGGGCGAGGTCGCCCGCCGCGTCGACCGCTGCGACGATCTGCTGCGCCTGTTCGACGAGGTCGAGCATTTGCTCGAGCGCGTGCGCGAGCGCCGCGAGCGCCGGATGTTCCCCGAGCTGCTGCGGGTGGCCACGCGGATGCAGCGCGAGCTGCGCTTTGCCGAGCTGGAGCTGTGCTTCCGCACCGAGGAGGACTGGAACGATGCCTATGTTGTCGTCGAGAGCAGCGCGGCCGGGCTGCGCTGGGTGCGCCAGCTGGCCACCACCTATCTGGCCTGGGCCCAGTCCAAGCGGCTCGAAACCGAGGTGGTCGAGGAGACCACGCCCGATGACCTGCAGGCCCGTGTGACGCTGCACATCAGCGGCTCGGGCGCCTACGGGCTGCTCAAGGGCGAGATGGGCACCCACCGCATCTCCGAGACCGCGGGCGAGTCGCGCCAGAAGGCGGTCACCCAGGTGCTGGTGATGGTGCTGCCGGTGCCCACCGAGACGATGGCGAAGCTGCCGGCGGTCGAGCTTGATGTGGCCTGCACCCCGGTTCACGCCGTCGGGCAGTTTCTGCGCAAGCTGCGCGCCTCCGCCCGGGCCATCCACACGCCAACCGGCACGGCGGCGCTGGTGACCGCGCCAACCGAGCGCGCCGCCCGCGAGCTGGCCCTGCAGCTGCTCCACGCCCGCCTGCTCTGGAGCCGGCTCGACGGCCAGCCGGTTGCCGCGAGCGACCCGTGGGGCTCGGTGGTGCGGGCCTATCACTTTGCCAAACGCTCGTACATCAAAGACCCACGCACCAATGTCACCAGCACCAACCCGCGCGAGGTCCTGAACGGCGGGCTGGACCTGTTCATCGAGGCGGTGCTCCGCGAGCGGGCCACCGACTTGAACGCGAGCTACTAGCTACTAGCTGCTAGCTGCTATGGATCGATGATCACGCGATTTGAACGAAGTTTCTACTGATTAATCATTGATTTTCAAAGCGGAGCCATCTATGAACTCTCAGTCTTCTCATGACCGACGGCGCCATATCCTCGATCTTGATGATTGGAGCGCCGAAGAGCTACGCGCCGTGCTAACCATCGGCACTCAGATGAAGGATGTGCTGGCGCGGCCAGTCAAGCAGGTGCCGACCTTGCGCGGCAAAATTGTGGTGAATATGTTCTGGGAGGACAGTACCCGCACCCGCGTGTCGTTTGAACTGGCCGCCAAAGCGCTCTCGGCCAACGTGCTCACCGTCGGCGCCAAGGACACCAGTGTCAAAAAAGGCGAGTCGCTGGTTGATACCGTCCGCACCGTCCAGGCACTTGGCGCCGACTATATTGTGCTGCGCCATCCCCACAGCGGCGCGCCCTACCTGGTCACCCAGCATTTTCGCGGCTCGGTGATCAACGCCGGCGATGGCCGCCACGCCCACCCATCCCAGGCGCTGCTCGATCTCTTCACGATGTACGAGCAGCTTGGCGAGCTGGCCGACAAGAAAATCGTGATCGTCGGCGATGTCCTCCACAGCCGCGTGGCCCGCTCCAATCTGTGGGCGCTGACCACAATGGGCGCCCAGGTGACCCTGTGTGCGCCGCCAACCCTGATCGGCCCGGCCAGCTACTGGAAGGCCACCTGGCCGAATGTCACCATCTCGCACAATCTCGACCAGGCCGCCGAGGGCGCCGACGTGCTGATGGCCCTGCGGCTCCAGCACGAGCGGATGGAGGGCGGCCTGCTGCCGTCGCTGCGCGAGTACACCCGCCGCTTCGGCCTGAACGCCGCCCGAGTTGCCCGCGCCAACCCCAATGTGCTGGTGATGCACCCCGGCCCCATGAACGAAGGGGTTGAGATTACGCCCGATGTGGCGACCGGCCCCAACTCGGTGATTGAGATGCAGGTGACCAACGGCGTGGCAATGCGAATGGCGATGCTCTATCAGCTGGCCGGATAATCCTGCCGCAGGGCGTTTCCCCCCCCAACAGCGGGCTGATGCGCAGCACCCGATCGAAGCGGGGCTGAGCGCTCACTATCACCGGAGGTGAACTATGACTCGTGTGATTATCAAAAACGGCTGCATTATCGACCCGGCCCGAAAAACAGCCACCGTCGGTGATCTCGTGCTGGAAAACAATCTTGTTCAGGAAGTGATCGATCTGGCCATGGCGCCAGCCTCGTACGGCGATGAGGCCCAGTTTATCGATGCCGCCGGCTGCTTTGTCACGCCTGGCTTCATCGATATTCACACCCATCTGCGCGAGCCCGGCTTCGAGGGCAAGGAGACCATCGCCACCGGCATCGATGCGGCGGTCCGCGGCGGCTTCACCACGATCTGCCCGATGCCCAACACCAACCCGGCCCTCGACTCGGCCTCGATGATTCGCCAGCAGTACGATATCGCTGCCCGCCACAGCCCCATCCACGTCCTGCCAATCGGCACGGTCACGCTGGGCCGCGAGGGCAAGGTGCTGGCGCCGCTGATTGAGCTGGCCGAGGCCGGCGCCCACGGGTTCAGCGACGACGGCGCCCCGGTCTGGGATGCCCACATTATGCGCCAGGCGCTGCTCTACAGCACAATGACCGGGCGCCCAGTGATGAACCACTGCGAAGATCTCAGCCTCGTGCGCGGTGCGGCGATGAACGCTGGCGCCATCGCCACCCGGCTGGGCCTGAGCGGCTGGCCGGCCGCTGGCGAAGAGGTGATGATCGCCCGCGATATTGCGCTGGCCGAAGAGACCGGCGGGCGCCTGCATATCTGCCACGTCACCACGGCTGGCGGCGTCGAGCTGATTCGCAGCGCCAAGTCCCGCGGTGTTCGCGTCACTGCCGAGGTCACGCCACATCACCTGACCATGACCGACCGCTGGGTCCTGGGGAATATGGAGCCATGGGACGGCAAAGGCCCCTACGATCCATCCCGCCTGCCGCCCTACGATACCCGCACCCGCGTCAGCCCGCCGCTGCGTAGCGCCGACGACGTGATGGCGCTCATCGCCGGCCTGCGCGATGGCACCATCGATGCGATCGCCACCGACCACGCCCCGCACACTCACGTCGATAAAGAGACCGAGTACGCCAACGCGGCGCCCGGCTTCACCGGCTTTGAGCTGGCCCTGCCAATGCTGATGACGCTCGTCAACACCATGCAGATCGATGTGGTCGAGCTTGTCGCCCGCCTGACCCTTGGCCCGGCCGGCATTGTCGATGTGCTCCCGGTTGCGCTCGGCCCCGGCGACCCGGCCACCCTGACCATTTTCGACCCCAGCACCAGCTGGACCGTCACCCCGGAATCGCTGGCCTCAAAGGGCAAAAATACCCCTCTGATGGGCCAGGAGATGCGCGGCCAGATTATGCTGACCATGATGGAAGGCCAGATTGTGTTCCGGCGCGATAACTTCGGCGTCGTCAGTCGGCGCGAGCACGGTGGCGCCGTCGGCAAGCTGGCCGGTGTCTTCGACGACGAAGAATAATCCCCAGGTAGACCGCATCGCAGGTACCTGCACAGGCTGTCCAGCAGCGCTTGGGCCACCTGTGCAGGTGCCCGGATCAACCCCCGAATAGCCTCGAACCTCGTCCTCAGACAACTTGGTTTAGCGCGGTTTTCGCGCCGCTCTACAACCCAAAAATTAACAAATATTGGCTTTGTTTAGACCTATTTCTTAAGCGATAGTGCCCCCAGCAAAAAACGTATCCCCCTAACAACCTATACAGATATAGGACTGGGGTAATACTATCTTGACACTACCAATCAAAAAGACTATGATGGTTTTGGGGAAGTTTTTCTTAGCAACGACTTAATCTCCACTCTACCTCAACTTCACACGTTGAACCTTAACAATCGAGCCAGGAGGAAACCCTGTGGAATTTATCTTGCCAGTTCTGGCGCTTGTCATTGGACTGGCGGCTGGGGCCGGTGGAGCGTACCTATGGCTGCAACGTCAGTCTCAGGCTCGGCTCACCCAGACCGAAGCAGCAGCTCAATTACACATTGATCAAGCCAAAACTGAACACAAAACTTTACTACTCAAGACTCGCGAAGAAGCCCAAGAGTTACGGGAAGAGGGCGAAAACGAACTCCGCGCCGCACGGGCGGTGCTTCAAAAGCAAGAAGAGCGTTTAGTTCGCAAGGAAGAAACGCTGGAGCGCAAGCTGGATGGGGTTGATAAGCGTGAGCGCCAGCTCACCAACCGTGAACGCAGCGTCGAACTGTTGAATCAGGAAGCGGAGCGGCTGCGGTCGGCTCAAAAAACCGAGCTCGAGCGCATCGCCAACCTCACCAATGAACAAGCCCGTGATATTATTCTCTCCCAAGTTGAACAAGAAACCCGCGCAGAAGCTGCCCGGCGAATTCACGAAATCGAGGCAGCGATCAAGAACGATGCGGATCGAATGGCCCGTAAAATTGTTGGTCTTGCGATACAACGGTGCGCTTCCGACTACGTTGCCGAAATCACCGTCAGCACGGTTCAACTTCCCAGTGAGGAGCTGAAAGGCCGCATCATTGGGCGCGAAGGCCGCAATATTCGTGCATTTGAGCAGCTAACCGGCGTGGATATCATCGTTGATGATACCCCCGAGGCTGTCACGCTATCCTGCCACGACCCGGTTCGCCGTGAAGTGGCCCGCCTAACCCTGACGCGACTCCTGAAAGACGGTCGGATCCATCCGGCCCGAATTGAGGAAGTTGCCGAAAAAACCCGACAAGATATCGAGCAGATCATCCGTGAAGAGGGCGAGCGCGTGGCCTACGAGGCCAATGTGCAAGGCCTTCACCCCGATCTGATTAGGATTCTGGGACGGTTGAAATACCGCACCAGCTATGGTCAAAATGTGCTCCAACACTCGCTTGAGTGTGCATTTCTGGCCGGAGCTATGGCGGCGGAAATTGGTGCCAACGTGCAAATTGCCAAAACAGCCGCGTTGCTCCACGATCTAGGCAAGGCCGTCGATCACGAAGTGCAGGGTCCCCACGCCTTGATCGGCGCCGATATTGCTCGGCGGCTTGGTCGCAATGCAGCGGTTGTTCACGCGATTGCGGCGCATCATAATGATGAAGAGCCCCAAACTGTCGAGGCATTTCTCGTTCAGGCCGCCGATGCTATTTCGGGTGGCCGGCCTGGAGCACGCCGAGAGACTCTCGATTTATACATTAAGCGTCTGGAAGCGCTTGAGCACGTGGCAACCTCATTCCCTGGGGTTCAGCGCGCTTTTGCCATTCAGGCCGGACGCGAAGTCCGAGTGCTCGTCCAGCCCGATGAAATCGATGATCTGGAAAGTATTCACCTAGCTCGCGATGTTGCCAAAAAAATCGAAAATAGCTTGCAATATCCGGGACAAATTAAAGTTACCGTTATTCGTGAAACCCGTGCCGTGGACTACGCGCGATAGATTAAGCACCGAGGAGGCGCGAGTCGTGCATGTCAGCAAAGCATTCTATCAAGGAGGCAGCAATGGCGTATCAACTTGATCGTTTCAGCAACGAGGAGCAACCATCGATGACCAATGAAGTAGCTCCTGCTTCTGTCGCTCCTGCACACCCACACCCACATCGGGGTGATGGCAAGCCCCACAGCAACGCTGAGGTTTTGAAGGTATCTACTCGCTCGCGACCTTCGGCCGTTGCTGGGGCAATTGCTGGTGTTATCCGTGAGGTTGGCCACGCTGAAGTCCAATCTATCGGCGCAGGCGCAACTAACCAGGCTATCAAGGCAGTGGCAATTGCACGGTCATACTTGCAAGAAGAAGGCGTTGATATTGTGTGTGTTCCCTCGTTTATTGATGTGTCGATTGATGACGAAGAACGCACTGCAATTCGATTACTTATTAAAAAACACGGCGAATAGCTGGGACAAACGACCAGGGGCGCAGCCAAAACTGCGCCCCTGGTTTATTTTAGCCTGTGCCAGGATAGTTACATCTGAAAGCCGCCGGGATTTTGAATTTTTGCGGTAAACCAGGCCCGAAAGTTTTCGACATGCCGATCGAGCCGCTCACGGATTGCTCGCCATTCTTCGGTTTCAATAAACGAGCGCAGATCAAGATCATCGTCGGATACAATCCCCAGAATCATCTCCGGCGCCTCACCGGCAATCCCTAGCCATGCATCACTAATCGCCCCATGCTTCATCAGCAGTGGAACGAACTCGCTGGTGACAAATTCCAGATGCTCCTGGTCTTTGTCTTCCTTGATATCCCAACTCATAAGTAGCTTTATCATGTTTTTTATTGTACCAGAGAAGGGTAAAAAGTAGCTAGGATTTAGGATACTCTGGTCCGAAAAGTTCGTTAACGGCGGGCTAGAGTTGGGTTAGTCGGCCCAGGGCATGTGCAAAGTCCGCCCTCACCCCGGCCGCAGCGGCGGCCACCTGCCCAGAGGGCACCCGCCCCGTGGCCCAGAGGGCACCCCGGCGAGGGGAAGCAGTGGGGTACAACTGGCCCGAATCGCGACTTTGCACATGCCCTGTTAGTCGGCCCGAAGACGGTTGATCCAAGTGCACAATGTGCTATAATACCTCTAATTAAGCACGGGGATGCTTGGTTTCGACAGGGAGGGACGGTCGTAAGCGGCAAGCCGAGACGCTAAGCCTCGTTAAATTGGCAAAAGCCATTAACTGGCAAAACAAACAACGTGTTCGCGAAGGCTCAGCCCTCGTTCGCACTTGCTGCCTAATTAGGTAGCACGTTCACCTAACCTCAGCCCGATGGGTTAGAGTGAACGTCAATTAGTCGGGCCGCTCTCCCACCTGCGCCTGCGGGGTGGGAGCTAAGATAAGCAGGATGGTCACTTGCCCGCTTTGTTTATTGCGTGGTGCAGTGACGACAAAAAAGCAATAAACTACGCTTGTAGATGTTTGCGATTTAGCTTTCTGGACGCGGGTTCAATTCCCGCCATCTCCACCACAAAAACACCAGCACCTGAAGTCCTTCAGGTGCTGGTGTTTTTTAGTGATCTTTTTCGGTCGTAATCCACAGCTGGGCGCCATCCGTGGCAATCTCGATCGTGCCGTGCAGATCTTCGTGCAGCAGTCGTCGCACGGTGTCCCCACGCTCGAACAGCGTTCGGGGTGCCTCCCGGCCGCTCGGGCTTTCGCTGTACACCACCACGCTGGATTGCGCCCGCTCGGCCAGCTGGCGATCATCCGGGCGCGTCCAGGGCCACCACAGGAGCGTGGCGGCTGGGGCGCTCTGGAGCAGCTGCGCGGCCTGGCCATCGTCAGGCTGCGCGGCCAGAATCGCGCTAAAGTTCTGGTACTGCAGGCCAAACGTCACGCCACCTTCACGGGTGGCCGCCTGGAGCACGGTCAGCGTCACGCCGTCCAGGGTCAGGGTGTCGCCAGCTTGCGCAGTCTGGGCGGCGGTGTTTTCTTCGCTCAAGGCTGTGCGCAGCGCGTCACTCTGGCCATCCTCCGCCAGCGGGGCCAGCAGGGTCCGCTCGAAGGTGTAGCGGCGGGCCAGGGCCAGCGCACCCGGCAGGTGGTGCTCGTTGGCGCGGGTTAGCACCAGCGCATCCAGCGATCGCTGCCAGAATGGGAGCCGACCGCTCACAAAGGCGCTGATTCCCACGCTATCGCTGCTGCCGCCAATCATCACGGTGCGGCCGTGCGGCGTGATAATCAGCAGCGCATCGCCTTTGAGGGCCGGTACGATAATGTGCAGCTGGCCGTCGGGCCGGGTGCGCCACCAGATCCCGCCGCTGACCAGGCCCAGCGCCAACAGCACCGCGCCGCCCCACAGGACAGCGCGGTGCTGAAACCAGCTTTTTCTCTCTTCCATCAGCTCTCCCTGACTGGCGCGCCTACGTGCGCAGGGCGATAACCTCAACCTCAACCCGCGCATCGCGGGGGAGCCGGGCGACCTGGACGGTGGAGCGGGCCGGGGGATTGCTGGGGAAATATTCGCCATAGATGGCGTTGACACTGGCAAAGTCGTTCATATCGGCCAGGAAAATAGTGGTTTTGATGATCTGCTCGAAACTGCTGCCAGCCGCTGCCAGCACCGCGCGGATATTCTCCATCACGCGGCGGGTCTGTTCATTAATGCCGCCCGCCACAATTTCGCCAGTGGCCGGATCAAGCGGGATCTGCCCGGAGCAAAAGACAAGGCCCTCGATCCCAATCGCCTGCGAGTACGGGCCAATTGCGCCCGGTGCGTCGGGTGTGCTGATAACTTCGCGCTTCATTGCGGTCCTTTCTAAACATAGGCTCAAGAGTATACGCTAAAAGATGCAGGGAGCGACCAATTTTGACCGGCATCCTGCATCTTTCACTCGCCAACAGCGGATTCGATATGATTCAGCGTTTGAATGTAGCCGCTTGCGTCTAGCGTAATCGCAATCACATCAATCCGATACGGGCCAGGCCAGGAATCCCCGGCCTGGTCACGAAAATCCAGGTAGGCCTGCGTCAGCTGGGCCAGCCGCCGCGCTTTGGTTGGGGTGATCGACTCCTCGGCGCTGCCACGGGCGGTGCCACGCCGGGTGCGGACTTCAACCACCACCAGGGTCGCCCCGTGAACGGCGATGATATCCAGCTCACCCAGGCGGCAGCGCCAGCCCTGCGTCACAATGCGGTAGCCCGCCGTCTCCAGGTGGCTGGCGGCGAGTCGTTCGCCCCAGGCGCCGAGGGCGCGGCGGGCATCCGGCTGGGCGCGGCTCTGCGGCAGCTAGTCGCTCACGCCGACCTTGCCATGCGGCGCTTAGCCACGCTTGACGTTGAAGGCGTTCCAGCCAGCGTAGGTTGCCATCGTGTCCAGCTCTTCCTCAATGCGGAGCAGCTGGTTGTACTTGGCAACCCGGTCGGAGCGCGAGGGCGCGCCGGTCTTGATCTGGCCCGCGTTGGTTGCGACAACCAGATCGGCGATGGTGACATCTTCGCTCTCGCCGGAGCGGTGGCTGACGATGGCGGTCCAGCCGGCCCGCTGGGCCATTTGAATCGCCGCCATGGTCTCGGTAAGCGTGCCAATCTGGTTGAGCTTGACCAAAATGCTGTTGGCGGCCTTCTCGGTGATCGCCCGGCTCAGCCGCTCGACATTGGTCACCAGCAGGTCATCGCCGACCAGCTGCACGCGGTCGCCGATGCGCTCACGCAGCATCGTCCAGGCGCCCCAGTCGTCCTCGTGCAGGCCGTCCTCAATCGAAATAATCGGGTAGCGGCCAACCATTGTCTCCCAGTAGTCCACCATCTCGGCAGATGAGAGCTTGCGATTCTCGCGGGCCAGATTGTACATCCCATCTTCGTAGATTTCGCTACAGGCCGGATCGAGCGCCAGCATAATGTCTTTGCCGGGCGTGTAGCCAGCTTTTTGAATGGCCTCCATAATCACTTCCAGCGCAGCCTCGTTGGTGGGCAGCGCCGGGGCAAAGCCACCCTCATCGCCGACGGTTGTGGATAGGCCGCGCTCGTGCAGCACTTTGCTCAGCGCGTGATAGATCTCGGTGCCCCAGCGCAGGCCTTCGCGGAATGAGGAGGCGCCAACCGGCATCACCATAAACTCCTGAAAGTCGGTGCTGTTGTGGGCGTGCTTGCCGCCGTTGAGGATGTTCATCATCGGCACCGGCAGGGTGTGGCCGTACACGCCGCCGAGATAGCGGTAGAGCGGCAGGCCAACCGAGGCCGCCGCCGCTTTGGCGACCGCCAGCGAGACACCCAGAATGGCGTTGGCGCCGAGCTTGCCTTTGTTGGGGGTGTTGTCGAGCTCAATCAGGGTGCGGTCGAGGAAGATCTGGTCGAGGGCTTCCAGGCCGTCAATGGCCTCGGCAATGTCTTCGTTGACGTTGGCGACTGCTTTGAGGACACCTTTGCCGCCGTAGCGGGATTTATCACCGTCGCGCAATTCCACCGCTTCGTGGGCACCAGTGGAAGCCCCTGAGGGCACAATCGAGCGCGCCAGGGTTCCATCGTCCAGCCCAATTTCCACTTCAACGGTGGGATTTCCCCGACTATCCAGGACTTCCCGCCCGCGAACAAACGAAATCAGCGCCATATCGCCTCCTAAAATCAAGGTTACCCGTCCATCATACCAAATATTCGCCCAGCCACCGTAGCATTCTGGGTTTTAATCTGTTCACCCAGGGCTAGGCTTCCTGGCCATCGGCCTTGACCGGCATGCCAGTGGGCTGATCGAGCACGTAGCTGCCCCGCTGCAGGCCGTGATCGACGCTCACCCGCTCGTCGAACACAAAGCACTCGCCCTCCCAGAGGCTCTCGGTCGGCGCCACGGTCTCGAGGTACTTCAAAATGCCGCCCTCCAGATGATAGACCTCGTCAAAGCCCAGGTTGAGCAGCAGGGCGGTGGCTTTTTCGCAGCGAATCCCGCCGGTGCAGAACATCGCCACTTTGCGGTGCGCCTGCGGGTCGAGGTTCGCCTCCACGAAGGCGGGGAACTCGCGGAACGAGTCGGTGTGCGGGTTCAGCGCGCCCTTGAACGTGCCAACCTGAACCTCGTAGTCGTTGCGGGTATCGATAATCGTCACGCTGGGGTCGCTGATCAGGCGATTCCACTCGGCGGCCGACACATAGTTGCCGACGGCGAAGTTGGGGTTGGCCGCGGGCACGCCCAGGCTGACGATCTCTTGCTTCAGCCGCACTTTCATCCGGGCAAACGGCGGCGTGTCGGTGGACGCCTCTTTCCACTCCAGCGGGCCGATGCGCTGGTCGGCCTGCAGATAGGCCAGCACCGCATCGATCCCGGCCCGTGGCCCGGCGATGGTCGCGTTGATGCCCTCGTGGGCCAGCAGAATCGTGCCCTTGACCTGGTTGGCGTCGCAGAAGGCCCGCAGCGGCGCCCGCAGCGCGGCGTAGTCGGGCAGATCGATAAATTTGTAGAAGGCGGCCACAACAAGTGTGTTCATTGACTTAGTTCCTATTTCGGTTGGATTGGGAAAATCATCCCGTCGGGATTCCCGCGGTCGCGCTCCAGCATCCCGTGAATGCGTAAAATAACTTCTTCAGGATCAAGCGGCATCACCATATAGCCGATCCAGGTATATGGATTAGTAAAATCAATTGGGCCAACAATTCTTTTTTCCCTCCTAAGAAGAGCATTCCGATAGCAAAAGGCCATAATCCGCCTGACCGAGAAAATCGGGATCAAAATATTCATCACGGCATCGTCGACCGGCCAGTCACAGTACAGCACCGCATCAAAATATTCCTGGGTCAGCGCCCGGACCTCGGTATAGAAGACAAACTCCATCTCACCGCGCAGCTCCGCGACGACTGGCGCCAATTCGTCGAGAAAGCCCTGGTCGGTGGTCAGCACGGCGATCCGCTGCATTGGGCGCTCCTTTTTAGGTGATAATCCGCGGCGTCATATCCAGCGTGCCTTCGAGCAGATGGGCGACGGTGCGGCGCAGGGTCAGCTGGTCGAACGGCTTGGCAACCACAAGATCGACGCCGCGCAGCTTGGCCTCGGCCGGATCGATCTGGCGGGCCCAGCCGGTCAGCAGGACGGTGTGGATGCTGGCCTCGCGGTCGCGGATGTGGCGCAGGACGTCCCAGCCCATCATATCGGGCATGCCCAGGTCGCTGATCACGATGTCGAACGTGCCGGGGCGGAACTTCATCAGCGCCTCGCGGCCATTTTCGGCGCTGACCACGGTGTGGCCCCAGGCCGAGAGCATCCGGCTCAGCGCAATCCGCACCAACTCCTCGTCCTCGACCACCAAAATGCGGCCCTGGTCGGTCGGGATCAGGTGATCGTTGGCGGCGACTTCGTCAAAGTCGATCTCCAGGATCGGCAGCCAGATCACGAAGTTGGTGCCGCGGCCCTCCTTGCTCTGCACTTCGATCCGGCCGCCGTGGCGGGCGACAATCGCCGCCGAGACCGCCAGGCCCAGGCCGTTGCCCTTCTCGCCCTTGGTGGTGAAAAACGGCTTGAAAATGCGCTCCTGCACCTCGGCGCTCATTCCGACGCCGGTATCGGCCACCGACAGAAAAACCTCGGCGCCGCGCTGCCCGGTGGCCACCCGAATTATTCCGCCGCTGGGCATCGCGTCGGCGGCGTTGATGATTAAGTTCGTAATCACCTCGCGCAGCTCGGCCGCGTGGCCGCGGATGGTGGGAACCTCCTCAAGCTCGCGCTGAACCTCGATCTGGGTGCCCTTTTCCTGGGCGGCATTCCGCCAGCGCACCCGTGTCAGATCGAGGGCGTCGCGGGCCAGGGTGTGCAGATCGACCGGGGCGTCGGGCTGCTCGCCATCGTTGCGGGCAAAACCCTGGATCCGCTTGACCGTCTCGGCGCCATCTTTGGTGGCCTTCTCAATCACCTGAAGCGTCTCCAGGTGGTCGCGGTCCTTGATCTCAAGCATCAGCAGCTGGGTGTTGCCAAGAATGCCCGCCAGCAGATTGTTGAAGTCGTGGGTCACGCCGCCGGCCAGCTCGCCGAGCGCCCGCAGCTTCTCGACAAACAGCAGATGCGCCTGGGTCGCCTCCAGCTGCTGCATCGCGTCGGTGCGCTGGGTGTACAGGCGCCCATTGATCAGCGCGGTGGTCAGGAAGTGCGACAGGCCGCCGAGCAGGCTGATCTGGGCGTCGCTGAAGGCATCCGCGGTGCGGCTCATCAGATTGAGCGTGCCCAGCCGGGTCTCCGAGGTGGTCAGCGGCAGCAGGAGCAGCGATTTGGCGGTCTCATCAAATGGCGGCAGGGCAATCGGCGGATTGGCGCTGGTGTTCTGGGCCAGATAGACCGGGTGGCCGGCCTCAAACGCAGTCCGCAGCGGCGTGCCCAGCCCGCTGAAGGTCTGGCCGGTCTCGAGCGGGCCGTGATAGGCATCGTTGGCGGCCACAATCGAAAAACAGTTGTGGTCGCTATCGAACAGCGCCACGCTGGCCTGGTCGTAGGGCACCAGCTGGCGGATCTGCTGCAGCGCGGTGTCCAGAATCCGCTTGATATCCAGCGACGAGCTAATCACCCGAGCCAGCTCGTTGATCGCGGTCAGGCTGGTGGCGCGCTCGCGGGCGACGCTGTACAGGCGGGCGTTGGCCAGCGCCGCCGCCAGATGGTCGGCCACATTGATGATGCGCTGGATACTGCGCTCGCTAATCACCTGCGAGGTCTGGATCAGCAGCACCCCGATGACCTGGCCGGTGTTGAGCAGCGGCAGCGCAATCTGGGTGCCGACCACGCCGGGCGCGTGGAGCAGGGTATCGAAGGGCGGGTCGCGGCGGATAATTGCGTGGCGATGGTGGACCGCCTCGCCAGCGATGCCGGTGGTCAGAGGCAGCCACTGGGTCGCCAGGGGCTGAATCAGGCCATCCTCGCTCTGGGTCACACCGTGCCGAATCGTAATCCCATTCGTGTCGACCATCCCAACCACCGAGAGGGTCAGATCGAAATTCTTGGCAAACGTGCGCACGAACTCGGTCAGCAGCGGCTCGATCTCCAGCGAGGACGTGATCATGCGGGTCATTGTGACGACGGCCTCGTCGTACTCGCGCTCGCGCTGCACGCCCGCAATCTGGGCCTCCAGATCGGCATAGCGCAGCTCGGTGCGCTCGTGAAGCTCGTTGAAGGCGCTGATCGTAATTTTTAAGGCCGGATCGCCCTGGGACGACAGGCGCACCGGCTCATCGAGCTGGCGTTGCAGCAGCAGCGCCAGCTGCTCCAGCGGATCGCGCATCCGCCGCACGTTGCGCATGGTCAGAACAATAATCCCAATGCCGCCGACCAGGGCCACCCCGCCGATCAGCAGCCCGGCGATCAGATGCTCCTCCCAGGAGACAGGCTGGCGATTTTGCTGGGCCGTATCAAAAATCCACAGCTGCCAGGCCGTGATGCCACCCACCAGCAGGATGGTGAAGAGAACGGTCATGATCAATCCATAGCGGATTCTTCGGGCTGGATGGCTCACACGTGCTTTTGCCATAAATCCTGCTCACTACTGTCTAATACACATCAATTTTACGTTTTGGTCAGCGCTCGCGCTTGAGCCAGCCCATCGCCTGCCACTCGGCCAGATGGGCGCGCCAGCGAAAGGCCAGCGCCGGATGCTTCGGCTCAACCATCCGAATCAAAACGGGCAGCATCCGCTGAAAGCTGTGGGACAGAAACGCGCTGCGGCTGAAACGCAGCCAGTCAGCAACCCAGCGCCCGGTATCGCGCCAGCCCAGCACCTGGAGCGCGGTGCGAATAATCGCGGGATAGAGCTGCAGCGTGGCCAGGATAATCGTCCGATAATCCCGCCAAGTCATCTGATCCTGAAAGAAGCGCCGGGCCACGTCCAGCCCGAGCACATTCAAGACGCGGGCAAACACATTCTGCAGCTCGTTGACATCCTGCGGGCGACCCCACGGAATCATAAAGCGGCTGAAGACCCAGTTCAAGCTCACGTTGGCCTGATGGGCGCTGATCAGGCGCAGATACTCGGGGGTGAGCAAGCCCTGCTGCAGCGCCAGATCCAGCAGATCGGTGGTGCGCTGCAGGTTGCGCACAAACGACCCGAAGCCACAAAACGTCAGCGGCGACTGCTGGGCCGAGGCGTCGCCGAGTGGCAGAACCCCGAGCAGCGGCGCGGGCCGGCCGATGGCGTGGCGGGCCGGGATATAGCCATAGACCGGGCGAAGATGCTTAAAATCCGGGCCGAGCGTTTTATAGGTTGGCAGCAGCGCAAAGTAATCCTCGAACAGATCGAGCAGCGAATGGCGCTGCTGGGCCTTGGCGCCGACCTGATCGTAGTAAAAAACATACACCGTCAGCTCATCGGCGCGGCCAGGAAAGCCCTCCCAGATCAGCTGGCGGTCGCCCTGGGTATCGGCCACGCTGATCAAAATATCGCCCAGCTGCGGATCGTGGCCGACCACGCCCTCAACGACCGTGCCAACCGTCGGGCAGATTCCGCTGAACGGCTGGGTCCCCAGGGTCAGCGGCGAGGTCGCGCCCATGCCATCAATCAGCAGGCGGGCGCCGAGATAGACGCGCTCAGCCGGGCCATCAAGGGCCACCACCGTGCGGCCGGGCTGATCTGGCTCGGCGTAGGCCTGGGCAAAGCTGTAGCCCTCCCAGATCGTGCCGCCGGCGACCTCAAGGCGGCGCCGAGCGAGCTGGAGCAGCGCCCCGGCATCGAGGGCAATATCCAGCACGCCAGGCAGGCGCAGCTCAGCGGCGGGCACATCGGAGCCATCGGGGTGAAAGCGCACCAGGCCGTCGGCGTAGCGGGCCATAATAATCTCGTGCTCAAGATCGTCCCAGGTGAGCAGCCCGGTGCCAACCAGCCGCTCCAGCTCCGCGTGGGAGATATTCCACTCGCGGTGCGCACAGCCGACCGGATAGCGATCGAAGAGCAGGACGCGGTAGCCGCGCTGGGCCATCAGGGCGGCGTGGAGCAGGCCCAGGCCACCGCCGGCATAGATCAGGTCGTACTCGGCGCTGGTGGCTGGCAGCGCTGCGGTCGTGCTATGCGGCAAGGCGGGCAGTTGGCCCTGCTCAAAGGTGGCCCAGCGGGCATCGAGCTGCCGAATCCGCTCAAGCTCGGCGGTAGCGCCCATCTGGCCAAAGGCCAGCGCCGTCAGCGGGTGGGAGATCTCCAGATCATCCGACGACGGCGCTGGCCTTTGGCCAGATGGGCGCTACCGCCGAGCTTGAGCGGATTCGGCAGCTCGATGCCCGCTGGGCCACCTTTGAGCAGGGC
>DAOTUS010000200.1:0-25149 GCA_034437415.1 Herpetosiphonaceae bacterium
CCTGCCCGTTGTGCCCGGTCAGCCCGCCGACGGCACCGACCTGATCGAGATAGTAGGACGAGCCATACGTGCGAATATCCAGCGCCAGCTGATCGGTGTTGATCCGCTCGGTGATCGGCTTGAGGGCGTGCTGGAATGGCGCTGGCTGGGCCGGCTTGACCATGCGGGTGCCGCGCACCACAATCGCCTTGAGTTTTTTGTGGGCCATCACGACGCCGGTGCCGCCGGGCTCGGCCATGTAGCGGCCTTCCGCCACTAGGCTGGCGTAGGGCAGCACTTTTTCGCCGGCCACCCCCAGCGTCAGCACGCGATAGTCGGAGCCGTGCTCGGCGAGCAGGTGCTCGGTGCTGGCGATGGTGTCCATCCCGTTGAGATGGTTGGCCGGATACAGCTCCGCCTGCCCGTTGTCGATCACCAGATAGAGCCAGGCCGTCGCTTGGCCGATGATCCACAGGACATCGTAGCCGGCCCGCTTGAGCGCCCCGCCCCAGTCGCCCACGGCCCAGCTGTGCGCCAGCCGCCCGGTCAGCGGCGAGCGCGTGGTGACCACAAAGCCACCTGTCGCATAGGCCGGTGTGCCTGCCAGCAGCCCAGGCGCAATCAGGAGCGGGTTATCCGGGGAGCGAGCGGGGGTATCGGGCGGCACGAGATGATAGAACAGACCGCTGGTGAGACCGCGCCCACCAAGATACAGTTCACGAATGAGTGCAGGAATCTCAAACGTCGTTGTGGTGGCGGTGTCGAGATTGATGCGTAACGCACGCCCAGTGAAGGCCATGCTCGATCTCCTTCTGAACGAACTACAGGCCGTATTGTACCGCAGGTGGGTAGCAACGGCAACGCAGGGCTGTAGTTACGCTGAATGACGCTTGAAAATTGCCCGCTGCGAGCGGCTACTGGCTGCGCCGGCGCACAAAGTGGAACTTGCCGCCGCGCTCAACCTGCATCACATGGCCGCGCCACACGATGCGCTGCGGGGAGATCAGCGCCGCCAGCAATTGTAGCGGAAACAGCAGCTCGACCAGCGGCACCAGCCCCAGATAGCGGGCGGGCGTGGCCTGGCCCAGGTAGTCGCGATTGATCTGCTGGAATGTTAGCAGACTATGGCCGAAGTAGATCAGGCTGTAGCCGAGCGTGGCGGGCGAGCGTCTGACCGCCAGCCGGAGCAGGATCGCCAGGGGAAACAGGGCGGGCAGCGCGCCCAGGCCATACAGAATCGCCTGCTCCCTCGGCGAGAGGTGGCGCATCAGCGACTCGCGCGGGAAGATGAACCAGCGCTGGAGCAGGCTCAGGTAGTGCTGCGGGCCGCTGACGAAGGTGCTGATGGCGTGGCGCAGCGGGGTCTGCACCAGCCGGTAGCCGTGCTGGCGAAACCGCATCGCCACGGCAAAGTCGTCGGCCAGGATGCTCTCCAGGTCGCTGAAGCCGCCAACCTGCGCCAGCACCTCGCGGCGCATCGCATAGAACATGCCGTTGATGGTGAAGGGCTGGCTGAGCGCGGTGTAGGGGACGTAGGTCAGCAGGCTGTGGTCGTTGACGAACAGGGCCACCAGCCGCGACCACAGGGTGCCAAAGTAGCGGTAGTACGGCAGCCCAAACGCCAGCCCAACCCCCGGCTGATCGAGAAACGGCAGGCATTGCTCCAGCCCCCAGTCGGGCAGGCGGGTGTCGTCGTCGAGCACACACACGATGTCGCCCTGCGCCCGCGCCAGCCCGGCGATCAGCTTGATGGTTTTGGGGTTATCGCGCTGCTCCGGCGGCGGCAGGGCCACAATCTGAACTGGATGGCGGGCGCTGGCGCTGGCTAGCTCGGCGCAGATCGCCTGGGCCGTGGTATCGTCGCTGTCGATCAGCCAGATAAACTCCAGCGGATAGCGCGTCTGGACCGCCAGATTGGCCGCCAGGCACTCGCGCAGGGTCGGGTCGCCGCTGAGAATCGGCTGGAGCACGCTGACTCTGGCCACTGCGCGGGTTGGGACGGGGATCGGCCGGGCGAAAAATCGCCGCACCAGCCAGAACTTCCACATTTTCTGCCCAAGCATCACGCTCGCCAGCAGCCACCAGAGCTTTTTCATCGCAGCACCTCAACTAAAGTGTTCCGGCCAATCCGCAGCCGCTGGCCGCGCCACTGAATTTCGTCGCCCGCCAGCAGCCCCCAGAGAATTTGTAGCGGCGTCACCAGCAGCACCGCCAGCACAATCCCCAGCTGGCGAAATGATGCTACCCGTCCGAGATAGCGCCGCTCGTGGTGGCGGTAGAGCGCCGCTGAAACCCCCAGCAGCGCCAGCAGCCCGCCCAGCGCCCGGCGGCTGCGCGCGATGGCGGCCAACAGCAGCACGACGCTAGGCAGCAGGTTGCCCAGGCTGCCAACGGCCGTAACCAGCTGGTCGTGGCGCGAAAGCTGGGGCAGCATCAGTCGGCGCGGCAGCACAAACCAGCGCTGCATCTGGGCCAGATACGCGGGCAGCGTCGCCAGATCGTTATCGACAGTGTAGATCATGGGCGTCTGCAGGCTGCGCAGGCCGTGGCGGGCCAGGCGGCGGGCCAGCTCGTGGTCGTCATCAATCCGGCCGTGCATGCCGTCGAGGCCGCCAACCGCCGCGAAGACCGCCTGGCGCAGCGCAAAGCAGTGCCCGGTGATGGTGAACGGCGTGGTGAGGTAGGTCAGCGGGATGTAGCTCAGCAGCACGTTGGCGTTGACGAAGGCGCTCAGGGCGCTCGACCAGAGGTTGCGCCAGTTGGTGTGGCAGGCCAGCCCAAACACCGCGCCGGCCTGGGGCGTGTCCAGGTACGGCAGCAGCTCGCGCAGGGCGTTCGGACGCAGCGCAACATCATCATCAATGAAGGCCAGAATCGCCCCGGTCGCCTGGGGCAGGGCGGCCTGGAGCTTTTCGATTTTGCTGGCCACCGCGCCCGCGCCTGGGGCGACCAGCACCAGCTCGGCCTGCGCGGTCTGGAGCGCCGCACAGACATTTTGGCTGGCCAGGTCGGCCTCGTCGCAGATCCAGAGGTGCTGAATCGGGGCGGGGTAGTCGAGCTGCAGGCGGCTGCGCAGGTTGTGGCCCAGGTCGTGGACGCCGCAGGTGATCGGCTGCAGCAGCGTGACGCTGGGCCACACGTCCGGCGGGGCGGGCGGCGGGCGGCGGAAAAAGTGGCGCACCGCCAGCAGCTTGAGCAGCCGATCGAGGCAAAACAGCCCAACCAGCAGGGTGATCCAGCGATCAGTTCGTGGCATGGTGTCCCTCTTGAAGCATAACGATCTCGGCGCTGAGAAACGCGGCGATCAGGGCGATGTAGTCGTCCATCCGGGCCAGCGACGCGCCGTGCGGGCTGTCTTCAAACGTATAGACCTGGGCCGCCGGATAGAGCTGGCGCAGGGCCAGCTGCTCGGGCGGCCGAAACAGGCCATCGTGCTCGGCCTCGATGATCAAGATCCGGCCGGGCCAGCCGCGCAGATCGCTGGCGGCGAAGCGATAGCGCCCGTCGAAATCGCGCCAGGTCGCCAGATGGTTGACGCAGGCCGCGCTGGTCAGGCTGGCGATGCGGGCCTTGAAATAGCGCCGCCAGAAGGCGCGGTTGACCGTCATCGGCTGGAGAAACGCCGCCATCCCCAGGCGCAGCATGCCGCGTAGCAGCGGGGTTGGCAGGCGCTTGAGCCAGGGCTGATAGCGGCCAAACTGGCGGGCGCGGGCCGGGCGCGGCAGGCCGGTGTCCGAGATCACCAGCCGGGCGATCGGCGCAGGGCTGTGGCGCACCAGACACTGGGCGACCAGCCCGCTGTACGAGCCGCCGATCACGTGGACCGGCGCCTGGCCGACGATCAGCTCGGACAGCCCGCCGACCAGCGCGGCCATCGTTGTGGCGGTGCTGGGATAGGTTGGGGCGATGATGCGGTAGCTGGACTCAAAGCGGCGGATGTAGCGGAAGGCGGTGTCGGCGACCGCCAGCCCGCCGGGCAGCACCAGCAGCAGCTCGGCGCCGCTGCCACAGGCGAAGTGCTCCCACTCGTGGCCGTCGATGCGGCGGGTTTGCAGCTGGTGGGAGGCCCGAAAGTCCTCCAGCTCGGCCTGCCAGGGGTCGATTGGCTGGGTTTGATGCGCGCTCACTGGCCGGCATCCAAGCGTGGCTCGCCAGCAGCTGGCTCGCTGAGCATGTGCGCAAACGTGGCGTGGCTGCGGGCCAGCAGCGGGCGCACCAGCCCTGGCAGCAGATGATGCGCCAGCGTCAGCAGGCGCTCGCCAGCGCCCCACTGGACCTCGCGGCGCCCGGCCTCCAGCGCGACCACGATGCGCTCGCCGATCAGCTCGGGGCTGGCCAGCGGGGTGCGGAACGGGGCGTTGCGGGCCATCGTCGCGGTCATCGCGGTGGCGGTCCCCGGCGGATAGACGGTCAGCAGGCGGATGGTGTGCTGGCTCAGCTCGGATCGCAGCGCCGCGCCAAAGCCGCGTAGGCCCATTTTGCTGGCGCTGTAGACTGAGGCGGCGGGCAGCGGCACGAAGCTCATCATGCTGCCGAGCAGAATCACTGCGCCCTGTCGCGCCGCCAGGTCGGGCAAAAACTGGCGGGTCAGCACCATCGGCGCAACCAGATTGACCGCGACCGCCGCCTCGATCTGCGCGGGCGTGAGCGTGGCCAGCGCACCGCCAGCCAGCACCCCGGCATTGTTGACCAGCAGATCGAGCGGCCCGAGCGTGCGCTGAACCCGCTCGGGCAGGCCGAGCCGCTCGCTGGGCTGGGCCAGATCGGCCGGAAACGCCACGGCCCGCCCGCCGAGCGCCGCGATCTCAGCGACCACCGCGCTCAAAGCAGCCTCGCGCCGCCCGACCAGCGCCACCTGCACGCCTCGGCGCACCAGCGCCAGCGCAATCCCGCGACCGATGCCGCTGCCGCCGCCGGTGATCAGGGCGATTTTGGCCTGGGCGGCGCTCAAAACGTCAGCGCCACTGCGCCAACCGTCAGGCCAGCGCCGGTGCCGATCAGCAGCACGCGGTCGTCGCGGCGGATGCGGCCGCTGTGGACGGCCTCGGCCAGCGCCAGCGGAATCGAGGCGGCCACACAGTTGCCGCGCAGCTGCAGGTTGGTGACGACCTGATCCTGGCGAAAGCCCAGGCGGCCGCTGAGCTGCTCGACGGCGTGGCGGCTGGCCTGATGTGGCACGACCGCAGCGACCTGCCCGCGCTCCCAGCCCAGCGTGCTGAAAAAATCGTCGACGAACGGGCGCATAATCCGCAGCGCCTGGCGGAAAATCGCCGGGCCCTGCATGGCAAACATATTCATCGCGCTGGTCGTGTCGGGGTGGTTGGGGTGATGCAGGGTGCCGCCGCCGACACAGCGCGTCAGATCGGCCCCGCTGCTGTAGGTGGCGAATTTGCTCTGCCAGATTGCGCTGGCCGCGCCATCCGCGCTGCGGGTCAGCACCGCCGCCGCCGCCGCATCGCCAAACAGCGCCGCGCTCTCCCACTCGGCCGGATTGAGCGAGGGTGAAACGATCTCGCTGCTGAAGATCACGATCCGCTGGTACAAGCCGGCGGCGATGAAGTGGGCCGCCGTCTGCAGGGCGACCAGAAAACTCATACAGGTGGCGTTGATATCGAAGCAGACGCTGCGGCCCTCGGGCGCGCCCAGCTCGCGTTGGACGAGTGCGGCGGTGCAGGGAATACATTGCTGGGGGGCGGTCGAGGCGCCGATAAACGCATCGACCGCGCCCAGCTCGATCCCGGCGTGCTCCAGGGCCATGGTGGTGGCGGCCGCCGCCATGCCCGCCGAGGTCTCGCCGTCGGCGTAGCGGCGCTCGATCACCCCGGTCGCTCGCTCGATTAGCCCTGGGGCGACGTTGAGCCGGGCGCTGAGCTCGGCGCTGGTGACCCGCCGCTCGGGGAGATACCACCCCAAGCCGGCGATTTTAACTGGTAGATGTTGTGTCATGGTATGACCTATTTAGTAGCTAGTAGCTAGTAGCTGGCAGCTAGCTGCTAGTGAGTTTAGCCAATTGATCGCGCTGGGAAGCCCTAAAACCTACTAGCTGCTAGCGACTAGCTGCTGGTAGGTTTAGCCAATTGATCGCGCTGGGAAGCCCTAAAACCTACTAGCTGCTAGCTGCTAGCGACTAGCTGCTGAATCAATTCCACCGCCCGCTCGACGCCGCGCTCGTCGCTAAGCTGCTGGCCGATGCGGCTGGCGCGGGCGGCCATTGTCGGCGACTCGATGACGCTTGTGAGCGCCTGGGCCAGCCGCCCCTCGGCGAGCTGCGCCCGTGGCAGCGGCGGCGGGCCTGCGCCGAGCCTTAGCACACACTGGGCCCAGAAATGCTGGTCGCCGAGGAACGGCACGACGACGGCAGGTAGCCCGGCCCGCAGCGCCGCCGCCGTCACGCCCGCGCCACCGTGGTGTACGACCGCCCGGAGCTGCGGAAACAGCCAGGCGTGCGGGACCGCGTCGACCGCCAGCACGCTTGGCGGCAGGGCAGTGCGGCCAAGCTCGCCCCAGCCGCGATAGATGATCCCGCGCTGGCCGCTGCGCTGGAGCGCCGCCACAACCAGGCTGGTGATCCGATCGCCGTCGCGGCCTACCATCATACTGCCAAAACTCACCAGCACCGGTGGCGACCCGGCGGCCAGAAACTCGGCCAGCGCGGCCGGCGGCTGCCAGCCCGCCTCATCCAGAAACCAGTAGCCGGTGATCGAATCTCCCGCGTCCCAGTCGGCGGGCGGCGGTGCAACCACGGCGCTGTATCCATACAGTGTCGCCCACCTGGCGGCCCGCACCTGGCCCCAGGTTGCCAGCGGGCCAAGCGGGCCGAGATCGAGCGTGGCCCGGCGGGCGCGGTTGAACGGGCGGCGCAGCACCTGCCACTGGATGTGATCGGCCAGGATGTGGCTGAGCCAGTTGTAGCCGCCCCGCAGCGGCAGGCGGCGCGGCCAGGGCGGGAAAAACATGTGTGGCTGGCTCGTCGTGGCCGCGTAGGGATGCAGGTGGGCGACGATCAGCGGAATCTGGAGCTTCTCGGCCAGATGCACGCCGCAGTACATCCCCAGCGTCGAGACGATCAGCCCGGCGCTGGGGCGGCAGGCGGCCAGGCAGTCGCGCATCAGCTGGTCGACAATCGGGTTGACCTGCTGCATAAACGAGCGGATGGCCCGCAGCGGATTGCTGGCCGCGCCCAGAAATAGCTCGACCTGGGCCGGATCAAGCAGCGTGCTGATCTGGCCGACCAGCGGGTGAAACGCCAGTCCGTGATCCTGCGCCAGCGCGGCGTAGTCGGCGGCGGCGGCGATGGTGACGCGGTAGCCCGCCGCCTGCAGCCCCAGCCCGAGCGCAACGAACGGCTGAACATCGCCCCGCGAGCCAAGCGCCAGAATCGTCAGGTGCGCGCTCACGCTGGCCGCTCCCCGTGGGCCGCTGCTGGCGTGCGCCAGACCCGCCGCCGTTTGGCCCCGGCCGCCAGCGCCAGCAGCCCCTGGGTGATGGTGATGTCGGTGGCGTGGCAGCCGTAGGTCGCCAGCGTGTCCCGCACAGTCTGATCCAGCGCCGCCGCCACCGCCGCCCACTCGGCGCCATCGCGCAGCGCCAGCCGAATCTCAAGCTGGCCGCAGCGCTCCTGGGTGGCCTGGTAGTCAACCACCTCGGCGCTGGCCAGCAGAACCATCCGCCGGATCAGGTCGGGAAACACTGGGCGGGCGGCGCCGGAGCTGGTCGGGAACTCAAAAATATCATCGCAGCGCCCCTCGATGCGCTCAATCACCCGGAAATCGCTGCCGCACGCACAAACGTCCTGGCTCAGGGTCAGCACATCGTTGAGGCGGTAGCGCACAATCGGCTGGGTCGTGCGCCAGAGGTCGCTGACAATCGGCTGCACCCGGCCGGGGTCGCCTGGCAGCGGCTCGCACTGGATCGCCACGACATCTTCCTGAATGTGCAGCGAGCCGTGGGCGCAGCTGACCGCGATCAGCCCCTCGGTACACTGGTAGATCTGGTCGATCGGCACGCCGAAGCGCCCCCACAGCCGCTGGCGATCCTGCGGCTCCAGCACCTCGGCGACCGCAATCAGGCGCTCGGGGCGAATCTGCAGGCCGGCGCCCAGCTCGCGGGCCAGCAGCTCCAGCAGCGAGGGCGGGCCGACCAGAATGTCGGGCTGGAAGGTGTTGAGCTGGCCGATCGCCTGCTCCAGCGGCAGCATCAGGTCGAAGTAGCGAAACTGGACCAGCCACCCAGAGGGTCCCCGGCCAACCTGCTCGTAGAGATTGCTGTTCGAGCGCAGAAAAAAGGCCACCCTGGTCGGCTGCCAGCGCAGGCGCAACGTGCGGGCCAGAATCGTGCCGGCCCAGGCGAGCTGCTCGGCCGGGCTGACCAGAAACAGCCCGCGATGCCCCGAGGTTCCCGACGACAGGCCAACCGTCAGATCGCCGACCGTGGCGGCGAAATCGCGCTGCTGCTCGGCCGCCAGCGCCACCGCCAGGGCCTGCTCGCGCCCGATGCCGCAGGTGTTGAAGGTGCTGAAGCTGGCCATCATCAGCTGCTTATCGACCGTCGGCAGGCTGCGCCAGTCGGCCAGATCGTGGCCGCGCCAGTGCTGGCGGTAGAACGGCGAGCGCTGCTGGGCGTGGGCCACAATCTGGCCCATCCGCCGATCGTGGTAGGCCGCCAGCCGATCCTGCGCGAGCCGCGCCCAGCGCCAGCGGGCCTTGGCGAAGTGCCAGCCGATCCGGGCCGTCTGCTGCATTCCAGCCAGGCTCACGCCAGCACCTCGCGGGCGTAGGCCTCCGGGCAGTGGGTCGGGATTAGCGCCACCTCGGGGTGCTGGCGGGCGAAATCGTGCAGCCGCTGCAACGTCGCCCGCACCGCCCGGCGGTCGTCGATGAACAGATAGGTCAGCGGGCTGGGCGGGCGCAGCTCGCGGATTGCCCGGCTCAGCCAGGCGCCGTCGGCGGCCAGCAGCAGATCGCGCTCGGCGGTGTGGACGAGCATTCCGACCTGCCCGTGGGCGTGGCCGGGCAGCGCCACCAGCCGCAGCGCGCCATCGCCAAACACGTCGTAGGTCGGCCCCAGCGCTGCCAGCGGCGGATCGGGGAACTGGTCGATCAGGGTAGCGCGTCGCTCGAAGTCGTCCGGCAGCAGGCTGGGGATAAAGGCGCGGCTGAGCGCCCGCCAGCCGCGTCGCTCGCGCACATCGGCGTAGGCCGCCGCCGTCAGGATGAGCCGGGCCTGGGGGAAGTCACGCAGCCCGGCCACGTGGTCGGCGTGGAGGTGCGACAGCACAATCCAGCCGATATCACCTGGCGAAACGCCCCAGCGCGGCAGCTGCTCGGCCAGCGCTAGCTCCGGGCGCAGGCGCAGCGGGGTGGCGCGACGGTAGAGCGAAAACGGCCAGCGGGCGGTCTCGACCAGCATGCGCGGCGCGTAGCCGGTGTCCCACAGCCCCCAGCCGTGCTCGGGGTGCTGGATCAGCGCCACCAGCGCGTGACACTCGATCTGGCGGCTGGATCCGCCGCGCAGCATCATGCGCTCGTGGGCCAGGCAGTGGCCGGTGTCGAGGATGTGGCAGATGACCTGGGTTTGGGGCATTGTGCTGCTCCTTGATGGCGCCGAATTAGTGCAGGCTGGCGAGGGTGCGCTCGATCCCCTCGGCCAGCGCGATTGGCGGCGTGTAGCCCAGGTCGCGGCGGGCCGCGCTGATGTCGTAGGTCTGGGTGCGGGCCAGAATCGCCACCGAGTAGCGGGTCAGCAGCGGCTCGCGGCGGGTAAGCTGGGCGCGCAGCTCCAGCAGCCCGGCCGCCAGCAGCGCCAGGCGCAGCGGCACCACCCGCAGCTTGCTCGGAATCCCCAGGCGCTGCAGGACCGTGCGGATCACGTCCCACAGCGGCGCGTGCTCGTTGTTGGTGATCGTGTAGGTGTTGCCGAGGGCGGCGGGCGCCTCCAGCGCCAGCAGCAGCGCGGCGACCACATTCTCAACATAGGTCAGGTCGACCAGATTGCGCCCGCTGCCGATCTGCGGCAGGCGGCCCTGGCGCGCCGCGTCGATCAGGCGGGGCAGCAGCGTGGTGTCGCCGGGGCCGAAGATCGCCTTTGGCCGCAGGATCACGGCTGGCAGGCCGCGCCGAATCGCCGCGTTGACGCGGTCCTCGGCCAGCTTCTTGGTCGCGGAGTAGGTGGAGATAAACCTGGTCGGGTAGGGCGCGGCGTCGGTCAGCAGGGCCTGATCGCGGCCATTGAACAGCACGCTCGGCGAGGAGACCACCACCAGGCGCCCGGCCTGCTGCTCGCAGCCAGCGATGACATTCTCGGTGCCGCCAACGTTGATCGCCTGAAAGTCGGCGGACGCGCCCCACGGCGCCGAGAGCGCCCCGACGTGATAGACCGCATCCATTCCGGCGCAGGCCGCGATTATCGCGCTACGGTCGCGCAGGTCGGCCTGGACGGGGCTGGCGCCAGCGGCGAGGTTGGCGCTGGAGCGGCTGAAATCGCGCCCCAGCATCCAGACCTGCTCGCCGCGCTCAAGCAAGGCTCGCACCAGATGTTGTCCGACAAAGCCGGTGCCGCCGGTCACTAAAATTCGCATGGGTCTTCGTTTCTGCCAAGGTTATTTCTATGCATTATACAGGCGGTCAGCCGTGGGTGATTCAGCGCGGTGCTTGAAACGTCACGCCGAGGCCAGGGCCGGCTGGCGGCACGATTTGGGCGCCCGCATACTCCAGCCCGCTGGTCGGATCGTTGCTGATCAGCAGCGGGCCGTCGAGGTCGACATAATCCGCCAGTCCAGCCAGCGCCGCCGCCGCCGCCACACCCAGGCTGGTCTCGATCATACAGCCGAGCATCACCTGGAGGCCGTGGGCGCGGGCGGTGGCGATCGCCTCCAGCGCCCCGACGATGCCGCCGGTCTTCATCAGCTTGATGTTGACCCCGTTGACGTTGGGCGCCCAGCGGGCCACATCGGCCGCGCTTCTGATCGGCTCATCGGCGAAGATCGGCACCGGGTAGCCATGGGCGTGCAGCGCGGCATACCCGGCGTGATCGTCGACCGCCAGCGGCTGCTCGATCAGCTCGACGCTGTGCTCGATCAGGGCGGGGATCATCTGCTCGGCCTGGGCCAGCGTCCAACCGGCGTTGGCATCCACCCGCAGCCGGCTGGTGGGCGCCGCCGCCCGAATAATCGCCACGCTGGCCAGATCGGCGGGGCCGCCCAGCTTAATTTTGAGGATCGGATAGTGGGCCGCCGCCGCCTGCGCGCGCAACAGCTCCGGCTCGGCGATCGCCAGCGTGAACGAGGTCGGCGGGATCGGCAGCCCTTCGAGGCCCAGCAGCGTGCGCAGGTTCACGCCCAGCCGCTTGCCGAGGGCGTCGTGCAGCGCCAGGTCCACCGCCGCCCTGCCCGCCCGGCTGCCTCCATCCAGCTGGCTCAGAATCGCCCGAATCGCGGCTGGCTCGGCGGCCTGCGCCAGGGTCGGGCGATGCCGCTCGATAAACGCCAGCACCTGATCGACCGACTCGCCGTGATAGCTGACCGGCGCCGCCTCGCCCCAGCCGTCGCCAAGCTGCAGCAACACGGTCTGGCGCGTATCGCTGGCTCCGTGAGCGATGCGAAATGTCGTGCGTAAATGGAGCTCCAGTGGATACGTTGCGATCTGCACTCAGGACCTCCGGGCATAAAGCCAGAATTATTTGATAAAGCGGCGAATCGCCACCAGGCCGGGATCGCCATTGACCTCGTAGCGCGCCTGGACCTCGGCGATGGCATCGACGGACACGCCCCAGTGATACTGATTGGCGTGGATCATCTGCTCGCTATCGACCACAATCGAGACGTGGTTAATATTGTGCGTGCGCGGCGTGCTGTTGCGCCTGACCGCCCAGAACAGCAGATCGCCGGGCTGGATCGCCTCGCGGGACACGGCGGTGCCATGCTGGGCCTGCTGATCGGCATCGCGGGGCAGCGTGATCCCCAGCCAGCGATAGGCGGCCTGGGCCAGCCCCGAGCAGTCGAAGCCGTAGGGCGTGGTGCCGCCCCACAGATACGGCACCCCGATAAACTGGCTGAGCTGGGTCAGCATTTCGCCGATGCCCGTGAGCGTTTGGGCCGGACGGTCATCGACCAGAATCAGCGCATCGGCCTCGATTGTGCAGGGCAGGCCGTCGGGAGACATAAAAAACGCCAGCCCGTCGCGAAACTCCAGCACCGGCAGCGCCACGCCCCAGGGCAGCAGCCCAACCTGTGTCCCCTCAAGCCCAACGATCGGACGCCAGCGGGTGGCGATCAGGTGAGTGGCCTCGGCGCGGTAGCGGGCGGCGGCGGCGCTGGGACACAGGCCGTGCTGGGAGATCCAGCCAATATAACCATCGCCCTGGCGAATCTGCGACCAGCTGCCCTCGCTGCGCAGCACCTCGACGGCCTCGCCATAGCTGGCCTCGCTGATCAGCTCGGCGGCCCTGGTTGGCTGGGCGCGCACATCGGCCACGCTCCAGCGCACCACCGCCCAGTCATACTCGTGGCTCTCCAGCAGCACCAGCAGCTCATCGCGGATTGCGGCCGGGCTGTGGGTCTGCACCAGCTTCAGGACCGCGTCGTGCTGCGCCCGCTCCAGCACGCTGCCCTGGATCACCAGCGCAGCATCGACGCTGCTCACTCTGACATCAAAAATAGTGCTGCGTTGATCGAACTGACTGGCCAATCCATCAATCTGGGTTTGAATTGCCTGCGACATAGCTCGTTCCTATTCTCCATACCAGCGCGGCCGATGGCGATCGTCATTCGCCGCTGCCTGTGCTGGTGAATCCACAATTCGTTAATAAACGGGCGTGGGCTGAATCGGCGGCGACGGTGGCCGCAACCTGTGGATAGTGCGCCGAATGCAGCGCATCAAGCGCCGCGCCGACCAGCGCCGTGCCCAGCCCCTGGCGCTGGTAGAACGCCGACACGGCCAGCTCGATCAGCTGCGGCTGGCCAGCCTGCGCCACGATCAGCACGGCGGCCAGAATGCCCCCGCGCCCCTCAACCACAAATGAGCAGCCATCCAGCAGCGTCCCATGCTGGCCGCTCAAAATCGCAAACGTCGCATCAATCCAGCCCGACAGATTGCTGGGGCTGGCCGGTCGCGGCAGTGATGGCGCCTCGACCAGCAGACGGCCGAGATCGAGCGCATCGTTGGGGGAGATATAGCGCAGTGGATAGACACTCTCGACAAGCCAGGGGCGGGTTGGAGCTGTGAGGGTTACGATTGAATTCATGCAGCCTCACGTTCAATTGAAGGTGCTCGGGCGGCTAGCCCAGGCTCGGATTATAGAGCATTATCCTACCACAAAACCCGGCTATTTCTCGCTCAAAGTCCCTGCTCGGCGCAACAATCAGACTAAAGAACGAGATCGCCCCTATTGACGATAGCAGGGGTGACGTGCTATTCTACACACGGCATCGGAACAACCCCGATGACTATCTGGAAATGGAGGCACACTCGATGACGAACACCCTAAACATCATCCGCCAGCCCAACGCTTTTGTTGCTGGTAATAGTGCGCCCATTTTCCTCTTGCTTCACTCCTAAACATTTACGCGATGAGCAACGAGGGCCGTGGGCGACGTAACCGCTCACGGCCCCTTTTATTTTTCCAGGGCCAAACCCATGCGATGGGCCGTGAGTCGAGATTTCGGAACTCACGGCCCATTACTATGTTCAGGAGGCTCCCGGTGTTGATGCTCGACCGCGATGGTTCGTTAGTCCACTCAGACAACCGCAAGCCCAAAGCCACCTCGATGAAGCGGGCCTATGCGGAGCTGGCCCACAAGCCCGAAGAAGATCAAACTGGCCGGATCGGGCGTCTGCTCGCCCTGGCGTTTGACCAGCTGGGCTTCCGGCGTCTGGAGCTGCGCGTGACGGATGAGAAAGAACTGTAAGTATCGGGCACGAAACCTGCTCTATACTTCTATTGATGCCGGGCGGATTGTGGCCCTGGACACGCCCGCCGGACTCAAAGCGTCGGTTGGCCGCTCCAGCAATGGCAGCGGGCCGACCACGATGGAGCAGGTTTTTATAGCTCTGACCGGGCGCTCGCTAAGTGACGAAGATTTTATGACCGATAATGACTACCTTGAATCCGCAGCATAATTAGGAGGTGCCCTATGGGTAAGAACAAACCATCCCGTAAATCGACCATTCCGCTCGACAAAAATGGCTCGAAGCCACCGGCCAGCCAGCCCAACGGGGCCGGCAAATCATCAACGGTGAAGCGCGTTCCGCGCCATCAGGGCAGGTAGCTCAACCAAGGCTCAGGGATACAGCAACGCTCGATCCCTGAGCCTTTTGATTAATCACTAATGAGGAGTCTCAATGATAGGAACAATCCTTCGCGCCCAAAGTGGGTTTTTCTGGGTTCAGCTCGATGAAACTGGCGAGACGCTGCGCTGTGTGCTCCGCGGTCGGCTGAAAAGAGTGCGTCAACACACCGATCTTGCCACACTGGGCGACCGCGTTCGGGTGATGGCGACCAGCCCTGGCGAGGGCGCCATCGAGGAAGTGCAGCCGCGCCGAACCAAGCTGGCGCGTAAGTCGCCCAAGGGTGGCGGCTGGTTCGAGCAGATCATCGTGGCAAATATTGATCTTGTGCTGGTGACATTCGCGGTTGCCAATCCAGAGCCCCACGTGCGAATGATTGACCGATTTCTGGTCGTGGCCGAGGAGAACGGCATTGATGCCGCGATCATCGCCAACAAATGTGATCTGGCCGATGATCACGCCCGCAACGTCTTCAAGATCTATGAACAGATTGGCTATCCCGTCATCTACACCAGCGCCGCCAAACAGCAGGGGATTGAAGAGGTCCGTGAGCTGATTCGCGGCAAGATCTCGGCCTTCTCCGGCCCGTCGGGCGTGGGTAAATCCAGCCTGCTGAATGTGATCCAGCCCGGCCTGGCCCTGCGCACCGGCGCGGTCAGCGATGCGGTGCGCAAAGGCCAGCACACCACCGTGGCCGCCGAGCTGATTCCCCTGCACGAGGGCGGCTTTGTCGCCGATACGCCGGGGATTCGCGAGCTGGGCCTCTACCAGATTCCGCCCGATCAGGTTGAGTGGTGCTTTCGGGAGTTTCGCCCGTTCCTCGATGATTGTGCCTTCGCCAACTGCACCCACGATCACGAGCCGGACTGCGCGGTCCGGGCGGCGCTCAAGCAGGGCGAGATCAGCCCCGAACGCTACGAGAGCTACCTGAAACTGTACGAAGAGGCCGGCCAGGTGATGGTCTAGGCACCGAGAATCAAAAAAGCGGGCCAGCAGATTTCCTCTGCTGGCCCGCTTTGTGTTTCTAGATTCCTAGCGTTTGCTCTCGGCGGAGCGGGCGACCGAAGGGCCGGGGGTGTGTGCGGGTGGCCCGGCGACCTCGCGGGCAGGCAGGATCTCGTTCTGGGGCTGGGCGGCGTACTCGGCGGCTTTTAGCGCCAGCTCTTCATCGGCCTCGAAGAAGAACTCCAGATTGAGCCCATTGACCGGCTCGTGCTCCGAGACCGCCACCATCACCTTGGCGCCGACGGGAATGCCGCCGGAGGCCAGCAGATCGGCCAGCGGCGCATCGATATCCTTCATCAGCCGTGAGCGCAGCGGCCGGGCACCAAAGCGTGGGTCGAAGCCACGGCGCAGAATATAGTCGCGGGCCTCCTCGGTCAGGGCCACCTCAAGGCCGTGCTTGCGATACTGCTGATTGGCCTCGCTGACCATCCGATCAAGCACCTGGCGCAGGGTGTCGCTGCTGAGCGGGCGGAACGCAATAATCTCATCGATCCGGTTGATCCACTCGGGGCTGAACACCTTTTGCAGCGCCTCAAAGCCAATCTGGTAGATCTGCTGGCCGGTTGACTCGACCACGCGGTTGGGGGTGCGGAAGCCGATCGTGCGCTGCGAGACGAAGTTGGCCATCTCGTGGGCGCCGACATTGGTTGTCATAATAACAATGCTGCGATTGAACGAGACCTTGCGGCCGCCGTTAAGCAGCGTAATCTCGCCATCCTCCATAATCTGCAGGAGCAGATTCCACAGCTCCGAGGTGCCTTTTTCAATTTCATCAAACAAAATAATCGCATTATCCTGCTCAATGAGATCGGGGTCGAGGAGCGGCTTCTGGTCGCGGCCCACATACGAGGGCGGCGCTCCCAGCAGCGCCGAGACCTCGTGGCCCTGGCTGAACAGCGAGCAGTCAATCTTGAGCAATCCGCCGCCCTCGGGATGTAAGAACGCCGCCAGGCGTTTGGCGCACTCGGTCTTGCCCACCCCGGTGGGACCTAAAAAAAGCAGTGATGCGCGGGGACGCAGCTGGTTGCCAGCGCTAAACCCAAACCGGGCGCGGTTCAAGGCGCGGACCAGGCTTTCGATCGCCCGGTTTTGCCCAAACACGCTCGATCGAAGTTCCTCTTCAACGACATCGAGCGGATTTTTATCACCCCGCGTGGCTAATTGCATGGCGGCAGGCATGGTGCTTTTCGGTGGCATACTATCTTCCTCCAACTAGCTTTGGCGACGATGTGGGGCTGAAACGTGGAGTCAAGCAGGCGCAATTAAAACGCCAGTGGATACTATGTATTGTATCCACTGGCGTTTTTCAAGTCAAGGCAGCCCTAAAACCGCTTACTATGGGGCGACGGGAATGGTATCAACTACGCTTGGGTTAATGGTTAGCAGGGCAGCGCTAACCCAGCCGTTGCCCGAGGGTGTTTCGATATTGAACCAGGAATTATCGCCAAGCCGCCCAATTAGCTTGACGTTCTGGCCGGCATTGACCTGGGTGACAACCGCGCCACCTGGGGCGCTGCGAACATTGCCGCCGTTGAAGATGACGGCGTAGGGCGACTCGCCAGTGACCGGGCTGATCTTGTTGGTCTCGCTGGCGGGCAGATCGATCACGCTGCTGTTGATCCAGCCAGCCGTGCCAGTGGCCGGCACCACCGCCAGATACCAGGTTTCGGCATTGACCGGCAGCTTCACCACCAGCGTCGCCAGCTGGCCCTGCACGACATCGCCCCGGCGCACCGCCGGGCCATAGGGCGTGGTGTAGACAATCCCAGGCCGGCTGATGACGACGTTCTCCAGCGGTGGCAGCAGCTTGCCGCCAACTGGCGGTGCGGTTGGCTCGGCCGGCGGGGCCTCGGTGGGCGGATCGGTAACGGCAGCGGTCGGCTGCTCGATGACGATGGTTGGGGTTGGCTCAGCGCTTGGCGCGCCCTCGCCGAGGAAACGGGTGAGGGCGGTGGCATTGATCTCGATCGGCTCCGAGATAAAGTCGGCCGTATTCCCATCGGGGCGCGTGACCGTGAGCTTCACGGTGTATGTATCCGATTTGCGGCCGTTCTCGTGGGTGTCTAGCTCGGGGATAGAGAACGAGACCTCGCCGCCGGTGACGGTTGCGGTGATGAACTCCGTATCGAAAAACTCGAACGGCTGCTCGTCCTCCAGCAGGGCTGCGGTGACTTCGCTACCATCGGGGGCGTTGGCGACGGTGGCATCAATCTGCGTGGTGAGCTTGTTATCGCTGACGATCATCCGGGCCCGATCGATGGTCAGCTCGGTGGCAGGCACTGGCGGTGGCCCGGCCTCTTCACCGTCGGGCAATAAATAGTACGCACCACCAATCAAGATTATGAGAATCAACGCAATCCCTATCAGCGCAATCGGATTGATACCCTTTTTCTTGGGCTCCTCGGGCGGCAGCGATGTGTAGTCGGTTGGCACATAATCGGCGGGTAAGGAAAGTTCATCGGGAACCTTCTTGCGCCGGAGGTGCCAAACGTTGATTGGCGCAGAACGCAGTGATAACAAAGCTTCAGACATTCGGCTCGCCTCCCCCACTACTGTGGGCCACTAATAACCTGCGATGTGGGCCGTATTATAGCGGCTAGAGATTGATTTGACAACGAAAATACTGCAAATTGGTACAATACGCCTGGCTGAGTCTCGGCTGTGAGGGTTGTTGTATGCATTTAATCTTGGTTCGTCACGGTGAAACGGCCTGGAATGCCGAACGGCGCTATCAGGGCCATCACCCAGTTCCGTTGAACGATCGCGGCCGGCAGCAGGCGGCGCGGGCGGGCGGGCGGCTGAAGCAGCTTGGCGCGGCGGGCCTGTATGCCAGCGATCTCGCGCGGGCCTGGGAGACCGCCCAGATTATCGGGCTGGCCACCGGCCTGGCCCCGCAGCCGCTGCCGGACCTGCGCGAAATCGATGACGGTCAGTGGGCGGGCCTGACCCCCGATGAGCTGCTGGCCCGGTTTCCTGAGCATATGGCGACCATGCGCCAAGCCCCGGATACCACCGTGCGCCTCGGCGGCGAGTCGTACGCCCAGATGCAGCTGCGCACGGTGCGGGCCTTCGAGCAGCTCGTCGAGCAGCATCGCGGCCAGACCGTGATTGGGGTCTCGCACGGCGGCGCCATCCGGGCGCTGGTCTGCCATCTGCTGGGCGCACCGCTGGCCCACTTTGGCCGCCTGTGGATTGACAACGGCGGCCTGGTTGAGATTGTGGCCCACAGCGATGGCTGGCGCGTGCTGCGGCTCAACGATACCGCCCATCTCGACGGTGCGTTTGCGCTTGGGGAGTAGCCTTCGACAGGCTCAGGCACCAGCCTTCGACAGGCTCAGGCACCAGCGTTCGATCTGCTCAGGCACCCGGCTGGGGGGCCAACTTGTCGCGACTTGTCCGGCCTGAATGGCTCTTTGACGCTCGGCTAGCGGTCGGCTAGAATACACCTCGCACCCTCATTGAATCGAGGGCTATCGGCAATGATGCTTACCAAACCTTAAGGAGCTCTCTGTGACTGATATTTTGACGACAATTCCTGGGCCACGCGCTCAAGCGATGGTTGAACGTGATACGACGGTGATGGTGCCGTGTAGCGGGCGCGTCTACCCGTTTGTGATGGAGCGCGGCGAAGGCTGCGAAGTCTGGGATATTGACGGGAACCGCTATCTGGATCTCAACGCCGGCATCGCCGTGGTCTCAACCGGCCACAGCCATCCCCGAATTGTACAAGCAATCCAAGATCAGGCCGCCAAGTTTATTCACATGGCCGGGACCGATTTCTACAACGAGCCGATGGTCAAGGCGGCCGAGAAGCTTACCTCGCTGATGCCCGGCGACGATGAGTGGCAGGTGTTTTTTAGCAACAGTGGCACCGAAGCGGTCGAGGCCTCGATCAAGCTGGCCCGCTATGCCACAAAACGCCAGAATATCATTGGGTTCTATGGCGCGTTCCACGGCCGCTCGTATGGCAGCCTGGGGATCACCGCCTCCAAGCCGTATCAGCGCAAAGGCTTTTTCCCGATGATGCCGGGTGTGTTTCACGCCTTCTACGCCAACCCGTTCCGCACACCCTGGGATGTCGATCCCGAGGACGTGACCCGCTACACCCTCGATTTCATCGAGCATACGCTGTTCACCACCACCACGCCGCCGGAGGATGTGGCCGCGATTATTGCCGAGCCGATCCAGGGCGAGGGCGGCTACATCGTGCCGACGCCGGGCTTCTGGCAGGGCCTGCGCGATATCTGCGACCGCCACGGGATTTTGCTGATCGCCGATGAGGTCCAGAGCGGGATTGGCCGCACCGGCAAGATGTGGGCGATCGAGCACGAGAACGTGGTGCCCGATATCATCGCCACCGCCAAGGGCCTCGGCTCGGGGCTGCCGGTTGGTGCAATGGTGGCGCGGCGCGAGATCGCCAGCGTCTGGCAGCCCGGCGCCCACGGCAACACCTACGGCGGCAACGCCCTGGCGATGCGGGCCGTCTACGAGACCCTGTCGCTGGTCGAGGAGGGCCTGATGGCGAACGCCGGCACCGTCGGGTCGTACTTCATGAGCCGCCTGCGCGAGCTTGAGGATCGCTTCGACCACATCGGCGATGTGCGCGGCCGCGGCCTGATGATTGGGATGGATTTTGTCAAAGACCAGAAGACCCGCGCGCCCCACGGCGAGCTGGCCAACGCGGTGATGGAGGAGGCTTTCCGCCGCGGCCTGCTGCTGCTGACCTGTGGCAAATCGACCATTCGCTTCTGCCCGCCGCTGGTCCTGACTAAAGATCAGGTCGACGAGGGCATTCAGCTGCTCAGCGAGACGCTGGAGGCGGTTGGGGCGTAGGATTGCCGTCGAGCCTGTCGAAGCCAAATCAGCTCGGCTTCGACAGGCTCAGCCAGCGGAATCTACTCTGGAACAGCCAACGCCGCCGCATTCTTTGAGGATGCGGCGGCGTTGGCATTTAGGTCGTGTGGGCTAGGCCATGCTGGGCCACACCTCCAGCTTGGATTTGATTCGGCGGATCACTTCGTTGGTGAAGTCGCTGGTGGTGCTGTGGCCGCCGAGGTCGGCGGTGCGAATGCCATCGTAGACGGCCTCCAGGGTTGACTCGCCGATGGCGCGGGCGGCCATATCGGACTCGGGGGTGTTGATGTAGTCGAGCAGGGCGGCGCCGGCCAGAATCATCGCCATTGGGTTGGCCAGGTTTTTGCCCTCCAGGGTTGGCGCGGTGCCGTGGGGCGCCTCGGCCATAATCGTCTGGACCGTAAAATCTTTGTTGAACGAGAGCAGCAGCGACTCGGCCCCGGCGATGGTGCCAAACATCTGGAGAACCAGATCGCTCAGGCAGTCGCCGTCGCGGTTGAGCGCCGGAATCACCATCGGGTCGCCCGACTGGGTCAGCAGCAGCGCATAGGTCGCATCGATCAGCTGGGGCTCGTAGCGCACATCGGCGTAGCGGCTGGCGGCGGCGTCCATCTCCTCTTTCAGCATGCCCTCGTAGATTGGGCTGACGGTATATTTGGGTCCGCCGAAGACCTTGGCGCGCGAGCGGCGGGCGTGCATAAACGCATACTCGGCCACCGCCCGACAGGTGCCACGGGTGATCTTCTCGGTGCGATAGGCGATCTCGCTATCGCCCTCGCCCTCGCGCCACTCCTTGGCGCCATAGGCATCGTCGACCGCCATCCGAATCACCGAGATTGGCGCGTAGGCGCCGCCGACCGGGCGCACGCCAGGGATTCGGCGGCCGGTGCGGACGATCACGGTGCCGTTGATGGCCTCGCGCAGGATGGCGTTGGGGCTGCCGACATCGCCGGCCTTTTCCGGGGTGATGGTGGCGGCCTTAAGCCCGTAGCCCGACTCTTGCATGGCCGCGGCGGCCTCGTGAACGACCGCATTTTTGGTTTTGCGGCGATTCTCCAGGCTGAGATCAAAGCGCTTAAATTCGACTTTCACCCCAGTTACGCTGGGATCAAGCACCCGCAGGCCTTCTTCTAGAAGTTCCTGTCCGGTCTGGTCACCTTCAAGCACCACAATCATTGGTGTTGGCATTGGGAAACGCTCCTCGTTATATGTATCTACGTCAGGCAGCAGGCCCGCGAAGAAAATCTCAGATTGCGCCGATCATACAGAAGGGCGGCGGGGATGTCAAAAGGTCGGGCTAGCGCCTGAGCACCAGCTCCTGGCCGATGACCTGCATAATCTCCTGGCGCATGCGCTGGCCAACGGCCTCCCAGGTGTAGCGGGCGGCGATCTCGCGCGAGCGGGCGCCGTAGTGCCGACAGCGGGCCGGGTCGCCGACCAGGTCCAGCAGGGCCCAGGCGAGCTGATCGACCTCGCCTGGCTCGACCAGCAGGCCATTTTCGCCAGGGATAACCATATCCGGCATGGCGCCCAGGTTGGTGGTCACCACCGGCAGCCCGTAGGCCATGGCCTCGATGACCACAATCCCAAACGGCTCGCGCTTGGTTGGCAGGCAGAACACCGCCGCCTGCTGGTAGTGCTGCGGCAGCTCAGCGACCGGGACGCGCCCAAGCACCGTCACGCCCGGCGCGTTGATCGCGGGCGTGCAGCCGATGATCGTCAGGGTGGCCTGCGGGTGGGCCGCGCGAACCTGCTGGAACGCCGCCAGCAGATCGGGGCCGCCTTTGCGCTCCCAGTCAATCCCGACAAACAAGATATTCTGGCTGGCGGCGTGGTCCGGCGGGGCCGCCTGGGCGCTCGGTGGCGTGTTGCTGCCGGCATACACACACTTGATCGTGGTCGGATCGCAGCCGTAGTCCTCGATCAGCGAGCGCGAGACGTTGCTTGAGCGGGTAAACACCAGTGTGGCGTTGTGGTAGATGCTGGGCTCACGCTGCATCCAGTCAGGGTGGTAGAGCTGGCGCGGGTGGTAGCCCGGATACTGGCGGTTGGCCAGGACGGTGTGGTCGGTGTAGACGAAGTGGGGCAGATTCGGCACGCTGGCATCAAAGAGGGACTGCATCTGAAACGAAAAAACATACCCGCCAGCGCTGAGCCGATCGGCCACAAGCTGCTTGATCTCGTCAAACAGGTACGAGGTGATTAGAAACGCCTCTTTGACACTGCGGCGTTTCAGGGCCACGTCGGGGCCATACTCGGCCAGAATCGCCAGCGTATTGCGGGCGACAACGCGCATATCCCGGCGTAGCAGCGGAATCAGGTCGATCTCCTCGACCTGATATTCGGGAAAGACATTCTGGAGCGCTTTGGCCGTTCTGACGTTGGCCAGCGGCCAGCGACCTTTGCGAATAAAGGCAATTTTCTGCTGATCGGCCATGATGGTTTCCTTAGTTGAGTGACGTGCCGCAACGAGGAACGTACGCGATTACGGCAGTGAAAAGAACAGCTGGAATGCTATCCAACCAGTATACGGCAACATTGCCGGGGTTGCCGTAACGGCAGGCTGATTCAGCGTGCGGTGAAGCCGTCGGGGTACTGCTGCTGCCACTCCTCGCGCAAAATCCCGTAGGCCAGGCTATCGTAGTACTGGCCGTCGACGATGCGGGCGCGGCGAAAGCAGGCCTCCTGCTGGAAGCCCAGCTTTTGGGCGACGCGGATCATGCCGTAGTTGCCGGACCATGTCCGCACATCGAGGCGCACAATCTCGGGGCGGCTGTGAAACTGATACTCGGCCCACAGGCCCATGGCGCTGTGGCCAACCCCGTGGCCCCAGTAGCGCGGGTCGTAGATCACAATCCCCAGCGTCAGCCAGAGCGTCTCGATGCTCTCCCAGTAGCAGTTGACCGCCCCGATCAGCGCGTCGGTGTCGGCGCGGGCGATCACAACGTTGGTGCGGGTGTCGAGTGGCTTGGCGCCAAGGATCGTGCGCTGCTTGCGCTCAACATACTCGGGGATCTCGCCAAAATCCGGCCCCGGATAGTAGGGCGCGTCCAGCTTGCCCCACTCGTGGCCGGGCTCCAGCCAGTAGGCATAGGCGGGCAGATCGGCCAGCTGCCAATCCCGTAGTACAATATCAGCGCTTGGAATGCGAAATTCAGAAGCCATGGATTTTAGCCTCGCTTTAAAGTTCGATCAGGGCCGCACAGCGTTACTGCATCCGGCGATCCGGCCCGAGCGGACGCTGCGCTCAGCGTACAATAGCACAGTTCGCCAGCAACATCCTTCCTGAGACCGATAGAGGATTGCGCCGCCGTGTGCTATCCTCAGCGCCCAATTGGTTCCAAGCCGCCCCTGATCACGCAGGGGCGGCTCGTTTGCGTGGAAATGGCTGGCGCAGCTTTTAGTGTTAACAGGGGGATGCTTATGCGCGTTGGACTTGATTTTGGCACGACGAACACCACCGCAGCGGTCTACGACGGCACCCGCGTGGAGCTGATCCCGCTCGATCCGGTGGCGGCTAATCCGGCGGTGTTGCGAACGGCGCTGTTTATCACCCCGACTGGCGAGCGCATGATTGGCCGCAAGGCGATCAACGCCTTCACCGAGGGCAATGTTGGGCGCGAGATTATCTACGAGCGCCGGATTGTGGGCCAGGGCGAGCAGACCTATGCTGGCGTTGGCACGGTCATGGAGAATTTTGTCGCCGTGGTCGATGCGAATCCGCCTGGCCGCCTGTTTCAGTCGATCAAGACCATGCTGCGCGATCCATCGTATATTAAAACCGACGTGTTTGGCACCCAGTACACCCTGGAGCAGCTGATCGCGATGATTCTGCGCGAGATTCGCCGCCGGATCGAGGCGCACATCGGCGAGCCGATCACTGCGATCACCGTGGGCCGCCCGGTTCACTACGCCAGCACCCCCGCGGGCGACACGCTGGCGGTGCGCCGAATGCTGGAGGCCTGCGATCTGGCGGGGCTGCCGAATGTCACCTTTCTGCCCGAGCCGGTCGCGGCGGCCTACTCGTATGCGGCCGTGCAGCGCGAGCGCCGCAACATTCTGGTGTTCGACTTCGGCGGCGGCACCCTGGACGTGACCGTGATGGCGGTCGATGGCGATCTGCGCACCGTGCTGGCCAACGACGGCGTGCCAATCGGCGGCGACCTGCTGGATAGCAAGATTGTGACGGGCACGCTGACCCCGTACTTTGGCGAGGGGGCCAGGCTGGGGCCGCGCAAACTGCCGCTGCCGGCGCTGCTGCTTGAGCGGCTCAAGGACTGGCAGAGCATCCTGGAGCTGCACACGCCGCGGATTCTGGAGACCATCGACGAGGCGGTGCGGACCGGCGACAAGCCGACCGAGCTGAAGGCCCTGCGGGCGCTGGTGCGGGAAAACTATGGCCTGGTGCTGTATGAGACCGCCGAGCAGGCCAAGCGCGACCTCTCCAGCGAGCGCCAGACCGAGCTGGCGATGGACTACACCGATATTCATTTTCGCCACCAGCTGCCGCGCTTCGAGTTCGAGCGCCTGATCGGCCCCGAGGCGCGGGCGATTGGCGAGTGTGTCGATCGCTCGCTGCGCACCGCTGGGCTCACCCCCGATCAGGTTGATGTGGTGCTGCGCACCGGCGGCTCGTCGCGCATCCCACGCTTTGTGAAGCTGCTGAGCGACCGCTTTGGCCCCGAGCATCTGCGCGAGCAGGACCCGTTCACCAGCGTTGGCGCCGGGCTGGCGATTGCCGCCTACGAGCAGGCCGAGTGAGTCTGGCGGCGGGGGCGGGTACGAAAATTGCCAGCCAATGGTATGATACAGAAAATTATCTTGGGCTGGGAGAACGACCAATGGCTAAGAAAGCACTTGAGACATCGCTGAGCCAGGTGGCGCTGGTCAGAGCCAGCGCTGAGAAATACCTGAATCTCGCCCGTGAGCTGCGTCCGTGGTGGGTGGTGCTGGTGCCATTTCTGGCCTGGCGGGGCAAGAAAACCTACGACAAAGAGTTTCGCACCATCCTTGAAGAGCTGAAGACCAA
>DAOTUS010000201.1:0-3609 GCA_034437415.1 Herpetosiphonaceae bacterium
CCAAAGCCACTGCGGCCCAGGCCACTGCGGCCCAGACCACCGTCGAGCAGACCCGCGCCCAGGCCAAGGCGCTGCGGGCGCTGGCCAAGCAGGCCGACAAACGGGCCAAAGCGCTGAAGGCTGCGGCCAAGCAGGCGCGGAAGGGTTAGGATTCGGGGGTCGGGGATCAGGGGTCGGGGATCGGGATTAGGTTATTTCAATCCCGTAAACCCGCTGATTAACGCCCCGGTGTCTGGCCTCACGCTCCGACCCAAATACATCAGGCTCTTCAGGAATTGCCGTGGTTGACAAATGTGATATTTCCGATCAGGACGACCAAAAGATTTCTCTTCGTATTTGGTGCCAATGTCGTATTCATGTGCTTTCGTCCATGGCTTTGTAATACGCTAAAATGAGCCTTACGAACAGACGTTTCCCACGGCAATTCCTAAAGAGCGATACATCAAACAGCCCAGGCGATCAATGTTTACGTTGATCGCCTGGGCTGTCTCTGCATTAGCGTTTTTGGGATGAGATTTGACTTCGATCCCTGACCCCCGACCCCGATCAGCTCCGCGGATTGGCGACGGGCACGCGCACCTCGACCAGCGTGCCGACCGTGGGGCTGCTGGCGACCTCCAGGGCGCCGCCGAACTCGGCGGCCTGGAGCTGGAGGCCGGCCAGGCTCACCGGGCTGGCGCCATTGCTCAGCTCGGCGGCATCAAAGCCAACCCCATCATCGTGGATGCTTAGCACCACGCTGCCCTGCTGGCCGTAGAGATCGACCTTGACCTTATGGGCCTGGGCGTGTTTGCGCACGTTGCTCAGGGTCTCCTGGACCACCCGCCACAGGAACGCAGTGACCACCGGCCTGGTCGCCGGAAGATGGCCGTCGCAGCTGAACTGGCTGTCGACGTGGGTCTCCAGGCGCAGCTGGCGCAGCTCGGCGGCCAGCGCCTCGGGCAGCGTTCGCCCGGCCAGGGGCAGGCCGCCGATATCGCGCAGGCTACGGTTGAGCCTGGTTGTGGTCGTCTGAACGCCTGCGCTGGCCGCGCTGAGCTGCTGCTGGGTCTCGGCAAGCTTGTTGGGCAGGGCCGCGCTGGCCGCCGTCAGGGCTGTGGCGATCTGCTGGAGGCCGCTGGCCAGCTCCTGGTAGGCGCGGGTGGTGCTGAGCACTTGCTCCTCGCTTAGATGCAGCGCCTCCTGGTGCAGCAGATCGCGGCGGGTGCGCGACTCGCTCTGGGCCGCCGCCCAGGTGCCGAGCGCGGCCGTGACGGCCTGGAACACAAAGACGGGCAGGGCGGCGCGCCAGGGCAGCCGTCCGAAGAGCACAGCGGCATCGGTTGCCAGCACCACCGAGAGCGCCACCGCGCCGCCGGGATAGCTCCACCAGCGCCCGGCCGCCACCAGCACGGGAATGTAGGCCAGCGCCCAGAGGCTGCCGCGGGCCAGCGTGGCGGTTGGTGCGACCCAGAGCAACGCGGTGACGTGCAGCATATCCACGCCGAGCAGGATCGGAATGTACATCCAGCGCAGCAGGCGGCGGGCCTGGGGCAGCAGCAGCAGGCCGACCAGCCCGCCGCTGATCAGCGCCAGCCAGTGAAAGGTTTGCTGCTCGACCAGGTCAAGCGTGAAGGCCAGCCCAACCGAAAACACGATTTGAACGCCGAAGAACATGCGCAGGCCGCGCATCACCCGGCGATGACGCTGGCGCAGCCACTCGGTCGAACGGGTCATAGGTCGTCCTTCGGGTGGAGAACCAGCCGCTCGCTGGCGTGGACGTAGCCCTGGGCCCAGAGCAGGTCCTCGGCGTGGTCGGCGTAGATGTGCGGGACGCCCCAGCGGTCGCGGAGAACCTCCACCGGGGCGCGCAGCCCGCTCAGGTTGATCCGGCCCCGCGTCTGCGGCAGCGCCCGCCGTGCCCGGCCATAGAATGCGCCGCCAGCCAGCCCGGCCAGCCCGACGAGGCCGCCAACCCCGGCGGCGAGGGTGCGTCGAAATCGCTTCATGGATTGCTGTTCCTTTATCTGGCAGCGCTGCCCACGATTACTGCAAGAATCGGGCAGCCCGGCGAACCGAATCACGGCGTATGGAGCTAAAGAGTCGCTGATTATCGTTCCATAGGCGCCTGAGCCATCATACCATTTATCGTGCTTAATCTGCTTTTCTTCGAGATTGCTCGACGCCGGTGCACGTCACCGGAATGCCGTCGGCTCCATACCCGCACAGTATGATGCCCTATAATAGGCTAGCCCGTCAATTTCAGTCCTTCTTGCGATTCGGAAAGGAAACGTATGGTACATCGTTGTCACTTCATGTGGCGCATCGTTGCGCTGTTGGTCGGCGGTTTGTTCGCGCTGGGTGCAGTCGTTCCATCAGCCGCCGAAAATCCGCACGTCCCCCGGCGGTTGGTTCCAATCGGGGCCAGCTATCAGGCCGAGCCGCGCGCACGATTTGTGCAACAGGTGCTGGCCTACAACAGCGACGCTCTGGTGACTATTCGCGTGTTGCTGGCGCCGTATGTCACCAATCCATACTCCATCACCAACGCCGAACGTCAACAAAATTTGCTTGATGCGCAAGTTCGCGCCGCTCAGATTGATGCAACGTGCGAAGATTTAGCGCCCAACCCAATCACTTGTACCGTCACGGTTCCCGACGTGCAAACCCGCGCCGATGCGCTGCAACCTAGCAATGCGGCGTTGTTTGGCGCGGATGTGGACGGCATGTACATGGTTGGCGGCGACCAAACCTTTGCGATGCAGGTGCTTGGCACCACCCCGGTCGAAGCTGCAATGGATACGTTGTACGCCAACGGAGCGCCGTTTTCGGGCAACAGCGCGGGCGCGGCGGTCGAATCGCGCTATATGATTGCGGGCTACACCGATCCGCAATCCTATGGCGAAGTTGGTTTTCAATTCGGCGCGGTTGACCTGTGGTATGGCGCGACAACAACGGTCACGCGCGGCTTGAGTTTCGGCCTCGATACCGCCGTGCTTGATCAGCATGTCCTGGAACGTGGGCGCTTGCCGCGCTTGATCCAGGCCGCGCAACGCCTGCCCGCCGGCGTAGCCAAAATTGGCGTTGGCGTGGATTGGGGCACTGGCGTGGTGATTGAAAACGAACAAATCATCACTGGCACGGCGGGTTTCTACGCCGCAATCGTGGTTGATGAGGAAAGCTACGGGGCCGCCACCAACGCCACCTATGCCGGCGAATCCGCTTCGCTTTCGATCCGCGACGTAGCATTTCACGTGTTGCCCAAAGGCGCGTATGGCTACGATCTAGCCTCCCGCAAGCCAATTGTGGACAATGTGCTGGATCCGACGCAGCCGAACATCAGCGGACGCGCGTTCAGTCTGCCTGCCCCAGGCGCCAAGGCTGGCTCGTTGTTTCTCGGTGGCGACTTATGGAGCAATGCCGATACGTTGGTGAGCGAACAGTTTGCGGCAATGACGCACATGCATACCTCCACGCTGGTGCTGGCCGCTGGTTTCGCCACTGATGTCGCCGCGCAAACTGCCGCTGATGATTGGGCGGCTTATCTTGGCACACTGGGCGTTACCAGTATCCAAACCGCGGTGATCACGCCCGACACCGACCTGAGCGTGATCTCGAATACCTTGAGTT
>DAOTUS010000202.1:0-2925 GCA_034437415.1 Herpetosiphonaceae bacterium
CCCAAAAAGTATTCGCGGGAGGGACGCCATATATGGCGTCCCTCCACCAATCGTTATCCACCAAGCGTCCATCTTCATCCAAAATCCTGCGCCTTTGCCGTGTAATCTAACATTGTCAAATTAGTTTTATTTTTTGCCGAATGGACATGCTATCCCTCCATACGCTCTTGGGCCTGACGTGACAATAGTTATAGATATTCCCCAACGATTAAAGTCTCCCAACAGTTCATGCATAGACTCATCCACAGCCAGGTTCGGTATTAAACCCAATGCCACTCACATAAGTTTTTGGCCGCAATGTGGGATGAAAGCCCTATGCTGCTCTCCAGCGCACGATACCCCTTCATGCCTGAGCGGACGGCACCAACGCCGCAAGATGCGTGCTCAGGTCTGCTGGGTCGGCGGGGGGAATATCCGTGCTCCCCGTCACGAGGGCGGCGGTCTGGTCGCCATACCAGCGCAGCAGGCTGGGCAACTGCGGGAGGCCCGCCCTGTGGCGACTCGCTGCGGCGGTGTGCCACAGGCTGATCGCCTGATCGATGTGGTTCTGGCGCAGCATAAGCAGGGCAGCCTGTTCAGCCACCTCTGGCTGCAGCACGCTCATACCTTCCGCAAAAACCAGCTGGAGTGCCTCCTGCAGTAGCGCCCAGGCGGCGGCATCGTCGCCCTGGCCCATGGCCAGGCGGCTGCGCTGGAGCACCAGCTCTGCGTTGTACTCGTTCGGCCCCAACGCCGCACTCAGCGTGTGCGACTGGTGCAGCCACGCCGTTGCCTCCGGCCAGTTGTGCTCCACGAGCGCAATATAGCCTAATACCTCTAACGCATCGATTTGCTCAGCAAGATTGTTCATCGCCTGATAGGTTTCCAGCACCAGGCGCAGCTGCGTGATCGCCGCCGCCGCATCGCCTCGTTCCAGCGCCAGGACTCCGCAGTTCCTCTGCATTAAGGTGAGGTTAATGGTGTCGCTGGCGCGCTCGGCAAGCGGGATGCCTTCATCGAACAGCGCTTGCGCCGTTACGAGGTCACCCTGGAGCATCGCTAGGTGCGCCAGGTTATTGATCGAGGTCAGAAAATTAGGGTCATCAATCCGGCGCCGCATCACCAGGCTTTCTTCATAGAAGCGCCGTGCTGCCGCCGCATCGCCCTGATCCATATAGAGCACTCCCAGATTGTTCAAGATGGTGCTGATACGCCGTTCATCTGGGGGCGTGTACTGACGGGGCAGCACCAGACACTGCTCGTACAGCCCCTGCGCCTCCGTTAATCGTCCTTGCGTATGGAACAAGAGGGCAAGATTGCCCAAGGCCACCCCGTAGCCGCTCAGGTCACCGGCCTGCTGGAACAGCCGACCGCTTTCTTCCAGGGTTGCCTGGGCGTGTGCGAAGCGTCCGACAAAGATACTGAATCTTCCAACCAGATTCCATGCCCAGGCGCGGTCGATGATGGGTGCGTCGGGCGCGCGCGCCAGCGCCGGCTCTAGCCACCCACACGCTTCTGTGTACCAGCCGTGCTTGTGCCAAAAGACAACTAAATGATGGCTCATCTGGAGGACCGGGGTGGGGTCGGGCCGGTCGAGGAAGCATTGCAGCGCCGCACGCAGGTTGTGGATCTCCTCACGGAACCACGGCATCCAGTGCGCCAGGTCGGTGCTGGTTGTCGCAGCGGACGCCTGTTGAGCGAGGTCGGCATAGTAGGCAGCGTGGCGGATGCGCAGTGGCCCGTCGCGGCGCTGGCGGCGCAGACGCTCTCGGCTGTAGTCGTGAATGGCGTCGAGCACCACATAGCGTGCCTGTTGCCCCGGCAGGGTCTCGACTTGAACCAGGTGTTTCTGCACCAGCAGCGCCAGCGCCTCGGCCACCGTCTCCAGGTCCTCCTCCGGCGTCAATACCGCCTGCGCCGCCGCAGTGGTCCAGCCGCCCCAAAACACGCCGAGCCGCAGCAGCAGGGTCTTGCCCACGGCCGGCAGGCGGCTGATGCACCAATCCAGCACCGGGTGCAGAATGGCCGTGCGGGAGGAGCTGCTCGCGGCCGTGGACTGGCTGGGAATGGCCAGATGGCGCTCGAGGAGCAGCAACAGATCGCGGGGATCCAGGGCGGCGCTGTGGGCGGCGACCAGTTCAAGCGCCAGCGGGAAACCCTCCAGGCGCTGGCAGATCGCGACGACCCCATCGGCATTCGCCGGGGTGAGCTGAAACCGCGGCTGGACAGCCTGGAGGCGTTCGACAAACAGGGCGATCGCTGGGTACTCCAGTAAGGCCGCTGGGATCCTGGATGCGGTATCGGCAGGAACGGCCAGCGGGGGTAAGGAATAGATGGTTTCGGCGGGCAGGCCCAGCGGGAGCTGGCTCGTGACCATGAGGGTCAAGCGAGGGGCGGCGATGAGCAGGGTAGCCAGGTCGGCGGCGCATTCGAGAACCTGTTCAATATTGTCGAGGAGGAGCAGCATGTGGCGGGGGGCCAGCGATTGTCCAAGGGTGGTAAGGAGCGGCGTATCGCCATCCTCACCGATATCCAGGGCCTGGGCGATGGTGGGGATGACAAAGCGAGTGTCTTGGACGGGAGCAAGCGCGACAAATACCACGCCATCGGGAAAGGCGGGTGCCACAGTGGTGGCAACCTCCAGGGCCAGCCGGGTTTTGCCGGAGCCGCTGAATCCCACCAGGGTGAGCAGGCGGGTGGCGGGATCATACAGGTGAGTGGTGAGGGCGGCCACATCCGTGCCGCGCCCAATGAGACTCGTATGATAGATGGGGATGTGGATAACGGGTATAGCAGCCATACAGTGTACTTCCTCACGACCAGGGCGCGGGCCCCACAAGGACAATCAAATCATGGTGGCCGCTGCCTAGCATACCATATGTCACCAGCACCGTTTGCACCGTCGTATCAGGTCCATGGGCCATTCTGCTCGCCGCGCATGGAGGA
>DAOTUS010000203.1:0-7126 GCA_034437415.1 Herpetosiphonaceae bacterium
TCACCGGGGTAATAAACGGCCGAACCCGGTAGAGCGAGCGAATCTCAGCCTGCGGGTGCAGGTGCAGGCGCAGATCGACTTTGTGGGCCAGCACATTGTGCAGCCGCTGCAGCTCCTCGCTGAAGACCGTGACAATTTGCTGGGCGTTGGTGATGTACTCGGTTCGGCTATTTTCGGCGGCCGCGATCGTCTCAAGCAGATCCTCGTTCCACTCGCTGCCGACGCCGAGGGCGGTGATGCCGATGCCCTTGGCCTGGGCGCGGCGGGCGATTTCGACACAGCGACTCTCATCGCCATAGGTTCGGCCATCAGTCAGCAGCACCAGCCGGCTGATGCCCCGGCTCATCATTGGGCGCGCCACCTCTTGCAGCCCCATCTGCATGCCGGTGGCCATCTCGGTCCCGCCGCGGGCTTCGATCATCCCGATGGCCCGCTTGATCTGCTCTTTGTCGCCGGGGCGCTGGCAGGGCACGACCACCTCGGCGCGGTCGTTGAACGAGACCAGCGAGAAGTAGTCCTGGCGGCCAAGCTGATTGACAACGTGGTTGCAGGCCTCTTTGACCTGGAACAGGCGCTCGCCGCGCATTGAAGAGCTGCGATCGAGAATAAACCCCAGATTGACCGGCAGGTTGATATCGGCGTCGGGAACCCCCGCCGGCAACGCCTCAATCAGCATATAGACGATTTGGGGGTCTTGACTTTGCATCAGGGCCGGCCGACCGGGTGTGATGCGGAGCTGCACCATATTTGAACTCATAGAGACCCCCTTTAGTGTGCGACTGGTAACGAAACCACCACGGCGCTGATGTTATCCTCGCCGCCGGCCAGATTAGCGCGGGCGATCATGCGCTGGCAGGCATCGACGGGCCAGGGCGATTCACCGATGATTATCTCAAGCTCAGCGTCATCAACCATGCCCCACAGGCCATCGCTGCACAGCAACAGGTGGCTGATCCCGGCGGTTGACTGGTAGATCGAGTCAACCTGAACCTGCGGGTGCTGGCCGATTGTGCGATAGAGCTGGTTGCGCAGCGGGTGCGTGCGGGCCTCGTCGGGGGTGATCTGCTTCATTGCAATCAGCCGGCCGACGGTGGAGTGGTCGGTCGTGATCGGCTGGAGCCCGGCCGCAGTGTACAGATAGGCCCGGCTGTCGCCGACGTGGGCGATATACAGCCCGTCGCCAACCAGCAGCACGGCGGTGCAGGTGGTGCCCATATCACTGCCGTTTTCCTGGGCCTCCTGCCAGATGCGGGCGTTGGCCTCCTGGACTGCGCTGACCATAATCAGGGGCAGGGTGTTTCCCGGCTCCTCATCGGCCATCGCTGGCAGGCTAAGCTGCTCCAGCACCGTCACCATCACGGTTTCGATCGCCCGGCGCGAGGCAATCTCGCCGCCGGTGTGCCCGCCCATGCCATCGGCAACCACGAACAGCCCAACCGGGATATCGCTCTCCCCATCGGGCAGCGACATCACCATGGAGAAAACGCTGTCCTGGTTGGAGCGGCGCACCCGGCCAACATCGCGGGCGGCCCAGGCGGCCAGGCCACGCGCCGAGGCGATTCCCGCCACGACCGCCGTGCTCGCCGCAAGCTGCTGCGTGCCAAGAATATTGGTGCCATCGAAATCGGCGGCTGGAACCTGCTCGGGATCGAGCGGCGCGGTGATGACGCGGCGGGCGGCCTCGGCATGGGCGGCCGCGCTTTCGGCGCTTGACGGAGCCGGATCGGACATCACCACATGCTCAGCGATGGCGGTGGCGCTTGGTTCGGCCACGACCGGCGCCTCGGTGGCCGGATCTGAGGAGCCTCGGCGAAATAGTTTACGAAAAAAACCCATTCGTTGGCTCCTTTAGCCCTGCAAAGCGTACACATAGTGGTCGAGCGAGCCGATATAGACAATTCCCTCAACGACAGCGGGCGTCGAGACGACCGGCCCGCCGCAGGCGTAGGTCCACAGGGCCGTCCCCGCGCCAGCATCGAGACAGTGGATCACACCATCGGCGCTGCCGATATAGATCTTGCCGCTATCCGCCGCCGGGGAGGAGACGATCTGGGCGCCGGCATTGTATTGCCAGACCTGCTTGCCATTTTTGATATCCACAGCATACACGTTGCCATCAATGCTGCCGACAAAGACCCGATTGCCCATAACTAGCGGCGAAGAGTTAACATAGTGCCCAGTGCGGAACTTCCAGACCGGCCAGCCACCCTCAAGATCAAGGGCGTACAAGTTGTTATCCATACAGCCGACAATCACCAGCTTATCAGTGGCGGCCGCTGACGACATAATCCCGCCGGAGAGCTTCTGTTTCCAGCGCAGCCCGCCTTTGTACGCCTCCAGGCAGTACATATTGCCATCTCCAGCCCCAAACATAACCAGCCCTTCGGTGATACAGGCTGAGGAGCGAAACCACTGCCAGCCGCGGTGGCGCCAGATCTGGCGGCCGTTGGTGCCATCAATCGCATAGAAGTGCTGATCGTCGGAGCCGAAATAGATCAGCCGATCTTCGACCCGTGGCGATGAGCGCACCGGCTTTTCGGTGCGAAAAACCCAGCGCTGCGTGCCAGTTCGGGTGTCGAAGGCATAGATATTGTTGTCCTCGGACCCGACCACCACAATGTCGTTCCAGACCGCTGGCGACGAGGAGATGCCGCCCTCGGTGGATTTTTTCCAGCGAAACTCACCTTTTTTGGCATCGATGGCATAGAGGTTGGTGTCGTAGCAGCCGATATAGAGCATGCCATTGCGCACACATGGCGACGAACGCACCTCATCTTCGCACTGAAACTTCCAGACCAGCTCGGTGGTTTTGGCGCCTTTGCGCAGCGGCGTACCAATCGCTGGCGTCGGCGCCGTCCCGGCCGCCCGCCCGTGGGGCGCCAGCCCTGGAACGCTCAGCAGCGCATCGCGAAACTCCTCGGCCGAACCCCAGCGGTTGGCCATGTCGTACTCAAGCGCCTTCATCACAAGCGCTTCCATCTCCGGCGAGACGCTGGGGTTGAGCTGGCGAATCGGGCGATCGTTGAAGGTAAACGGGGTCTCTAGGCGCGGATCCGAGTTGGTCAGCAGATGGTGCATCGTGGCGCCCAGCGCATAGATATCGCCCCGCGCTTCGGCGATCCCGCGATACTGCTCCGGCGGCGAATAGCCCTCGGTGCCGATCATGGTGCCTTTTTTGTCGCTGCGGGTGAAAATTCGGGCGATCCCGAAGTCGATCAGGACAATCCGATCGTCGGGGGTGACAATCATATTCGAGGGCTTCATATCGCGGAAGATAATTGGCTCGGGGGTGTGATTGTGAAGGTAGAGCAGCACATCGCAGATCTGCAGCGCCCAGCGCCCGACCCGTAGCTCGTCGAGGGGCGCGTTGGTCTGCTCAAGCACGGTCTCGAGGTCGCTGCCGTTGATCAGCTCCATCACCACGTAGGCCCGGCCGCCCTCCTCGAAAAAGTCGTAGACCTTGGGGATATTGGGGTGGTTCAGGGTCGCCAGCAGCCCGGACTCGCGCTCGAAGTTCTTCAGGCTGAGCATGCGGGTCTGCGAGTCGGGCGAGCTCTGGAACATCTCCTTGACCGCACAAAAGCGGGCGACATCCTTAAAGCGCAGGTCACGGCCGCGATACACAACGCTCATGCCGCCCACGCCGAGGACACCCTCGATCTGGTAGCGGCCCTCCAGCACGGTGCCATTCGGCAGGGTTGGCGACTGGGCCGCCTGATCGTTCTGTTTTTTCATGCCCGCCGTCCCCGGCATACGGGTGGCATCGGCGGCCGGGGCGCGGCTGCGAATATCCTCGGTGCCAAGGCGCGAAACGCCCTTCAGCACATTGCCAATCCCACGGGTGGCATCGTTGGGCCGCGGGCTGGGGCCGGCTGGCGCAATGTTGCGGGTTGAGTCGTCGGGCGTCGGCGGCGCAGGGTTGATGCTGCGGGTCGAGTCATCGGGCGTGCGATTCGCGTCTGGGATTTGATTGGGATCAGTCAGACCACGAGTTGCGTCGGAACGTAACGTACCAGCTTTTTTGATTAACGCCATACAACCCCCCTTGGAGAGAGTAAGTAGTTTTGGTAGATGGGGCAGCTAGCACGGGCGAGGCGGCGGCGAACAATTAAAAATAACAAAAATGGCGGGGCCACTCACACGTTGCAAACACCCAAGCAAACCCAAGACACAATGGAAGAATTACGGTGGCTGAAACGGTCAACCAGGATTGTTCGTTCTTGGGAGTGTCGAAACACTCATTTACAATACATATTAATGCTATGTCTACTATTATACGAGAACGTGCACCTAGCGGCAAGGCGGGTTCTGAGGTTATCACCCGGCGGCCAGGGCTAAAACGACCAGCGCCGCCGCCGGAGCGAGACGCTCTGGACAATCCCAATGCTGGCGAGCACCGTCAGGGTAAATGAGCCGCCATAGCTCAGGAACGGCAGGGGAATCCCGGTCATCGGCATCATGATCAAGTTCATGCCCATATTTTCGAGACAGTGAACCAGCAGCAGCCCGCCAATTCCGGCGGCCAGCAGGCGGCCAAAGGGATCGCGGGCATGCTCCACAACCCGCCAGATCTGCCAGATCACAATCAGCTGTAGCACGATCACGGTGGCGGCGCCGATAAAGCCCAGCTCCTCGGCGGTCACAGCAAAGATAAAATCGCTCTCCTGGACCGGCAGATAGTTAAACTGACTCTGGATCCCGCGATTCAGCCCCATTCCGCCAACCCCGCCGTTGCCAATCGCCAGCCGGGCCTGAATGGTCTGCCAGCAGGCGCGGGCATAAAACACCGGGTCGGTGTCGCAGCGCTCGGGGGTCAGGAACACGCTCAGCCGATCGCGCTGGTAGACCTTGAGAACCTTGGTCCAGGCCAGCACCGCCGCCGGGGCGCCAAGCAGGGCCAGCAGCAGAAACTGATACCAGCGGGTGTTGGCGACGAAGGCCATCACCAGCCAGATGCCCACAATCACCATCGCCGAGCCAAAGTCGGGCTGGAGCAGCACCAGGCCCAGCGGCGGCATAATCAGCAGCAGCGAGATCAGCAGCGCCTGCCAGGTTCCCGGCATATCGGCGCGCTTGCTCCAGAACGCCGCCAGGGCAATAATCACCACCAGCTTGGCCGGCTCGGTGGGCTGAAACGCCAGCTGGCTGGAGCCGATCCAGCTTTGCGCCCCGCCCTTAACCTGGCCCAGCGCCACCACGGCGACGAGCGTCAGCATCGCCAGACCGTAGAGCGGCAGGGCCAGCGGCCGCAGCACCTGATAGTCGATAAAGCTCAGGGTGAACAGAATCGGCACGCCAACGCCAATCCAGACCAGATGTTTGGCAAAGCTAGAGCCGAGCGAAAAGCTCAAGACCCCGTTGGCGCCGACGGTGGTGCTGTAGATCATTGGTATGCTAATGGCTAAGAGCAGCACGACTGCCAGCAGTAACATTGGATTGTATTCGCGCCAGCCACGGGCGCGGAGTGAAGTGGACATACGTGTATTTCCTTATCAATTGGGCTGCATCATAGCATGATGCGCAGGCTTCGACAACCACAGGATGCTTGCGCCAAGGGCTAGCGCCTCGTGTATAATTGATTCGGGATACCGTTGGGTTTGAGTCACTTATAAAGCACCAGAAAGGGTGGAAACTATGCAACCACCAGCCGAATTACCACGTAAACGCGGGGAAACAGCCAATAAGACATCCCTGGTGCTGGTCCATGCCCATGCAATTTTTCGCGAAGGGCTGCGCTATCATTTTGCAGCGGCCCCGCACTATAAAATTACTGGTGAAGCCAGCAATGGGCAGCAAGCTATTCGACTGGTCGATTACAGTAATCCCGACATTATTGTGATGGACGTCGATCTGCCAGGGATCAATGGGATTGAAGTTGCGCGCACGGTGAAGCTCAACCACCCGAACATTGGCGTGGTTCTGCTGAGCGACCTGAACAATCACGATGGGATTGTGAAGTCGCTGCGGGCTGGCGTGGCGGCCTATCTGTCGCGGACAATCTCCTGGGATGACCTGCTGGTCGCCGTGGATATGGTGCGCATGGGCAACTACCCGATCAACGATCTGGTGCTGAACGACCCGGCGGTTGCGGCGGCGGTGATGGATGCGTTTCGGCAGCTGACGGTTGACTCGCACACTGAACATGTGTACTCGCCGATGTCGCCGCGCGAAATCGAGGTGCTCGAGCTGGTCGCCGCTGGCCAGACCAACAAAGAGATTGCGGTCCGCCTTGAGATCAGCAATCAGACAGTTAAGAATCATATTTCCTCCATTCTGCGTAAGTTAGCGGTCAACGACCGCACGCAAGCGGTGGTGTTTGCGTTGCAACGTGGCTGGATTCGGGTCTTGCCAGGTGAAGGCGCGACCAGCGGCCTGTAAGGAGTCTCTATTGATGGTGTCGACTCGGCGATTTTCGCTTGTGCTGGTGTTGTTGCTGTTGGCGGCCTGCCAGCAGCAAGTCCAGCCAACGCCCAAACCTATTCCAAACGAACTCACGGCGATTGCGCTTACTCCGACCGCCACGCCGACGACCGCTCCTACGATAACCCTGACGCCGCCGCCAGCGACGCCGACCATCCCGCCGACGGTTGGGCCATCGCCGACGGTTGGGCCGTCGCCGACGGTTGGGCCGTCGCCAGCCCCGACCACACCCACGCCAGCCGCCAGCCTGCAGGAGTTTTCGTACTGCGATACGCCGTTTGGCCCCGCCTCCGATGAGCGTTTCTCGGCGGGCCTGCGCAATCTGACGATCACGCGCTCGGGGCTGGGCGACCAGCTGATCCTCGAGTTCGATCCGCAGCGCGGGCCGGTCAGCGGCACGGTCGTGTGTCTCCAGCCCGGCGCGGCCAGCGTGCTCGGCGCCACCGAGACTCTGTCGAGCGTCCTGCGGATTGAGCTGCCGCTGTGGCAGCAGGATGCAGCCTGGGCCGCCTCGGCCCTGACGGTGACCCAGGCCGTGCGGGTTGATGCGGCCAACCATATCGAGACGGTCGTGGCCCAGGCCATGCCCAATCGCAGCGCCGGCGTGGTCTTCGAGCTGGGCCTGGACGCCCCGCTGGGCTTTTCGGCCAAGCTGGAGGGCAACCGGCTGGTGATCCAGCTTTCCGATGCGCCAACCCAGCTGCTC
>DAOTUS010000204.1:0-1824 GCA_034437415.1 Herpetosiphonaceae bacterium
GGATAGTTTGCGAGCTGTCCCGGTCTTGCTTTTTAACCGTAACGGCTTCTGGCAAGGTGGCCCGCTCGAGCGCATCATCAAGCACACGCTGGGGCTAAACAAATGGGACTACCGCATTAGAATAGCCCGATCCCCGATCCCCGACCTCTGCGGTAAGATAGGCGGGATACTTCTCTGCCTGAGGATTGAACACCGTGAGCAACAATACTCTCCTGACCGCGATCAGCTTTGGCGGCACGCTGCTGCTGGTTCTGATTGGCCTGCTGAACTTCTCGGTCTTCCTGCGCCAGCTGCGCGCCGCCCGCGACCAGATCGACACCTCGCTGCGCCAGCTTGAGCTGGCCCAGAAGCAGCCCGAGATCCAGCTGATCCAGCGGGCGATCGCCGAGACCTCGGAGCATGTGCGGCTGCTGGTCGAGCGGCCCTACCTGCGGCCCTACTTCTACGCCGACCAGGTCTGGGCGCCGGGCGACCGGGCCGAGGAGGACGAGGTCAAGGCGATGGCCGAGCTGATTCTGAACAACTTTGCCTCGGCGCTGATGCACTCGGCGGCCTTTCCGCAGTACCCGGTCGGCAGCGTCGACCAGACGATCAGGTTTCACCTGCGCCGCAGCCCTAGCCTGCGCGACTTTCTGTTCGACGGCTTCGCCCGCTTCCCGATCACCGGGATGTCGCTGCTGTGCCTGAAAAACACCTCCAGCGCCGAGATCGAGGCCGATCTCCAGCGCCTGATCGCCGCCGCCGAGCGCGATGGCTTTGAGCGCCAGCGCCGCGAGCACCTGCTCCAGCTGTTTCAGCGCACCGAGCCGAAGGGCGCGCTGGCCTTCACCCGCTATAACCTGGAGAAGGCCCGCGGCCAGCTCGGCGAAGGCTCGCTGGTGTTTTAGCAGCGCCAGCAGCCCGCGACCACGTATAATGTTTAGTGGCTAGGGGCAATACCGTTCAAATAAGCAATTCCGTGGACATTTTCCCCTCTCCATCGCAATTGGAGAGGGGTGGCGCGAAGCGCCGGGGTGAGGTCAAAAATTGGCGCAGTTCCCGTATTTGAACGGTATTGTCCCTAATCCCTAATCCCTATTACCAATAAGGAGCAACCCATGGCCCACACCATCGATAAAGTCGCCTGGATTCGGATTGTGGACAGGCAGCTGTTCAGCACCCGCTCGAAAGGCAAGGATACCTATTACTTTCCGGGCGGGAAACGCGAGCCTGGCGAAACCGACCCCGAGTGTCTGGTGCGCGAGATCAGCGAGGAGCTTGGCGTCGAGCTGCTGCCTGAGACGCTGCAGTTTCTGGGGCAGTTTGAGGCCCAGGCCCACGGTCAGCGCGAAGGCATCCAGGTCCACATGCGCTGTTATACCGGCGAATACGTCGGCACGCTCAGCGCTGCCTCCGAGATCGAGGAGCTGGCCTGGCTGGGCTACGCCGATAAGCTCAAAACGTCCCCGGTGGATCAGCTGATTTTTGACTGGCTGCAGGCCCAAGACCTGATCGCCTGAGCTTGATCTGCGCCCTGCAGCGCCAGTCTAAATCGGTACTGAACATCATTCTTGTGGATTGAAGGCTATGCAATCAGTAAAACGGATCCTCAGCGGAATTATTGGCCTGGTCGTGCTGCTTGGCCTCGTGTGGCTCGCGAATCTCGGCGCCGCCAGCCCCACGCCAGCGCCCTCGCGCGCCCAGGCCACCAGCGCCCCGGCGACCGCCACGCCCGGACGGGCCACCGCCACCCCGCGCCCACGCGCCGCGACGCCCACCGCTCGGGCCGCCGCCGATGGCCTGCCGACAATCGCCCTCGACCGCCTGCCGCCCGAGGCCTGGGAC
>DAOTUS010000205.1:0-5875 GCA_034437415.1 Herpetosiphonaceae bacterium
CACGTATTCGCGGGAGGGACGCCATATATGGCGTCCCTCCACCAATCGTTATCCACCAAGCGTCCATCTTCATCCAAAATCCTGCGCCTTTGCCGTGTAATCTAACATTGTCAAACTACATACCTTCAAATTCCCATCAATGATCTATTCTTCGTGCTTCTTCGTGGTCTTCGTGGACAAAAAAAGAATCTTCAAAGAATCTTCGAGGTATGCATGACTCGTTTTCGGATTGCCTTTCTCGACTCGTGGCTGCAGCAGGCGGTCGACGGCAGCGGCACGGCGGCGGCGATTGGCGGGCTGGCGACGACGCTGCGCCGCCGCGGCCATCAGATCGACCGCATCGCCCCGACCTCCCACGAGCCGCTGACGCTGCGCCGCCTGCGCTACAACTGGCAGCTGCCCGCCCGGCTTCAGGGCAGCGCCTACGACCTGACCGTGGGCTTTGACATCGACGGCGTGCGCTGGGCCGGGCGATCCGCCGGGCCGTATGTCTGCGCGATCAAGGGCGTGATTGCGGAGGAGCAGCGCCACGAGCGCGGCCTGATCCGCGCCCTGCTGTGGTCGCTCTCGCGGCTCGAGCGGCTGAACGCCCGCCGAGCGCCGCTGGTGATCTCGACCAGCCAGTACTGCCGCGCGATGATTCACGCCCACTACGGCGTGCCCCTGGCGCGGATCGGCATCGTGCCCGAGGGGATCGATGTCGCCGCCTGGCAGCCGCTGGCCAACTCCACTGAGCGCGATCCGTGGACGGTGCTGTGTGTGGCCCGCCAGTATCCGCGCAAGCACGTCGCCGACCTGATTCGGGCCTTCGCGACCGTCAGCGCGACCTTCCCGCAGGCCCGGCTGATTGTGGTCGGCGCTGGCCCCGAGCACGACAGCCTGCGGGCGCTGGTCCACGCGCTGCGGCTGGAGGCCAACGTGCGCCTGCTCGGGGCGCTGCCCGACGACGCCGAGGTGCGGCGCTGGTACGGCAGGGCGGCGCTGTTTTGCCTGCCGAGCGTGCAGGAGGGCTTTGGGATTGTGTTTCTGGAGGCGATGGCCAGCGGCCTGCCGATTGTCAGCACCAGCGCCGCCGCCATCCCCGAGGTCGTCCCGCAGCGCCAGGCCGGCACGCTGGTGGCGCCGGGCGATGTGGCCGCCCTGGCCGCCGCCCTGATCGAACTGCTGGCCGATCCGGCGCTGCGCAGCCGCTACAGCGCATTTGGCCAGCGCCACGTCCAGCAGTACGACTGGGAGCGCGTCGCCGATCGGTTTTTGGCGGTGGTGGGGCTGAAGTGAAGACCTGCACCCCGGCCCCGCGCCCGTGCGCGGCGATCCAGCGCCGGGGTGAGCGTCTCTGTGCTAAGATAATCACCACATTCTACCCAGCGAGTGAGAGGGATCGTAGCGATGAGTGAAGCAGACCAGCTCCGCCAGAAGATTGGCCGCTTGCAGGCGCGACTGAGGGATGAGCGAGATGAGGAGGTGCGTGAGGCTCTGGAGATGCAGCTTGAGCGGTGCCTGGGTCAGCTGGCCGCCCTCACCCACCCTGCACCTGCGCCTGCATCCGACCGTGCGCCAGGTTCGGGTAAACAGGAGCTGCACGATGATGCGCGGGTGTACGGCGCCAATCTGCTCTCCAATCTGGGCCATATCTGGATCAACCAGACGTTTATGCAGCCGACGTCGAGTGGCAAAACGACCGAGCGTTTGCTGGCCGCGTATGTCGTGCAGGTGCAGCTCAATGCCAATAGCCTCGTGCTGGGAACCAAGACGCATCTTACCAAGCAGATTACCAACCAGGATCAGATGTCGCTGACCCACGTCTGGACGATGCTGAATGCCGAGTGGCTGCCGCCTGCCCCGCTCCAGCCCGATGCGGATCTGCTACAGTCGCTGCCGGCTGGCCGAGAACGCGCCATGCAGCTGCGCGAGATGCAGCGCCCGGTTTCGCCGGTGTTGCAGGCGCTCGGCGAGGCCCACCATCATCACGCGGTGTTGCTGGGGAATCCCGGCGGCGGCAAAACGACGGTTATGTCCTATCTCGCGGCGGCGCAGGCCGAGGCGATCAAAACCCCGACCGAACGTGCCACGCTGCACCAGCAGGGCTGGCACCACACGGCTCTGCTGCCGGTGCGGGTGCCCCTGAAACATGTTGTGCCGCCCGCCGATCCCAAAGATCGGACCTGTCACGCGCTGTGGGAGGTGGTTCGTGAGCTGAACGTGATCGGCCTGGACTCCGACCCTGCTTCCGCCAAGGCCGAGGATCAGGCGCGCCTGCGGAATGCGGTCGAGGAGCTGCTGGCCGCAGGCAAAGGGCTGTTACTCCTTGATGGCCTGGATGAGGTGCCGCTGGAGCGTCTAGAGGCGGTCAAACGCTGTATTGCCAACGCGCAGGCGCTGTTTGAGAAAAGCCGGATCATCGTGAGCTGTCGCATTCACGATTATGAAAATCCGCCGCCGCCGCCCTACCCTGGCCGCCAGCTGGTCGGGCTGCCTACGCTGCGGCTGGAGCTGTTTGATCTGGTGGCGCAGCAGGAGTATGTTCGGCGCTACTATGCGGAGCTAGGCCGTATTCTCCCGAGCAACAAGGATAGTGCGACAATTCGCGCTGAATCCACGACGCTACGTGCTGAGCTGGTCAAAAATGCCACCCTGGCCGAGCTGACCCGCACGCCCTTGCTGCTGGCGCTGACGGTCTATGTCAATATGGAGCATACTAAGCTGCCTGATAGCAAGGGCAAGCTGCTGCACCTGTGTGTGGACGAGCTGCTCCAGCGCCGCGCTCCAACCGACGCTGGCGACCACGTGCCGCTCGATCAGCTGCACCCTATGGTGGCGCTGATCGCCTATCACGCCCATCGGCTGGAGGAGCAGCAGGGCGCGGCCTTCAATGGCCTGGATGATGCGGCAATTGAGGGGCTGATCAAGGGGTACTACCAGGCGATCTATCCGCACCCCGGCCAGGGCCGCCAGGTTGGCGAGTGGACGGCGCGCGCCAAAGACCGCTTGCTCAATAGCAATGGCCTGCTCCACGAGTCGGGCAACAACGCCGCCGCACCCTCGTACGATTTCCCCCATCGCTTGTTTCAGCAGTTTCTGGCCGGGCTGTATCTGCTCGATAGTACATTTCATGATGAGTGTGTCGGCCTCGTCACCCAGCCCCACTGGCGGCTGAGCCTAAACCTGATGGCGAACTATGCGCCGTACACGCAGCATAACAGCACTGTGTTCAGCCTGGTGCAAACCCTGCTGAACGGTTCGACCGCCCAGCGCATTCGCGGGGCCGAGCTGCTGATCGCCATGACCCAGCTCAAGGTGCGGCCGGCTTTATGGCAGCAGGCCAGCGCCGCGATGGAGGCCCTGAGCATTGCCGCGCCGCAGCGACGTGGCTTGCTGGCCCGCCTGGGCAATAATGAACCCCGCCCAACGCCGCGCGAGCGCCTTGCCGCCGGGCTGGCCCTGGGCCAGCTGGGCGACCAGCGCTTTGTCCACCCCGATAGATCGCCCAGACCTATCACCGAGCGGCTGGTCGAGCTGCCCGCTGGCACGTTCGATCTCGAAAACGATGATCATCAACAGCGCCGGATCACTCTGCCGCGCTTTTGGATCGGGCGCTTCGCGATTACCAATGCCGAGTATCGCCAGTTTGTGGATGATGGCGGCTACGGCGATGAACGCTGGTGGCAGACCGAGGAGGCCCGCCGCTGGCGCAGTGGCGATTCGGCGTTTGTGGCAGCGTTACATGCGTTTGTCAAAGAACGTTATAATTGGAATGATCAGCAGGCGTCTGTCTTTGTTAATCCCCGCACAACACCCTCTTTCTGGGATGATGAGCGCTTCAATGGCCCGACGCAGCCGCTGGTTGGGATTAATTGGTGGGAGGCCAATGCCTATTGCGCCTGGCTGACCGTGCAGCATCGCGATTGGCTGGCGGCGGTTGCCCCCGGTGCGGTGTTTCGCCTGCCCAGCGATTTTGAATGGGAGCGGGCGGCCCGCAACGGCGACGGGCGCGAGTATCCTTGGGGGGCTGAGTGGCGCGAAGGCTATGCCAATACCGCGGAAATCGGGTTTAACCAAACCTCACCAGTGGGCTTGTTCGCCCAGGGCACCTGGCCGGGCGGCCCGCTGGATCTGAGCGGCAACGTCTGGGAGTGGACCTCATCGGCCTATGTGCCGTATACATCTGAGGCTGATTATAAACGTATAGACATAACGTATAGAACAGATGTTTCTATTCGCGGCGGCTCGTGGCTCGATCATCCTCAGCTCGTCCGCTGCGCCTGTCGGAACAGCAACTACCCGTTCAACCATTACTTCTTCCTGGGGTTGCGGGTGGTGGCGGCCTCGGCTCTATAATACGTTATGTTAAGTTCTGATTGCGGAGTTCTGCGGGGGATGCAAGGGGGCAAGGCCCCCTTGCTGCTGAAAGCAGGGAGCTATGCCTAAAAAATATCGACACCTGTGGCCAGAGCTGATCAGCTTTGCCAACCTCCATGTCGCCTATCGGGCGGCGCGGCGGGGCAAACGCAGCTCGCCCGCCGTTGCAACCCTTGAAATGGAAGATGAACTATTCCAACTTCAGGACGAACTCGTCCGGGGAACCTATGTGGATGGTGCCTATCACCACTTTACCCTTAACCACCACGGGAAACGGCGACAGGTTGCGGCAGCGCCATGGGTTGTACACCATGCCCTCTGTGCCATGATCGAACCGATTTGGGAACGCCGTTTCATCTACGACAGCTACGCCTGTCGCGTCGGCAAAGGCACCCATCGGGCGATCAAACAGGCGCAACGCTTTGCGCGGCGTTTAGCATTCGATCTTAAATTGACCAATCTGGATCGCTACGAACATGGCGGGCGCAATCTGGCCGAAATCGGACGTTTACTTGGCGGCTGGCGCAAAAGTGTCCAGCCAGAATCATAGCCAGCTTTGCTATGGCAAAGCGGCGGGACTCCTCACCGCCGTGGTGGCTCGTGGATCAACGATCAATCTAAATATATTCCCTGGTACAGATGGGCTGTTCGTTCTAATTACGACGTCCACCTATATCTTTAGCGAGAAGGAGCATTGCCCATGAGCGATAGCTATGCCTACCTGGAAATCTCAGCCCTCCAAGAGCTGCGCGCCATTCAGCGCCGCAACCTCAGCCATCTGGCGACTCAGGCCGCTAAGTTCGGCGATCTGTATCTGCCGCTGCATATTCAGAACCAGCTCGAAGAAGTGAAAGCGAAGATTGACGCGATCAACGCCGAGCTCGCTAGCCGGGGAGTGGCCAGCAGCGACCCGCCCCCGCACACACCCCTGCCCGAGGTCGTGCGGTACTACGTTGATGCCCGCACCATCAACACCGGCGGCGGCGACTACGCCGAGGGGTCGATCGACAAGCGCGGCCAGGTCAACATCTCGGGCGGCACGGTCTATGGCGCGGTGACTGGCTCAAACCACGGCACCATCAACGTCAACCAGACCACTGGCGAGCAACCGCGCCCGGCAGCGCCGCTGCGTCAGGCCCACGCCGAGGCCCAGCAACAAGCGGCGGCGGCCCGCCAAAGCGGCAGCCCCACGGCCAGAGCGCTGATGAATGCTGAGTTCTCGCTCGAAAGTGCGCTGCGGGCCGAGTCCGCCAGCAATGCCAGCGAGCGAGCGGCGGCGATCAGTCAGGCCCGCCAGGATGTGCAGGCCATTCGCGAGCAGGCCGCTGTGCAGGCACTCGTGCGGCTGCTCGATCAGCTCTAATACACGCTCAATCGCGCTATGCGGAATGCCGATACAGACGCGGAGCATGATCCACAAAGGCCATGAAGGCCACGAAAACCCCTGTACGGCGGGTATCCGTACCCGCCGCCCGCCGCCTGCTGCTCGCCCCTACCCCCTCGGCTTCCCCGCGAC
>DAOTUS010000206.1:0-3569 GCA_034437415.1 Herpetosiphonaceae bacterium
ATGCCAATCAAGACGCCGAGCTGCTGGATGCGCTTGCTGATTGCCCGCTCCGAAAGGCCAAAACCCATCAAGGTGCCATTGTGGTCAAAGCGCGCTATAAGTCGCTGCGTCAGATCCGCTGGAGCGGCGACCTGTCCTCGATAGCGGCCCAGGGTTGATCGCACATCTCCCACCAGGCGATGGCGCTGGATGGTTTTGACTTTCGGTCGCACCACCGTGAGGAGATCCTCGCGCAGCGAGTCCCAGCACAGCAGCGCGACTTCGCCACAGCGCAGCCCCAGATCGACGAGGAGACACACGAGTAGTTCATCACGCGCAGCAACACCAGGAGAGCGAACCTTTGGATTGCGTGACGGAGCCTGTTTGAGGTCAACGATCTGGGCCGGCGTGAGGATCTGCGCAGTCGCTTTTTTTGTCGCTCTGCGGGTCTCTTTCCCGGTGGCCAGCCGCTGCTGGTCGAGGTTGTTGCCCTCACTGATCCGATAGCCGCTCACCGCCCGGATGCGGCTAGAGTCATCAGTGGGGATGACGCCGGCAAGGTGGGCGAGGCGCACATAGGTTCGGACGGTGGCCAGGCGGATGTTGATCGTGCCAATCGCATAGCCTTCCGTCAGCATCCACGTCCGAAACGCCATGACGAGGCCCGCCGTCATGCCGGTCCATGCATGGGGATCGCGGGCCAGGATTGGCACCTCCTGATCATCAACGGGGACGACCACCCCGACGGTAGCCAGGAAATCGGCAAAGCCCGTGAGGTCACCATCATGACGGAGGCGGGTCTTCGGTGCCTGGCGGCTGCGATATTCCATGATCATCGTAGCCTGAGCAGCGGTATCCGCCTGGGCGGCTCGCAGCGCGAGCGCCGCCCGATGATCCGGTGGCGACGGCACCAGCGGCGTAGCATCGGCCGGTGAGAGCAGGGGTGACTCATCCATGAGAGACCTCATTGACATCCATTCATACCGTCCATTGTCTGGTGGGATGGCGCTGGGTGCGGAACCGTGATCGACCGCGGTGGTGCAGGCGCGCGCCGCATTGCCATGCACACGGTGGTGGTCGCGCGGTGATAGGGAGGAGTGTACACGGCGAGGATCGGGGTGTCAAGGGCCAACTTGGCTCCTAAGTCGGCCCTTGATTACAACCCTTTGTATTTGACATAATCAGAGATTGAGAGCGAATGAATCCGCCATCGCGTCGCCGACATTCGACTGCTCCGGGTGTGTTCACCCGGAGCAGTCGAATGTCGCATTGCAAAGAGGCAGGAAACGCCACTTGGCCGGAATCCCTGGTTAAGCGTGGTGCAAACGAAAGGGCTGGATCCCTACCTGGGCTTTTTTCATACCGTGCAGTATGGGCGACCCTCGCTGGCGCTGGATATCGAGGAGGAATTTCGGGCGGTCGTGGTCGATGCAACAGTGCTGGATCTGCTTGATGCGCAGGCGGTCGCTCCGGCAGATTTCATCCAGCCGCCCGACAAGCCTGGGGCGGTCTATGCTGATGAAGGCGTACGCAAACGCTTTGTGGCCGCCTATGAGGCACGGATGAATCAGCGGCTGCTCTATGGCCCAACCGGAACCCAGGAAACGCTGCGCCGCTGTGTGCTGTTGCAGGTCGAGCATCTGGCGCGGGTGCTGATCGCGGAGGAGGCGGCGTATCAGCCCTTTGTCTGGACGTAGCACCGCTGCGGTGCGCGTGTTATGGAGTATGGAGGGATCACGCCGATGTTTATCCTGATTAGCTACGATATTCCTGATGATAAACGGCGCACGAAGGTGGCCAAGGCGCTGGAAAATTTTGGCACCCGTGTCCAGTACAGTGTCTTTGAGTGTGTGCTGACCCGCACCCAGCTCGACGAGGTGCGGAAGCGGCTGACGGCGGTGGTGTATCTTCCCGAGGATAGCGTGCGGTTCTATTTCCTGCCCGAGGATGCCGTGCCCAAGATTGCCATTCTGGGGCAGGGGACGGTGACCGTCGACCAGGTCTTTATCTGGCACTAGACGGTGGTATCGCGGCGTGCAGCGGGTACGGAGACCCGCTGTATGTATGGGTTGTTAGTCCCAGGTGAGAATCCGGTCGATGTGGAAGGTGCGTTCGGCATTGGCCCGCTGGCAGTGGGCGCGCAGATAGACACCGCGCAGCTCCAGCGGGCGAATCGTGCGGGTGCTGATGGTGTGGGTCGTGGCGGCGTAGTAGCGCATGGTCAGCAGGCTGGCGCTGGTGATGCCACGGTGGACAGCGGCGACGAGGGCCACCCGATCAGGGGTGCCAGGCGGGGGCGCGGCAGCGGGATCGAGCGCCTGATCCGCCACTGTTTCGCGCGGAGCCAGGGTGCGGGCCAGGGCATGCCACTGGTCATCGAGATCGGTCTGCTCAGCCGGGGTCAGGGCCCGAAAGGCCGTGTGGGCCAGCGCGGTGAACGGGGCGGCATAGGCGGGCTGGCTGGCGGCGGCAATCCGCAGGGCCAGCGCCTGGAGCACCAGCGCCGACCGCAGCGCCGCCGGAGATTCCGTATCCGGCGGCAGGAGACCACGGCGGCGCAGATACCCCACGACACGGGCGACGGCATGGGGCGCGATCACGACGCTGGTTGGGCTGAGACGACGGCTGATCCCCCGGCCGAGGCTAGCGTTCTGGAGCAGGGTGTCCAGCGTGGTCGCGGATGCCACGTCGAGGATCGTGCGGGTGCTGAGGCGCACCGTCGGGGGCTGATCCGCGGTGGCGATCAGCGCCGCCAGGGCAGTGGGGATGGACGCATAGAACGTGCGGAGGACCGTGCGCAGCGGCTGGGTGGATCCACACTGCGCAACGCCGGAGGCCAGGCTCGCGGCGCTGAAGCGCCAGCGGGCGCCGTGGGGTTCTGCCCATTGGGGGAGCGTGAACTGGAGCATGGCCGGGGCCTCGGGCGGGAGCTGCACGATCAGGCCGAGCGCGGGCAGCTGCGGCGTGGGGAGCGGGAGCGGCTGATCGTCCGCCCAGGCCAGGCCGTCCGCCGTCAGCTGGGCCTGCTGACCATCGGTGCGAAGCAATCCAGCCGCATGCAGCACCGGGATGAGCTGGTCACGCACGACCTGGCCGCGCTCCGAGATCGGGTGGTGGGCGAAGGGGTCGGCGGCTTCAGCCATCTCCGCCAGCGTCGCGATTGACCAGCGCGTATCGGCCCACCGGGCCAGCGTGCGACGCGCCCAGTGCAGCATGCCTGACCACCATCCCGGCAGGGCAGGGCCAGCGGTGGGCGCTGATTCCGTGAGGCCGGTGAGCAGCCGACGGCGTTGGCGCCCGGCATCGAGTCCCACAAAGACTGCGGCGCCTGGCGTGATCGTGCGCTGATCAGGGCGGTGTTCCAGCAGTCCCTGATGGTGGAGGGCCGCCAGAAGGCGGGGGTGGTGCTCGGGATGCTGGAAGACGGCGGAGGGATGCTGGTCGTGACCGGCCGCCAGCATCCCCAGGAGGAGCAGCGCATCGGCGAGCAGGGCGGTGCCGGTCGGACTCGGCGGCAACGCCACCACCGGGCTGACCGAGGTGATCGCCTGGAGATAGTCAGCGAGCAGGTCGGGGACGAGGACGCGCAG
>DAOTUS010000207.1:0-8974 GCA_034437415.1 Herpetosiphonaceae bacterium
CCCGGCCCCAGTTCCCGCTGAGCGCGTACTTGACCGTGAAGCTTTCGTTGTTGAGCACCTGGACGCTACAGGCGTAGTTGCCGTTCGCGTCGCTGGTCGCCGAACATAGGCTGCCCAGCGTCGCCGAGGTGATCTCGACCTGGGTGTAGGGCACCGGGCGGCCGGGCGTGAGGCTGTTGACCACCTTGCCGCTGAAGGCCACGATCCGGGTGGTAAAGACGATGTGCTTGATCACCTCGTTGATCTGGCCGGCGTTGGCGCTGAAGGGCACCTGGACCGCGCCGCGAGTTTGGTTGTAGGTGATCTGGTAGACCAGCAGCTCGCTGAGCACGCCCTCCTTGACGATCAGGTCGCGGCTGTACTCGCCCTGGGCGTTGGTTGTCATCGCCAGGACGCGGTTGGCGGCGGAGAACGCCGGGCTGGAGACCGTCATCTGCACGCCGGGGATTGGCGTGCCGTTCTGGTCTTTGAGCGTGCCGGACAGCCGGATGATCGTCGGCTGGGCCTCGAGGACCTGGGCGACGACTGCGGCGCTGCCGACCACCCCGAAGGCGACCGGGAAGGTGGCGGCGTGCTGACCCCAGTCGCCCTCGACCGTGTAGGTGGCCGAGAACGCCTCGGTGGTGATCGCCGCGACCGGGCAGTAGTAGTCGCCGTCGCCGGTCGTGGTGGCCGTACAGATTGTGCCGATTGTCGGCGAGCTGATCGTGACCTTGCCGTTCAGCCCCAGGCTGGGGACGGCGCTGTGGCGGACCCGCCCGATGAAGGTCAGCTCGCGGCTGGCGATCTCGAAGTCCTGGGGGAATTGGTTGACCTGGTTCTGGGCCAGCCCGAAGTAGGGCCGGGCCTGCGCCAGCGTGGCGCGGTAGTACTGGAGCTGGTAGTTCAGGTCGCCGCTGGTCAGGTTGTCGTTGAGCATGATGTAGGCGCTGTAGCCGCCGTTGGCGTTGGTCTTGGCGGTCACGCTCTGGAGCGTGCCGGGGCCGGCGATGCGGACGTCGGCGTTCGCCAGGTTCTTGCCGTAGCCGTCGGTCAGCGTCCCGGTCAGCCGCAGGGTTGTCGGCGCCACCTGGATATTTTTCTCGATGATGACGCTGCCGCCAACGTCGGGGATGCCGGTCGCCGCGCCCAGGACGTCGAGCTGGCCCCAGCCGCCGGTGACCCGGTAGGTCACGCTGAACGGCTCGGACGAGCGCACAAAGGCGTCACACGAGTAGTTCCCGCTGGCATCGGCGGCCGCGTCGCAGTAGCGGGTCGTGAACAGGTCGGGCGAGCTGATCGTCACCCGCGCTGGCACTGGCAGCCCCGCCACCAGCTGATTGGTGATCTTGCCGGCGAAGCGGACCCGGCGCTTCTCGAAGGTGAAGTCCTCGCGCCGGAAGTTCAGCGCGCTGGCGACGACGGTGACGTTGCCCAGGACGAACTCGCTGACAATCCCGTCGTAGGTGATCTTGTAGCTCAGCGAGCCGTTGTCGGTGCCGGTCTTGAGCAGCTTGTAGATGCTGTACTGGCCGATCCCGTCGGTCTTGCCGCTGAGCGGGTCACGCTCAGAGGAGAGCTTGATGCTGAGGCTGGCGTTGATCAGCGGCTGGCCGTTCGGGTCGGCGATCACGCCGGTCAGATGCAGGGTGGTTGGGGCGACCTCGATGTTGGTCGTGACTGTCGCGCTGCCGCCGGGCGCCGGGATTGTTTCGACCAGCACGCGCTGCTCGGCGCTGCCCCAGTCGTCGGCCACGCTGATGATGGCCTCAAGCGGATCGCTGGAGTAGACCGCGATCGGGCAGCTGTAGCTCGCGCCGTAGCTGCGGCAGAACAGCTCGCCGTTGGGCGCGGTGATCGTGATGTAGCCCTTCGGCTGGGCCGCGGGCACCGCCGGAACCAGCGTATTGATCAGCTGGCCGTTCAGCACGACTTGGCGCTCGGTAAACTCAAAGCCGGGGCCGTTCACGCTGGTCAGCATGCCCTCGGTGGCGCTGAACGGCGCCTCCTGGTACTGGCGCGTCGAGCGGTAGCCCGCCTCAAGCCGGATGGTGCCGCTGGCGCTCCCGGTGATCTGGCGCAGAATCACCACCACGTCGTAGCGGCCCTGGGTGTCGCTGGGGGCGCTCTGCCAGATGGTCGAGACGAACGGCGATGGGCTGGCCGGGTTGACCAGCACGCCGCTCCGTGGCCCGCCGCTGCCATCGGTCACCACGCCGCTGATCCGCAGCATGGTTGGGGTGACGCCGATGTCTTTGCGCAGGCTGCCCTGGCCGCCAACCGGCGGCAGGGTCTCCATTCGGGCGGTCGCCGTGGCGCTGCCCCAGTCGCCGAAGACGCGATACTCCACGTCGAAGGGCTGGTCGGTGTTGACGGTGGCGCTACAGCCGTAGCTGCGGGTGGTGTAGACCTCGCAGAGCTTGCCGAGCGTCGGCGAGGAGATGGTGACCCGGCTCTGGCTCCACGCGCCCTGGCTATTCACCAGCGTGTTGATCAGGCTGCCCTCGAAGCGGATCACCCGTGAGTTGAGCGCCAGGTCCTGGGTGACGGTCAGCAGCTTGGTCGTGCCGCTGAAGGCGAAGCTGCTCTGCAGGCTGGCAGTGTTGCCGTTGCGCTCGACCAGATAGCTCAGGTCGCCGCCGATCGAGCCGTCGCCGAGGAGCACGGCGCTGCGATACTGCCCGGCGGCATCGGTGATGCTGTCGCGCCGGACGTGGGTGCCCTGGACGATCGAGTAGCTGGAGATGCTGACCTTGACGTTGGCCAGCGGGGCGTTGGCGGGGTTTTTGACCGTGCCGGTGAAGTGCAGCACTCGTGGCGCCGCCTCCAGGTTTTTGCTGAACGCGGTCGCGCCGCCGGGGACAACCTGGTTGATCAGGGTTGTCGTGCCCCAGATGCCCTCGGCGCGGTAGTTCAGCTCAAATGGCTCGTCGGTGCGGACCAGCGCGGTACAGCGGTAGGCGCCATCGGAGACACTGGTCTCGCACAGCTGCTCGCCCAGCGTCGGCGCCACGATCAGGATCTTGCCCTGGAGCTTGAGCGCCGGGTCGGTCAGGTTGTTGACGTTCCCCGACAGGGTGATCTTGCGCGAGGTGAACTGGAAGTCCTGGCCGTGCTGGGTCAGGGCGCCCGGCTGGGCCACCACGGTCGCCTCCAGCCGCAGCGGCGTGTCGTTGTTGACCTCGACCAGATAGCTGAGCGTCGGGGTGGTCACGCCGCTCTCCAGGGTGGCGAAGGCGCTGTAGGCCCCGTTGATGTCGGACTGGACTGCGACCTGGTTGTACAGGCCGAATCCAGCCACGCTCACCTTGGCGCCGGGGATGGGCTGGCCGTCGCGGTCGACAACCTGGCCCGAGAGGCGCACGGTCGTCGGGCTGACCGCCAGATCGCGGCGCACGTTGATCCGCTGGCCCAGCTCCGGCACGCTGGCGATGCTGCCGCCGATGCGGGCCGCGCCCCAGCCGCCCTCGATCAGGTACTCGATTGCGAAGGGCTCGTCGCTGAACAGCAGGGCATCGCAGGCGTAGGCGTTGGTGCTGTAGCGATTGAGCGGGCTGTACTCGCACAGCTTGCCCAGCGTCGGTGAGGTGATCACCACTCGCGAGCCGTTGACCGCCTGGCTGGCGGCGTGGCTGTTGGTGATCTGGCCCGAGAACTGGATCACCCGGGCGTTGAGGGTGAAGCTCTGGTAGAGCTCGGTCAGGGTGTTGGGGCTGGCGGTGAACGGCGCGTTGCGCAAAATCGTCGCGGTGCCGTAGCCGACCCGGTAGGTCAGTACAGCGCTGAACTGGCCCACCCCGGCGGTCTTCAGGATGACATAAAAGTCGTAGTTGCCGCTGGCGTCGGTGGTGCCGCGGGCCTCCTGGTAGACCGCCTGGCCGCTGACGGTCAGCTCGACGCCGGCCAGCGGCCCGCCCGCCGGGTTGGCGATTGTGCCGACCAGATGGAGCGCGGTGGGGTTGAGCAGCAGATCGGCGGTGTGCTCGACCCGATCCTGGCCCGCCTGCACGTCAACCTGCTCGGTGAACGAGTTCTGGCCCCAGTTGCCGCTGACCACGTAGGTCGCCGAGAACGGCGCGGTGGCGTTGGTCTGGGCCGCACAGAAATATGAGCCGTCGACGGCGGTCTGGGTAACACACATGCGATCCAGCTGCGGCGCCGCGATTACGATGCGCGAGTAGGGCATTGGAATGCCGTAGTCGTTGCTGGCCTGGCCGCGGAAGTAGGCCACCCGGTAGCTGTAGCTCAGGTCTTTGCTCACCTCGGTGACCTGGTTGGGCGTGGCGCTGAAGCTGCCGGTTGCGGTGATCGCCGAGGTGCGGAAGCTGACGGTGTAGCGCAGCTCGCCGCTGCCCGTCGTCTCCGGGATGGCCATATACAGATCGTAGCTGCCATCCGCCCGGGTCTTGCCCTCGGCGAAGCCCGGCCCGGCCGCGCTCACGGTCGCCCCGGCCAGCGGTGCGCCCGAGGGGCTGGTGACCGTGCCACGCAGCCGCAGCGTCGTTGGCTGGACCGGAACATCGTGGGGCGCCGAGCGGGTCTCGCCCAGCCCTGGCAGCTGGTCGATCGTGTGGGTTGCGCTGGAGCTGCCCCAGCTGCCGGCGACCGCGTAGGTCAGGTCGAGGGCGGTTGCGCTGGAGAGCGCCAGCCTGGCCGTACAGGTGTAGACGTTGCTGAAGCCCAGCGTGGCGCTGCACAGCGTGCCCAGCCCGGCCGCGCTGACTGTGAGCGTGCCATCGAGCGGGATCTGCGGCGCAAAGCTGTTGGTCACCCGCCCGCTGAAGCGCACCCAGCGCCCATCGACCGTCAGATTCTTGCTGAGCAGGTTGAGCTGGCCGTTCATCAGCCCGGCGAACGGCACGCTGACGATGTCCTTGATGTCTTTATAGCCGATGGTGACCTTGAGGCTGCCGTTGCTCACGCCGGCGAACATGCCAACGTAGGCGGTGTAGCGCCCGTCCGGCCCGCTCTCGACAACGATTTTCTCGCTGAGCACCTGGTTGACAGCGCCCTCGATCGTCACGGTCGTGCCGCTAATCGGCGTGCCTGCGGTGTTGCTGGTCAGGCCCGAGAGCTTGATCACGGTCGTGGCGATCTGAATGTTGGTGATCACCGGGATGACCTCGGCCAGCCCGCGCCCGGCGGGATCGACCCGGATGACCTGGGCGGCCTGGCCGGTGGCCTGGATGCGCACGTCGAACGCGCCGCTCTGACTCAGCGGCAGATCGCAGCTGTAGGTGCCTTCCTTGAGCGGGTCGCTGGTCTCCTCAAAGCGGTTGTTGACAATCTCGACCAGCACCAGCGTCTTGACATCGCAGCCCGCCCAGCCGGCCAGCGGCTCGACCGGGGTGATCGCCACCCGAATGCCCGGCGCCGGATAGATCGCGTTGAAGCCGTAGCTGGCGCGCCCGCTGAACCTGACGACGTTGCCGGTCAGTACGATCGTCTCGCTGATGACGTTGAGGGTCAGCGGCTGGAGCTGGGGCAGCGTGCGCTCGAGCGCCACGTTGATCCCCAGCGCGGTCGGGTTGCTGCTCCACTGCGGGTTGTACGAGAGCTGGTAGGTGGCGTTGCCGCCGGTCACCGCATCATCGACCATCAGATAGGTCTTGTACTCGCCGTAGGCCCCGGTCGCCGCAAAGGCGCGGGCGAACCCGGCGTTCTCCGGCCCTTTAATCCGCAGCTCGGCGTTGTAGAGCGGCGTGGCGTTGCCGTCCCTGACGAAGCCAGTCATCTCCAGCGTGGTCGGGGCGACCGCCAGATCTTGCTCCAGCGCCGTGATGCCGTTCATCGGCGGGATGGCCGTGAAGGTCGCGGTCGCCTGGCCCTGGCCCCGGCCGCTGACGGCGACGGTGACCGCGGGGATGCTGCCCAGCGATGGCATGTAGCAGGTGTAGCCGCCCTTGCGGTCGGTGTAGGTCTCGCAGGTATCCAGGTCGGCCGAGCTGACGGTGACTTTGGCCCCCGGCACCGGGAGGCCCGCCACCAGCTCGTTGGTCACCGTGCCGCGCACGAGATACCAGCACAGCCCGGCGCGAGCCAGCTCCTCGGCGCTGCGGCCGGTGTACAGCTCCATTGCGGTGTTGTTGACCGCGACCTCATCGAGCACGTCGGCCTGACAGGCGCCCAACAGCAGCTGGCGGGCCTGCTCGACGAAGGGCAGCAGCTCCTCGCGGCTAGGCGACTCGTTCTGCTGCACAATGTTGTAGGTCTCCGGGCCTTCGCCGGAGCCATAGGTGAACAGCGACTCGGCGCGGTCGGTGATCCGCCAGCCGTTGGCGAGGTCGAAGGCGTCGCGGGCCACGCTGCCATCGGGCCAGCGGAAGTCGTCGCTGTCGGTGCCGTTGGGCGTGCCGAGCATGCCGTACAGGCTGTCATCCTGCGGCACCGTCGCCCGCAGCTCCAGGAAGTCGAGCACCTGGTTGATGATAAAGTGGTTACCCTTATAGCTCAGCTCGACAACCAGCGGCGAGTTGACCTTGATATCCAGCTCGCCGAAGCTGTGCAGCCCCGGTGCCAGCGGCGTTGGCTGGCCGTCGATCAGTGGGGTGGTCAGGCTGGCGGCGTTCAGCTCGACAACCTTGCCATCGAGCTTGAAGGCCAGCCCGGTTGTCCACGAGGTCCAGGCGAAGAACAAGGTGTTGCCCGAGCGGTCCAGCCGCTCCTGGCGGGCCTGGACGGTGACGCCGTCGCGGCCTGGCCGGGGCTTGAGATAGGTGAACTCGCCGAGCGAGAAGCTGTCGAACTCCAGCCCGTCCTGGGTGATGATATGCGGGTCGCCGCCGGTGCGGATTGGCCGGGTGCACGAGCCGGTCGGCGTGCGGCTGCTCTCCTGCCACGGGCTCCAGGCCTCCCACTCGACCGTGGTGGCGCCGGTGTCCTTGTCGACTTTGCGGTGGCCGACGCGGCTGCGCGTCTCGGTGATTGTAAAGCAGCGCTCCGAGCGGGTCCGCGAATCCTTTTCGGTGATCTCGCCGTCGCACTCGACCCACTTGACTTTGAACTTCTTGGTGGCCTCTTTCTCGCGGTCCGGCTCGCCCTGGCCGGCTTTGGCGACCACCTTGCCGACGATGTTGAACGAGGTCGGGTCGTCCGGGGTCAGCGTGACGCTCTGGGTTAGCTCCAGCTTCTTCTGGGTCGAGCTGTTGTTCAGCACTTCCTGCGGGCCGTGGAAGTCGATCGTGACCTTGGTCATCTTGCCGGCTTCGTCCTCGGCCACCGCCCGCACGCTGACTGGCAGGCTGCCCTTGCCGTCTTTGTCCTTACACGCGGTGATCGTGCCGCCTGGGCGGTTGGTTGGGTCGGGCTCGATGAAGAGCTTGATCCGCAGATCGGCGCAGGATATTTTAAGCTTGCCCAGGTAGTTGGCGGTCCGCAGCACCGCCGGCAGCGGGCCGTAGGGGCCGCTCTGGTTCATCATTCTATTGTAGCCAAGCACATCGAGCTCGACAAAGCCGTCGCTGCTGGCCTCGGAGGCCGAGCAGATCGCTTGGCTGACGGTCCACTGCCCCCGCAGCATGCCGCCCTGGAGCGAGAGATCGGTCAGGAACTCGCCGTCGTAGTAGACTTCGCCGGACTCCATGCCCGGCCCCGATGGGTAGACCTCGAAGGTGACGGTGTCGTCCTTCTTGGCGATGTCCGATGGCTTGACCTCGTTGCGCCCGGCCTCCAGCGGCTTGTAGAGGTGCCAGAATGGCATGGTCTCTTCAAAGAGCTTGATCTCGACCGGGATGCTAAGCCCAAACAGCCCTAGCGCCGAGCCGATGTCGCCGGGCGAGCCGGTGGCCACCAGCTGGAGCGCCCCGCTGGAGACGTTGTCTCCCTCGCTGAGCACCTGGGCCGAGTTGGCCCAGACCGTCTTCAGCTCGGGGCCGACTTTGATGTTTAGGACCTCAAAGGTTAGCGCCCGTTTGATCTTGTTGTAGATCGCCTTCTGCCACCAGGTGAACTCCGCCCCGGCCAGGCCCAGCGATTCCTCCAGGGCGTCGAAAATCAACCCGCCCGCCACGAACTTGGCGATGCCGACCATATACACGCCGGCGGTGAACTCGACCTGGGCCGACGAAAGCTCGCGCTCGTTATCGATGCCGTTCTTGTTGAAGATCGGCGAAAAATTCTTATTGAAGACGTTGATGATCTGGCCCGAGCCGTTCTGCCAGACATAGCCGCTCTGGACTTCGGCGCTGGCCTCGAAACCGGCCTCCAGGCCGATCTTGGGGCCGCCCAGAACCTTGACTTCGGCGATGAACTTCGGCCCAACCTCGATGCGCGGCCCAATCGCGATGTTGATCAGGGCGAACCAGCCGCCGCCGCGCAACGGCAGGGTCCAGCGCTTCGGCGCCACAATGTTGCAGCTGACCGTCAAGGTCGCGCCCGCCTGAAAGCTGACGCTGGATTTGGCCGAGAAGGTCGCCTTGAGGCCCGTGATCAGGCGCCAGAAGGCGAGGTCGCCGCTGGCCTCGTCGATCACGAAGTCGAACTCCAGCATCGGGTCGAAGTCCATGGTGGTCTGGTACAGATTGAGCTGGATGCCGTTCATGCTGGTTGTGGGCGTACATGTCTGGGCCAGCGGGTTGGGCCGCCCGGCCGTGCTGTCGCCGTCGCGCAGGCTATCGAGCTGCTCGTCGGGGCTGGTGGTGGTGAAGTTTTCCTCATCGACCAGCCCGGAGCTGATCAGCTCCTGGATGTTGACCGACAGGTTGATGTGGCTGAAGGCCTCGGGCAGGTTGGCCCGCTCAAGCCGAAGCAGCGTGTACGCGCCCCGCTCGATGCTGCCGCTCACCCGCCCAAGCACTGGCGCGCTCTCGCTGACCAGCACCAGCGTGCCGCTCAGCGGGGCCGGGCCGCGAATCACCACCGGGAACGCCATCGCCTCGACCCCCGAGGTGACGCTGTAGGTGCCGGTGACGCTGTAGTAGGCGAGCAGCTCGTCGATGCTGAAGCCGCCGATTATCGGCTGGCCGTTGAGATCGATCGGGTAGGGCGAGCGTTGGCG
>DAOTUS010000208.1:0-3604 GCA_034437415.1 Herpetosiphonaceae bacterium
GCGGAGTCGTGCCGCCGGGGCTGCACCCGCCGGTCAACCGCACTGGCAGGCTGGCTTTGCGGTCCAGACCGCCTGGCGCACGGTCGGGCGCTCGCAGGTGCAGGTGCTGGAATGTGAGGTGGCCCATGGCTGGCACCCGTGAAGAACACATCCTGCAGGCGGCCGGCCATCGGCTGATCGCTGGCGTTGATGAGGTTGGGCGCGGCTGCTGGGCCGGCCCGGTCGTCGCCGCCGCCGTCATTCTGCCCCCAGCCGCCCTGGAGAATCCCGCGCTGCTGCTGGGGATCGACGACTCAAAAACCCTCGGGCCGGCAGCCCGCGTCCTTCAGGCGGCCCGGATTCGCCAGCTGGCCCTGGCGGTCGGCGTTGGCGCGGTGCCCGCCCACCTGATCGACCTGTTTGGAATTGCGACGGCCACCCGCTGGGCGATGATTCAGGCCGTGCTGGCCCTGCCAATCATCCCCGATGCCCTGCTGATCGACTGGGTGCGCCTGCCTGAGCTGCCCCTGCCACAGCACTCGCTGCCGCGCGCCGATGCGGTCAGCGTCTCGGTAGCGGCGGCCTCGATCATCGCCAAAGTTCAGCGCGACAGCCTGATGATCGCCTGGGGCCGCTACGACGCCCGCTATCAATGGGCGGCCCACAAGGGCTATGGAACGGCGGCCCATCAGCGGGCGCTGCTGGAGCACGGCATCTCAGCGCTCCACCGCCGCTCGTTTAAGCCCATCCAGAATCTTCAGCCATCGACCATCCAGTAGTTTTAGCTGTCAGAGGAAAAGCCGATGCCGACTCCTTACTACGAACAGGGCCGTCGTGATGCTGAAAGCGGCGAGTTTAACCAGCTGTTTTATCATACCTATCACGATTACAAACGGGGCTATGATGAAACCTTGCGCGGGCCAAAACGCCAGCGGATCCCGGCAGCGCTGTGGCTGATCCCGGTTCTGCTGCTCGGGCTTGGGCTGGGCTGGCTGCTTCGCGACCGCGGCGTGCTCAGCGCCCAGGCCACGCCGATCACCATCGTGGTCACCCCGACGCGAATACTGCCCTCGCCGACCTTTCCGCCCTTCATCATCGCCACTCCGGCCCCGGCGACCGCCACCAGTGGCCCGACGGCCTTGCAGGTCGGCGTCCAGGCGACGGTCAGCACCGAGGGCGACGCGGCCCTGCGGGTGCGCCCGGAGCCAAATATCCAGGGCGAGCCGATCGGCCGGATCCTCAATGGCACCGAGGTCACCATTGTTGGCGGCCCCGGCGAGGGCGATGGCTATACCTGGTGGCAGGTTGAAAATGATGCGATTAAGGGCTGGGTGGTGGCGGATTTCCTGCGGCTTAAACGCTAACGTGCCGCGCTCCCATTGCTGAAACGCGGCACGCTGCGGGCAACAGTGGAACCTTATTTCACAACCAGCGGCATATTAACCGTATTTGGATAGGCATACTCAATCCGAGCGCCCCAGAAATAGGTATTTGGCAGCTGATTGGAGGGGTTGGGATTGGCCGGGATCACCAGGGTGGCAACATAGGCGTAGACGCTGTTATCGATAATCGCCGTTGAGCTCAATGTCGCAGTCGCTGAATACACCCCAACATCGGTCACCAGCGGCGTGTTAGGATACGAGGAGACGAGCGCGAGATCGCCAATTGCGCTGGCACTCAGCTCATCAAGCTTCGAGTAGCTCATCGAGATGGTCACGGCGCCATCGCGGTTGCCCGGCACATCGGGCTGAACATCGCCGGCCAGCAGCGCAAGCTGGGTGATCTGCACACCGGCTGGCAGGGTCAGCGCGGCCGACCAGACCTGTTGGGTTGGGACTCCGTCAATGCCCAGATTGGTGATTTGTTTGCCATAGTTGTAAAAGTCATAGGCGGAGTCGGCCGGGCTAAAGGCGGAGCTTGGCAGAGAGATGTAGCCGTGGCCAGGTTTGCGCGGGGTCAGCGCACCAATGGTGGCCGATGGCGCGCTGAGTTTGGCGCTGAAGCTCTTGTCATAGTGCAGCATCAGCGGTAATGTTTTATCAAAGCTTTGCTGAGCGCTGGTTGTTGATAGCCCAATAATCAGCCCAATCAAGCTAACAAATACTGCCGTGGCTAGCAAAACCTGTCTGAGGGAACGTGGAAGACGGATCATGTGGATTCTCCTTCTATAATATCCATGAGCGGGAAATGAAGCTCTCATCCATCCTAGTTAAACAATTCTTAATTGTCAATCACTCTATAAAGGACTTGAGACTATGTCAGAGCAACCAATAGTAGCCGATCTCTCTGGTCGGTATGGCGATTTTGGTGGCAGCTATGTGCCAGAAACGCTGATGGCCGCCGTCGAACAGCTCACCAGCGCCTATCTCGCCATTCGCGAGGATGCTGATTTCCGGGCCGAGCTGGCCCATCTGCACCGCACCTACACCGGGCGGCCGACCGCCCTGACCTTCGCCAGCCGCCTGACCGCCGAGGCCGGCGGCGCTCAGATCTGGCTGAAGCGCGAAGATCTGGCCCACACTGGCGCCCATAAAATCAATAATGCGCTTGGCCAGGGCCTGCTGGCCAAGCGCATGGGCAAAACCCGGATTATCGCCGAGACTGGCGCCGGGCAGCACGGGGTCGCCACCGCCGCCGTCTGCGCCTTGCTGGGGCTGGAGTGCGTGGTGTACATGGGCGTCGAGGATATGGCCCGGCAGCGCCCGAATGTCTTTCGGATGCGCTTGCTCGGCGCCGATGTGCGCGGCGTAACCACCGGCTCCCAGACGCTGAAGGATGCCGTCAACGAGGCCATGCGCGACTGGGTGACCAATCCCGACTCGTACTATCTGCTTGGCTCCGCCCTCGGGCCCCACCCGTACCCGCTGATGGTGCGCGATTTCCAGAGCGTGATCGGCATCGAGGCGCGGGCGCAGATTCTCGAGGCCACCGGCAGGCTGCCGGACATGATTATCGCCTGTGTTGGCGGCGGGTCGAACGCAATCGGCATGTTCCATCCCTTTCTGGCTGACGAGGAGGTCGAGCTGCGCGGGGTTGAGGCCGGTGGCCACGGCGTGACCTCGGGCCAGCACGCCGCCCGCTTTGCCGGTGGCCGCCTGGGCATCTTTCAGGGCACCCGCTCGTATGTCTTGCAGGATGCCAACGGCCAGATTTCGGCGACCCACAGTATCTCGGCGGGCCTGGACTATGCCGCCGTTGGCCCCGAGCACGCTTGGCTGCACGACAGCGAGCGCGCGGTGTACGTCGATGCCACCGATGAGGCCGCCCTGGCCGCATTTCAGACGCTCTGTCGCACCGAGGGGATTATTCCGGCCCTCGAGTCGGCCCACGCCGTCGCCGAGGCGATTCGCATCGCGCCGTCAATGCGCCCCGACCAGATCATTCTGGTCAATCTTTCCGGGCGGGGCGACAAGGATATTTTCACCGTCGCCGATACGCTGGGCGTAACGATTTAGCCTATTCTTATCGATCAGTTAGGGTTTTTTGAAGGAGTTGTTATGGCTCAGATCTGTGTTGTCTGCCGCACGTCGATTGCGGCTGACTCGGTATTTTGCGCGAACTGTGGCGCCCGCCAGCCCGAACCAGGCACGGCCAGCGACCATCCACCCGCGCTTGGGCTGTCTCT
>DAOTUS010000209.1:0-1859 GCA_034437415.1 Herpetosiphonaceae bacterium
TATGTGCAAAGTCCGCCCTCTCCCCCGCTGCTGCGGCAGCGACCCCTCTCCCTGTGCGCGGGCGAGGGGTGTTACCACCCGAGACCATCAGCTCAAACAGGGACTTTGCACATGCCCTGACCCCCAGCGCTATTCAATTGACGTTGCCTATAATTTGGGGTAGGATTGACGGGCAAAACCACCCACAACCATCCTTGTCCTGGCCACACAAAAAGGATACTTTCACATGACTGAGACCCTGCAAATCACCCAGGCCGATGCCGTAACCACCCTCACCATCAACCGCCCACACATTAAGAATGCCGTCGACTCGGCCACGATGGTCGCCATGCGCGAGGCGATCGCGGCCTGCGAGACCGACGGCACCCGCTGCATCGTCATCGCTGGCGCCGGCGGGGCCTTCTCGTCGGGCGCCGATATTATGGCGGCCATGCAGTCTGGCGGCACGCCCGATGATGTCTACCGAGTGCTGACCGAGGCCTACGGGCCAACCCTGCTGGCGATTCGCAGCTCGGCGTGGCCGGTGATCGCCGCAGTTGATGGGGTTGCCGCCGGGATTGGCTGCGATCTGGCGCTGGCCTGCGATCTGCGGCTGGTCTCGGCCCGTGGGCGCTTCTCGGAGATCTTCATCAAGGTCGGGCTGATCCCCGATGGCGGCGGCACCTACCTGCTGCCCCGCCTGATCGGCCTGGGCCGGGCGCTGGAGCTGATGCTGACTGGCGATATGGTCGAGGCCGAGAAGGCCCTGAGCTGGGGTCTGGCCAACGCGGTCTACCCCACCGAAACCTTTGCCGACGATGTCCAGGCCTATGCCGCCCGGATCGCCAGCCAGTCGCCCCAGGCGCTGACCAGCGGCAAGCGGGCCATGCTGGCCGCCCAGCAGGAGGGCGACTATGCGGCGGCGCTGCGCCGCGAGGCGGCCGCCCAGCGCGAGATCTTCACCAGCGAAGATGGCTTTGAAGGCTTCCAGGCCTTCATTGCAAAACGCCCGCCGGTCTGGAAAGGACGTTAGGCTCGCCATGGAAGCCACTCGCGCCACTGCCAATCCGCGCTCGCGCCGCTTTTTTTGGCTGCTTGGCATCCAGGCCGGGCTGGTGGTGCTGTTGCTGGTGAGCGCCGCCGTGATGAGCATCAGCATCACCCGAATTCGGGCCACCGATGAGAAGCAAACCACCTATCGGCTGATCGTCAATGACGTAAATCTGGACCTATTAGCGGCGCAGAGCAGTCTGCGCGGCTACATCAGCACCGCCAACCCGGTGTTTCTGGAGCCGTATCTCGAAAAGAACCTGAGCGTGCAGCGCAATCTCGATTTCCTGGCGGTCGAGGCGCCCTTCCCCGAGGCGATCGCCGCGATTCAGCGCGAGTACGCGATCTGGCGCACCCAGTTTGCCGAGCGCGAGATTGCTTTAGTCCAGACCAATAATCTCGCCGAGGCCCAGGCGCAGATCACGGCCAACCCGGATTTTTTTGAGCCGCTGATTGGGAATGTCGAGCAGCTGCGGCTGACCCTACGCGGCCAGGCGCAGATCCGCAGCGGGCAGATTGGGCTGATCAACTGGCTGCAGTTTGGCAATTTCATCTTGCTGGCGGCGCTGCTGACCACCTCGTCGGTGGCGCTGCTGCGCTTCTGGGGGCGCGAGCGCGGGCTGATCGCTGAGCTGCGGCTGACCTCGCAGGAGCTGGCGGCCAGCAACGCCGATCTCCACCTCAGCACCGCCGAGCAGCGCCGGATCAACCAGCAGCTGCGCTCGCGCATCAGCGAGTCGCGCCTGATCACTACGATCAGCGATCTGCTCAACGAGAGTCAGTCCCCCGAGACGGTCTATCGGTTTATCGCCCACGAGATTGGGGATTTT
>DAOTUS010000210.1:0-13731 GCA_034437415.1 Herpetosiphonaceae bacterium
CAGGGCATGTGCAAAGTCCCTGTTTGAGCTGATGGTCTCGGGTGGTAACACCCCTCGCCCGCGCACAGGGAGAGGGGTCGCTGCCGCAGCAGCGGGGGAGAGGGCGGACTTTGCACATACCCTGCGCTGGGGGTCAGGGCATGGGCAAAGTCGCGATTCGGGCCAGTTTTACCCCACTCCTTCCCCTCGCCCGCTCACGGGGCGGGTGCCCTCTGGGCGTTCTCATTTTATAAGGGCTGCGCCAGAAAATCCCGCCCCTCGTGGGCGTCAGTGGGTTTTGATCATCTGGATCCCCTAAAGTTTAGTTGGCGGATTGATGGGGGTGGATGGAGCTGGATTTGGGTTCTGGGGAAAATGGGTACAATCTAGACGTACGACACGACGACTGACGTGCTCCAAAACGGGTGTGAAGGTCAAGCTGCCAAAATTTTACCGTCGAGGCGAACGCAAACGTAAGCGGCTAGGTCGGCGATTGTCGCGCACCCAAAAAGGCCACCAAAGCCGCCAGCAAGCCTCTAACTCTACGGGGTCGCCGTCGGCGAGAGCGGCACGGTTGGCGTGGCCAGCGGCACGGTTGGCGAGAGTGGCAGCGTTGGGGTTGGCTCCGGCGCGCTGGTTGGCTCGGGAGCTTCGGTTGGCGGCGGCACGGTTGGCGTGATCGTTGAAATCACCGTCACCTCGACTGGATCCAGCGCCTGGGCCAGCGTCAGGCCGAGCGGCAGATCGACCATGGGGATAAGGCTGTAGGTGCCCGGCCCGCGGCCGCCCAGATCGACAACCAGCGCCAGCGTGGGCAGCGTCTGGACTGCCGAGAGCGGTCCGCTGACCAGGAACTCCACCACGGTTGGGCTGATCGTCGCGCTGGTATTTGGCATTGGGTTGCGCGCAACAACGGGCAGGCTCAGGGCAAACTGGCCCTCGATCGGCACCAGCCGCACGAGCGCCTGGGTGGTCTCGGCGGCCTGGGCATCGCGCGGCGTGACGCCCGAGGGAGAGCGCAGGCGCACCGTGGTCGTAAAATCCGAGGTCGCCCCCAGCAGTTCAATCGGCTGGGTTTCGATGAACTCCACGTCGGCCAGCACCTGCGAGCTGCCGACAATCGAGACAAACGCCGGGGAGAGCGTGATCAGCGGGCGCAGCCCGGCCGGGGCGGTGTCGCGCACCACATAGACAATCGGCACGCGCTTGATCCCGCTGCTGGAGAGGATCTGCACCTCGATCTGCACGCTCTCCGGGCTAACCTCCAGGCCCTCGACCTCGCGCCCCAGCGCATCAATTGGCCGGACCTGGCGCGTCGTCTTGAGCGAGCTGGTCTGCGATGAGAGATCGATTGTGACCTCAACCCCAACCACCTGCTCCACTTTATTGCGCGGGCCAGTGACCGTGATCGTGGTCTGCGGCTGGCTGTCAACGGTCGCAATCGGCAGGCTGGCCTCGTAGCTGGTCGGCGGCTGGCTATCGGTGGTGATGGTCAGTGGCACGGTGGCGGTGATAAGCGCATCGATATCGACCACAAGCGTGGCCGGGGCAAGGCTGCGAAATGAAATCTCGCTGCTGATCGAGATCGAGCGGGCCTGAATCGAAAGCTCGTGGCTGCCCGGCTCTAGCCCAGCCAGATTGATATACGGCTGAACATTTTGCTTCGTCACACGGGCCAGCACATCCTTCGGCCCAACCACATTCAGGTTGACCACCGCGTTTGGCGCTCGAATCGGGAGACCGTTGGCGTCAATCAGGGTCAGATCCGGCGCCAGACCCTCGGCCTGAACTACGAGGCTGGTGAGCGGTGCGCTTTGCTGGGGATTTTCGGTGAAGCTGACAAACACCCACAGAACTCCGGCCAGCACCAGCGCGATCATCACCCGGATAATTGGGCCATACAGTGTCTTGTTCACGCTTCGTCGGTCTCCTCAAGCTGCACCCGCAGCAGCGCCGCCAGCAGCCGCCGCAGCCGACCCTCGGTCAGGTGGCGGACCATGCGGCCGTCGTGGGTAATCGAGATACTGCCGGTCTCCTCCGAGACAATCACGGCGATCGCGTCGGACTGCTCGCTGATGCCCAGGGCGGCGCGGTGGCGGGTGCCGTAGCGGGTGCTGCCAACCACATTCTCGCTCAGCGGCAGCACACAGTTGGCCGCCAGGATTCGGTTGCGCCGAAAAATCACCGCCATGTCGTGGAGGGGCGCGTTGGGAAAAAAGATATTGACCAGCAGCGGCACCGAGATCCGCGAGTCCACGATCACGCCGCGGTCGGCGTACTCCTGCAGGCCGGTCTCGCGCTCGATCACCATTAGGGCGCCGATGCCCTGCTGGGAGAGCTGCTTGGCCGCCCGCGCAACCACGGTGATCATCTCTTCGAGTTCGGAGCGGTTCGAGGTGGCAAACGAGCGGCTGAACCAGTCGCCGGTGCGGCCCAGCGACTCGAGCGCCCGCCGCAGCTCGGGCTGAAACAAAATTGGAATTGCCACAAATAGCGCCGGGCTGACCGCCTCGCGAATCAGCCAGCGCAGCGTGGTCAGCGGCAGGATCGAGCCTGCCAGCAGCGCAACCACCACTAAAATGCCCACGCCGCGCAGCAGTTGCACGGCGCGGGTTCCGCGAATGACGCCCAGCAGCCAGAAGAACAGCAGCGCGACGAGAGCAATATCCAGGAGAGACAGTAGTGACAGACGCTCCCAAATCTGATTCAGACTTGGCACGGGCAATCCTTCGTACAATCAGAGAATCAGCAGGTGCAGGCCATGCGCCGCAGGGTGGAAATCCGGCGACCTGCAACACTTTATAATCTGGCTACATTACACTGAATAGCCGTTCTCTGCAAGCTGAACCGCGGCCGGCTGCGGAGTCCGCGGGTGCTTGGCGCCAAGGGTTACTGGCCCGGCGCCAGGCTCTCGGCGCTGCTTTTCAGCGTCTCCAGGGTCACGTCGGTATCGCCAGACAGCGTAAAGATATCGTCATCAGCATGCCAAAGTGCTCCAGTCCAGAGGCTCTGAGTGCGTCATGGTGAGTGTTTCCGCTGATTGAAGAAGAGTTTTCATGCTATGGTATTCGCCTAAGCCGCCAAAGTATCACAGCCAGCGCTCAGATTCGGGCCAGGCCGCGCGAAGCGCTCGCAGAACCGCAGGCAACAAAAAACGTGCGCTGACCGAAGTCAACCCACGTTTTTCTAGCTCTTCCACTAGCAACCAGCTGCTAGCAACCAGCTGCTAACCTCTAGCCCTGCTGCTGGCTCGCCACCTGCTGATCGAGCATCCGCTGGGCGGCGCCCTGCAGCGCCGTGACCCGATCGTCGTCGGGGACCAGCTTGGCCAGCTGCTTGTAGGTTCGCACCGCCTGGCTATACTCATTGACCCGCATCAGCACATCGGCCAGCTGCTCGTAGGCATTGATATCCTTCTGATCGAGCGCAATCACCTGGTGGTACGAGGCGATGGCCTCCTCGAAGTTGCGCTGCAGCACCGCCAGCCGGGCGATCTCGCGCAGCTGCACAATCGCCTCTTTCGGGCGCATCGACAGAATGTTGAAGCTGACCAGATGCTGGCGCGCCTCGGTGTCGTTGGGCGCAATCTGCACGATCTTATTGTACAGATCGGAGGCTTTATCAATTTGACCCAGCGTCCAGTACACATCGGCGGCCTGCTGAACGCTCGCCACCGCATCTTTGATCTGGCCCTGCTTGCGCTGCAGCTCGGAGAGCTCATCCAGACAGGCCAGGCCCTCGTCGAGATAGCCACGGCGCAGCTGCATCTGGGCGTAGCGCGACTTGAGCGGAATATTGTTGGGCGCCAGCTTGAGGCCGTTGCTCAGAATCTCCAGCGCGCGGTCGAGCTTGCTCTGGCTCTCGTAGTAGGTCGCCAGCTCGTCGAGCTGGGCCAGCGCCTCGGTCAGGCGGCCCTGGCGGAAATAGATATCGGCCAGCTTGGTGTAGGCGGCCCGATCGTAGGGCAGCAGTTGCTTGACCTTTTGCAGCGCCACAATTGCGCCCTCGTAGTTCTCGCCCGCCGCATAGGCCTCGGCCAGTCGCCGCTGCAGCTCGCCCTCGTTGAAAGGGCTGGCAAAGGCATGTTTGGAGGTGATGTTCGTGCCCTGGCCGGTCGCCAGCAGCGCCTCGATCCGCTGCAGCTGCTCGATGGAGCGGGCCGCGTTGCTCTGGGCGATGAAGCAGTCAGCCATCGCCTGATGGACCAGAATCGTCGGCAGATGCTGGTCGGCCTCGGCATCGAGCAGATCGAACGCCTGCTCGAAGGAGAGCTCGGCGGCGTGATAGTGCTTGACCGCCAGCTGAATCTGGCCGAGCAGAAAATGGATGATGGCGCGGTCGGACATCAGCGAGACCGCGCGATACTCGGCCTGGACATCGTTGATAATCTGCGGCTGGGAGGGCAGGCGGGCCATAATGGTAGCCAGCGAGTCCCAGACCGCAGCGGGGAATTCGCTCAGCATGGCCAGGGCGATATTGGCCTGGGCCAGTAGCACCAGATCGTCGGGGCGCTGCCCCAGCACGCGCTTGAACTCGTCCAGCGCCGCCTCCCAGCGCTCCAGCTTCAGGAGCACCTGGCCGTACTGGCTGCGAATTGTGGCGTTATCGGGGACCCACTCCAGCACTTTGCGGAACTGCTCCAGCGCCTTGACGGTCTGGCCCATGCGAAACTGCTGGTTGGCCACAATCGCCAGCTGCTCGGCGGCCTCCTCGGTGCGATCCTGTTTCCGCAGCACATCGGCCAGCTCGCTGCGAATCGCCGCCGAGTCGCCGCTCAGGTCGATCAGACGATAGTACACGTCGACCGATTTGGCCGCCTCGCCGCGGGCCTTGTAGGTTGCGTTAAGCAGATTGAGCTTGCTCAGCGCCTCCGTCGAGCGCCCCATCCGCTCAAGAATCTCGGCCATGCGCAGGTGAATGGCGTAGAACTCAATATCGTAGCGGATAACATCGTGGCAGGCATCCATCGCCCCGTACAGCAGATTCTGCTCGGTGTACAGCGCGCTGGCCTCGACCAACCGCTGGACCCGCTCCGAGCGACCCTCGGTGTCAATCGGGGTCAGCGGCACGTACTGGGTCGTGGTTGGGGCCGGAAAGCTCGCCGCCAGCAGATCGAGCGGATCGACATCGGTCATCATGGGGGCGCCCGACAGCAGCGCATCGAGCTTGCTAATCGGGTCGTCTTCGGCCTGCTGTTTCTGGTTGGGGTTGAGAAAGTCGGTGATTGAGGGGATGCGGCCCCAGGTCTCGGTATGCTTATCGATCGGCTCAGGCTCGGCCTGGTTAGGCTGGCCGACGGGGGCTTGCAGAACTCCCGTGCCAAGCATCCGCAGCTTCGACATCATATTGCGCTCGGTTAGCTCTTTGGCCTTGACATTATACTCAGCGGCCTGCTCGGTGCCCCAGCGCTTGCCCTGCAGGAAGCCGGCGAGCGTCGAGTACAGCGAGGCCGCTCGGGCAATATCGCCAAGCTCCTGATAGATCGCCGCCGTCGCCTCGTACATATCGATCAGGTCGGCCGACTCCTCTTTGCCGATCGACTGGAGATCGACGTAGCGAATCGCCTGCTCGTACTCCTGGGCGGCCCGCTCGAGCTTGCCGATCTTCTGGTAGACGCTGCCGATCGCGTAGTGGGCCGAGAGCGCGTACTCATCGTTGTTGGTGGCATGCTCCAGCGAGCGAATCGCATCGGTGGGCCGCTCCAGCTCATCGTAGATCAGCCCCAGGCTATAGTGGATCTCGGCGCGGTCGGGGATGGCTTCGACGACCTGCTCATACAGGTGCGCGGCCTGCTCCAGGCGACCGCTGTTCTGAAACTCAATCGCCTGGGCGACCGCCTGCTCAATCTGCTCCTTGGTGCGCAGGCGGCTATCGGCGATGCTATCGCCGATCTCAGCCGCCATCTTGGCCTCCTGGCCCAGATTGACCTTTTGCTTGAACTCTTTGGCCGAGAGGCTGTTGCCATCGACATTGAGCGCTTCGTTGGCGGCCTCATCGGCCGCCTCAAGATTATCCGCCGCCAGATACTGCTCGCCGAGGTGCAGAAACTCGCGGATGGCCCCAGGCTTATCGCCGGACTCGGCCAGAATCATCGCCAGCCGCACCCGCGCTTCCTCGTGGTCCGGGTGGATCTCCAGAATATCGCGGTAGGCCCGCACGGCCTTCAGGGTCAGTTTCTGCTCCACCTGGCGCTCGGCCAGCTGCAGATACAGCGCAATCGCCTGATCGACATCGCCCTGGGCTCGATGGATGCGGGCGATATACTCGGTGAAGATCGGGTTATCCGGGTCGGTTTTCAGCAGCTCGCTCCACAACTGCATCGCCTGGGAGTATTTATTGGAATGAAACAGCGCCGTGGCGACGACAATTCGGGCTTGCTCGTTCTGCGGAAACTCGGTCATGGCGCGGGCGCCCTCAGTCAAGGCCCGCAACCAATCACCAGCCCGTGCCGCAAGCTGGTTTTGCTCCATCGCCCGGTCGAAAATTGCTTGATTGCCAGCCATCTACGAGCCTCCGTAACCACGTATGAAGGATGAAGGACCGAGGATAAAGACCCGTCTGAGCAGCATGCGCCGCTCACTCTTCACCCGTTCAGTTGCCATAGGACCTGAAATTACTGTAGCGTTGTTGAATCGTCAGCCGCCGATAGTCGCCCGCCTCGATTAGAACCCGGCGGCACAGCACCACATCTTGCAGCCGTGAGTGCAGCCGTGGATCGAGCTTGTCCAGATTGCCGTTCGAGGTGATCACCGTCGGCAGGCGCAGATTATAGCGGTGGTTCATAATCTGGAAGAGCTTCTCGCGGGCCCAGGGGGTGGCGCTCTCGGTGCCAAGATCGTCAAGAACGAGCAGCTGGATATTGCGAATCAGCTCAAAGCGCTCATCGTACTCGATCTCCGACGACGGGCCGAAGGTTGAGCGCAGATGGTCGAGCAGATCGGGGACCACGGTGAACATTGTATCGTACTCGCGGCGAATCGCCTCGTTGGCGACCGCAGCCGCCAGATGGGTTTTGCCACACCCGTAGCCGCCAAACAGAAACAGCCAGCCCTGCGGGTTGCGCGCATATTCCTGACACAGCACAAACACCGAGCGCACGCCGGGCACATCGGGGTTGAACGAGGCAAAATCTTTATCCTCGAAGGCCTGCAGATTGCTCAGCCGTCGCAGCTCGCTCTGGCGCCGATCCATCTTCTCGCGCAGCTTGCACTCGCACGAGATCAGCTGCCCAAAGTTCGGGTCGCTGATCGGCACATCCAGACAGTAGTAGCCCGCATCGTTGCAGACCGGGCAGGCCGGCTCACTCCTTGGGCTCGGATCGTCCGAAGAAGGCGGCGTATTTGCCGGTAGTGTATTTGCGGAGATCGAAAGATTGCTCAGGTCGATGTGGCGCAGGTTCTTTTCCATCGGCTTCCCACCGTTCTAGAATACGGCGAATATATCGCCAGTTGCGAATATTGGCCTCGACCGCCGCCCGCACCGCATCTTCCAGCCATTCGTTCGGGTACTTGACGCTGGCCTCGCGCAGCTCTTCAACCAGCATCGGGGTCAGCAGGCCAATATTTTGTTCGTAAAGGCTAAACAGCGAGGGCTGGGCTGGCGGAGACTCGTCGGGTTGCTCCAGGCGGGTGCCGCCATGCCGTTCGACCCAGGTGCGATTGGCGGCGGTGTTGACCAGGTACCAGCTGACCGCCCGCCCGGCCTCGGCGCTCACCAGGTGCAGCAGCGTGCCCCGCTCCAGGGATCGGCCCAGGCCCTCTTCGAGCAGCTCGGCCACCGGCCGCAGCGGCGAGAGCATGCGCAGGCTGCGGGTCAGGGTTTCGTCCGCCAGCAGACTATCCCAGGAGATCCGCTTGGCCCGCCCACGCTGGCGGCTGACCACCCAGAACACATGCAGGGTTACTTTAAGCTCAGCCGGGCTGGCGATCACCGGCAGAACATCGGTGAAGAATTCCGCTGGCAACGGCACCAGATTCTCGGTTGAGAAGCCATTAAATGCCGCCATTGGAATCGCCTCCGTGTGAACCAGCGGGATTATAATTTCAATGATACCACATGCAAAGCGCTGAATGATGCGCGCCGGGCGATGAAAATTACATGGAGTAGGCGCGGCGGATAGCGGGTTTTTTAATTATACGCCGATCCGCCATATTCATGAATCTGGGCCAGCTCATTGGCGGTTTAGCTGCGCTTCAGCATGTCTTCGACCACCGGGGTCAGCTCTTCGACGGTGATGCCGCCCTCGTATTTGTACTGGATCAGGCCATCGGCGCCGACCAGAAACAGCCACGGCTCGCTTGGCAGGCTCCAGGCTCCCATCGCTGGCGCCAGCTTGGGCGGATTGGCCATGGCCGACTCGCCGAAGGGATACTCGTACACCTCAACGTGGATGAAGTTGATCCGCTCGCCGTAGGTTTTTTGCAGCGCGCTGACCACGTTGACGCTGGGTCCGCAGGTGGCGGTTTTGCAGAAGCCCGGCGTGGCAAACAGAATCGCAGTCGGCTTGCCATTTTCCAGCGCCGCGGCGACGCTCAGCTGATACAGCGCCGGGTTGGGGTTCAGATCTGAGCTGATCGTGCTGAGGTCGGGGTTGGTTTTGACCGTGGCGGTCTCAACCGCAATCGCCGGGCTGCCGAGCGCCGGGGTCGGGTCGCTGGCCTGCACCTCCAGCCGCAGTCGGCTGATGCTGGGCGCCTGGTTGGGCAGCGTCGCCTCAACCTCCACGCCCCAGGCCCCGGCTTTGGGGAAGTTCGGGTAGGTCACATAGACGGCCACCGGCAGGCCCTGGCCGAAGTAGGTCGCAGCGCTCTCGCCGGCGACCTTGGATTTCTCAGCGTCGGTGCCGCCGAGATAGAAGAAGCGCAGATGGACTTTAGCCCCCGGATCGTTGATCGGGCTGCCATCAACCACCAGGCCGATCGGCAGCCGGTTGGCGCCGACCACCAGCGTCGAGGCCGCCAGGGTCGCCTGGACGGTCTGGCTGGCCGCGGCGGTGGGCGGGGTGGCGGTTGAGGTCGTTGAGCCACACGCCGCCAGGAATGCCAGGCAGCTTAGGGCGAGCAGGGTTCGTTTGAGCATATTCATTGGTAGGTCCTTTATCTGATTTCAGATTACGGCGGGATTTATTCACGTACCTTAATCGTGAAGAGGGCGCTATGATCGGTGCCGTTGACTTCGGCGTGGACCGTGACGTGCCACTCGCCGCCCATCGAGTACAGCCCCGCCGCCGCGTAGGTTCCGTTGCCTTTCGCGGTCGCCAGAGGATTATTCTGGCCCATCGGCATCGCCGGCATCTCCAGCTCAAGATAGACATCGGCGTTGTCGATCGGCTGGCCGGCGGCATCGGTCAGGGTCACCAGCCAGGTTTGCTGCTGATTGACGACGGTCTGCGTCGGCTGGGCCTGCAGAGCAAAGGTGATCCCGTCGACGGTCAGGGTTTGGCCGGACTGGGCGCCGCCAGCCGATTCGGTGGTGCCACAGGCCGCCAGCGTGAGCATCAGGCCGAGCAGCAGAAGAAAGCGTCGCATAGGTTAAGTTCCTCATTTGGCAAGAAAAAACCGCCACCGAATCGGCGGCGGCTTCGGCAAATGGATCATCAGTAAGGTACCATTTCAGTGTCCGGCAGACCGGGTAGTGTGCTATCTCGTGGGATAAGACCGCTTGTACAGGCCAATCCGTTGGGATGCGTGCAGCCACCGAAGGGCAACAGGATCAAATGGTGCCTTACTATCATAGTAATTTGCCTGAAACTGATGCTCCCTGATGAATGGCACCATCCCTCATGGAGCCACATTTAACTCTATTGGAATAGTGGTGATGGGCATATTCTCACACGGATCACCGCCACATAAGAACGTTTTACGCATCCGTAACACAATAGTGCCCGTCATCTTGGGCTTAAATACCCATGTAGCTGTTTGCGTATCACTACGAATGAGTTCAAGCTCAGCCTCGTTATACACAGGACGAATATCGTAGGATTGTGGATAGGCAGATTGCATGGTAATAATCTGTTGTTTCATGGTGACTGGTACAATGTCTCCACTATACCGTCGCCAATAATGATCAACAAGAATCGTAACACTCTCTAGCGATTCAATATAGTCTGGACCCGCTGGCATAGGTTCTGGAGTCTCTACTACCGCGTGTTCTGGACCTATCGTTACAGAATACGCTTGAATAGTACCATTCTGGGGTTCGGGATAGATATTTTGTATAACTATTCCACGGACATCACCCTGAGGTTCAACAGTTTCAACAACTCTTGGCGATGTATTGTTCGAATAACGTGAATCAGGTTGGCCACACGAACTCAGAAATCCAATCCAGAGCACAATACCGATACTTCTAAAGCGATGTTTCATCCAGAAGTCACCATTTCATCAATCCCGGCAGCGGGTCTAGATTGTAGCCGGTTGCTTCCACGGCTACAGAGTGTATCAATGCCCTGATGTGCCAGCTCTAAGTCGTGATTATAGTGATCAACTCGGCGGCTTCGGCAAATGGATCATAGTTCGGGCTAGAAGATCAAAATTGCCACGATCACCAGCACGACCAGCAGGGCAATCACGGCGTACAGGGTGATGCGCTCGCGGTCGTAGAGCGAAAAGTCGCCGCGAATAGTCGGCGGGTCGAAGCCCACCAGATACAGCGTGTGGGTAGCGCCGCGCTCGTCGTAGTCCACCTCGGTCACCGGGGTGCCCGAGATTGTCAGCTCGGCGTGGAGCAGGCGGGTCTGCTGCTCGGCGTCGACATTTTCGGCGGCCTGCAGCAGCTCGTGCAGCGGCGCGATGGCGTGCCACTTCTGATCGCGGACATCGATCTGGGCCGAGTAGACCTGCTCGGAGCGGGCGCGAATATCCGGCAGCGGCAGGCCGGTCTCGTCGTCGGTGTTATCCCAGAGCTTGCCCCAGCGCGACCACAGAAACACATCCTCGGTCAGCAGCTGGCCCGAGCCTTTGCAGCGGGCGCAGTCGGCCTGGCCCTCGCCGGAGCACTGCGGGCAGTCGGCGGTGACAACCCGGCGCTCGCGGGTGCCATCGGGATTCTCCATCAGGCGGCGCTCCTCGATCAGGCCGCGCCCGTGGCACTTGGCACAGTTGATATCGCCCTTGCCGCCACAGTAGATACACATCTCGACCCGCTCCGAGTGCGGCACCACCATCTCCTGGGGGCGCAGCTCATCGAACGGCTGCGGATCGGGGAGGACGATCTGCCAGACTCCCGGCGGCGAGTGGCGGTCGCTGAGGCGGCTGCCCTGGTAGGGTTTTTCGCGCGGCTCGGGCGTGGTGCGAGTTTCGTAGTAGGCCCGCAGCTCGTAGGTGTAGAAGTTGTAGCTGACGACCTGCTCGGGCATAATCGCATTGCCCAGGCTGCGCCGCCGAATCACGTTCTGGCTGCTCCAGCCGTTGAGCAGGTGGCGCAAAAACAGCATCTCGTGGAGCTGGCGGGCCCAGCTGCGGCCGCGCTGCACAAAATCGTTGGCGATCTGCTGGACCAGCAGCGGCTCGACCGGGTTCTCCAGCCACTCGGCCTCGGCGGTTGACGCGGCGGCGGTGGTGGCGAGGGCCGAGCTGCGCTCCCCGCCAAGCTGATCGCGCAGGGCCTGGCGGAGCGCCGCCGCCGCCTGTCCGGCCACGGTGTAGCGCAGGTTGGCCTGGGGCGAGAGCAGGCGGCGGATCACCCGCTCGGCGGGCGCGATCGCCGGGTTGAAGTCGCTGAGCGGGCGCGGCGTCTGGCCGGGCGGCGGCGGCACCTCGCCGGTCAGCATATGGTAGAGCACCGCGCCGAGCGCATACACATCGAGCGCGGGCGAGCTGGAGTTGGCCTTGAAATCCTGCTCCGGGGGCGCGTAGGCGGTCAGGTAGTCGGCCTCCTCGAGCTGCGAGAGGTCGGGGCCGTCACTGCTGAGGGCCAGGCTAAAGTTGGTCAGGAAGCCGTGGCGAACCACCGTGGCCTCCTCGGCGCCGATCTGCTCAACCACCACAATCGAGCCGGGCTGCACATCGCGGTGGATAATCTCCTCGGCGTGGACGGCATCCAGGGCGCGGGCGACCTCGCTAAAGATCCGCACGGCATCGGCGACCGGCAGCGGGCCATCTTCCAACAGCTCCTGCAGCAGGCGGCCCCCAAGCGGCGGCGTGACAAGGTAGTAGCCAAACCGATCGTCGTGTCCAGCATCGATGACCGGCAAAATATTGGCGTGCTTGAGGCGTGCGCCGAGGCGGGCCGCCTGCTGAAAGCGACTCACCGACACCCAATCCGAACGGCGCAACACATGCACCTCGACCGGGCGATCCAGGGTCAGATGGCGGGCGCGATAGGTCGTCGCCAGCTCCTCTTGCCCAATCCGCTCCTCAAGGCGGTAATTACGGAGTTCGTGATCGTCATCGCGGCGCGGGGCGGGAGCCGCTTTTGCCCGCGAGGTTGAGGCGCTCATCGGCGGCCTCCTTCGCTAAAAACCTGGTACGGGCAGTATAGCATATCGCTGCTGCCTTCAGAAGAAGTTTATGCTATTTTAGCACTTTTGTGCGTATTTGTCTATCAATCGCGCCTGGAACGATATTCAGTGGTACGATTAAATCTCCCAGCGGCGTGGATGAGCCAGACCACAACAACCCCAGTTGAGATCCACACTTCTGGCGCTACTGAATTTCAACGTGATAGGGGGCGCCTATAAAAGCCCGACTTGCTGATTGGCTGGCGGCGATCAAGCTGATTGCCCTGATCGATCTGGGGCTGGCGCTGCTGATTGGGCTGATCTGCTGGCTGGCGGGCTGGCGCACGATCGATCTCTATGCGCTGGCGCTGATGCTGGGTGGAGCGCTGGCGCTGGGGCTGGCCGGGCTAAGCGCCATCAGCAGCACCTCGTACATCGCCGACCCGATCTATCTGCTGGCCCGCTCGGTCGAGAGCAAACCCCTGCACCAGCGGATGGGCGAAGATCTGCGGTATATTCGCGATAGCTGGAACTCGATGACCCTGATCGCGCTGATGAGCCTGGGGCTGATCGGCCTGGGGCTGGCGGTGTGGGTGCTTGGCAATCTCTTCCGCTGAGCGGGCGCTAAAAAACCAGCAGCGGGATCCCATCGAAATCCCGCTGCTGTGCTGCCCGGAGGCTACTTTTGCAGGCCCTGGAGGCCCGACTCTTCGTCCTCGGCGATGGTAAACAGCGTGTCGAAGCGGGTCTTGCGAAAGACATCGGCGATCTGCGGCTGCAGGCCAAACAGGCGCAGGTCCTGGCCACGACCCTGCTGATCCTTGAGGTTCATCATCAGCATCCGCAGGGCCAGGCTGGCGGCGAAGTCAACCTTGCTTACATCAACCAGCACCGGGCCATTGTGATTGGCGACCGTCTGAGCGAAGGGCTCTTCGAGCTCGCGCACCGCCGCGGCGTCCATCCGGGCCGGCAGACGAAGGATCAGCACATTGTCGCGCAATTCGGAATTGAGTTCAGCCATTGAGGTGTCCCCCTACTTGTAGTGAAAAGAATGTCAGCGCGATCATTATACAAATACAATCGGCTCTTGGGAAATAGGAATCGGCCTAGCGCTGATAGTTAAAGGTAGCGCGTTGCCCTGCCCGCCAACGGAGCCGAGGTGGCGGTCAAGCGACCAAGCGCCTGAATTCTTGTGCAGGGCAATCGCATCTAAATCAAAAACAGACATTGTTCGCTCAAAACAGCGTTTTTTGATCTTCATGTCATGGTTTAACGGCACCAAAACCAAAAAAAACGGGAACAGTAGCGCTCAT
>DAOTUS010000211.1:0-3662 GCA_034437415.1 Herpetosiphonaceae bacterium
AAGGAGTGGCGGGGAGGGAGGCGGGCGGGCACGCAGGCCCGCCGCATACAGCATGGGGATTATAGCGGGTACGTGGCGATCGCAGCGGCTGGGGCGAACACGGCAGCATCGAGCCGGTCGGCCTGGCACCAGAGCAGCCGGGGCAGCTCTGCCGGCGGCACGGCCGGATCGGCGGCGGCGATCTGGTGGGCGACCAGCTGATAGAACACGTAGTTGGCCGCGGCCTGCTGACTGACCGCCGTGGTCAGCTGCTCGACGCGCCCGCGATCGCCCTGGACAAGCGCGATCAGCGCCCGGACCAGCGCGCGCTCGAGCGCGGTCTCCGGCGCGGTCGGCGCGGCCTGCACAGCCAGCAGCTGGGCCTCGGCAGCGGCGGGGCCAGCCTGAAGCAGAGCCAGCAGCGCCCGGCGGTTGACCAAAAAGCTGCCGATCCGCTCGTCGGCGCTGGCGGCCGGGATCTGGGCGATGCGATCCAGGGTTGCCTGGGCCGCCGTCAGCTCGCCCAGCACCAGCTGGCTCATCACCAGCACGATCAGATACATACAGCGCGAGCGCGGCTCACACGCCTCGCCGCTCTCGGCCACAATCTCGCGGGACAGATCGTGGGCATCCTGCACCCGCCCGAGCGAAATCAGCACATCGGCCTGCTGATTGAGCGAGTTGTACAGGCCGGTGCGATCGCCAATCGAGCGCTTGATCGTACAGGCCTCGTCGAGCAGCGCTAGCGCCTCCTGCCACTCGGTTCTGGTCGAGTGGATGATCGCCAGCGTGTGTAGCACGCGGCTCATCGCATAGCTGTCGCCGATCTGGCGCAGGCCCCTGAGCGCCGCGCTGCACGACTCGAAGGCCGCCGTGAGATCGCCCTGCTCGTACAGCACGTTGGCCAGATTAAACAGACAGCGCGGGCGAAAGCGCATCAGCCCGGCGGCGCTGGCGGCGGCGATCACCACGTGCCACTGGCTGATGGCGGCCTCGCGGCGGCCAGTAATCTGCATCACAATCGCCAGGCTGGCCCCGGCCCTGGCGCGAATCCCGGCCGCCAGCGCCGCCAGCGTGTCATCAAGCCGATCGGCCAGCAGTAGCGCCTCCCGGCCCCGCGCCTCGGCCTCGGGGAAGCGCGAGAGCATGAGCAGGGCTTTGCTGCCCACCACCGCCAGATTGGCCTGCAGCAAGGTGTCGCTGGCGCTCAGGGCGGCCGCCGTCTCCTCGGCCAGGCGCAGGGTCTCGGCGACGTGGCCGCGCTGGAGCAGGCTGGCCGCCATCCGCCAGACCAGATGCGCCCGCACGGTTGGCGTGGTCGCCAGCGCCAGGGCCTCGCGATAGTTGGCCTCGGCCTCGGCGGCGCGCAGGGTGTGCACCAGCACATCGCCGCGCACACTCAGCAGCGGCAGCAGCAGATCGGGGGTGCTGCGACGGGCGCCAACCAGCAGCTCGTCGATCAGCATTGCGGCGGCGTCGGCCTGGCCCCGGCCAAGAATGGAATCGACCTTTCCCGAAAGCATGGCCGTGGCGGCCTGGGGCAGGCCAGCGCGAACATAGTGCTGGGCCGCCAGCACCGCAGCGCCATCGGTCGCCTCCAGCCACTCGGCGGCGACCCGATGCAGGCGGCGGCGCTGCTCCAGATCGCCGATCAGCGCGGCGTAGACGTGATCGCGCAGCAGCGGCGGCAGGGCCGCGTGGGCCGGGTTGTCGATCAGGTAGCGCCGGGTAAGCTCCTGCACCGCCGCGCCCCAGCTGATCGGGCCAAGCGTCGCCAGGCTCAGCTCCAGCAGCACCTCGGCGTACAGATTGACCGGCTGGCCGATCACCGCCAGCAGCTCGATGAGCTTGTGGGTATCGGGAGAAACGTGGTCGAGGGTGGTCTGGACGATATAGCTGGCCACGTGCGGCTCGGTGGCGAGGTGTCTGATCAGCGCGGCGTCGCCGCCACGGTCGGCCAGCTGACCAACCGCCAGCCGCAGCAGCATTGGGTTGCCGGCGGTGTGCTCGATCAGCTCGGCGGCGTGGTGCGGCTCAAGATGCGTGTGCAGATTATCCAGCAGCGCCTGCGACTCCGGGCCGGTCAGCCCGCCCAGAGTGAACGAGGCCACGCCAGACAGGCGCATCTGCTCGCGGCTGAGCAGCACAAGCGTGGCCGGCGAGCTGGCGACCAGATGCTGGACCACCTGCAGCAGCGCCGGATCCTGGGCGGCCACATGGAGGTTATCGATGCACAGCAGGGCCGGATGGCGGGCCAGCGCGGCGCTGAGCAGCAGCATCTGCTGGTCGAGCGGCGGCGCAGCATCGGCGTCGGGGGCGTGCTCGGCCAGGGTCAGCACCGTCTCATCGCCCAGCGCCAGCAGAAACAGCGCCAGCTGGCGCACCAGCACATCGGCGGTGGCGGTGATATTCGCGGCCAGCGTCAGCCAGAACACCGGGCGGGCGGCGTCCGCGTGGGCCAGCGCGGCCACCAGCGTGGTCTTGCCAACCCCGGCCCAGCCGCACAGCAGCACGCAGCGGTCGCGCTCCAGGCGCTGGCGCAGGCGCGGCAGGGCCTCGCGCTCGACCAGCCCGGCCGGCAGGGGCGGCACCGCCTCGATCACGCCGATCTCGCTGCTGCTGCGCCGCTCGGTGGTGCGGGTCAGGGTTACGCTGGTCCCGGCCAGGCTCTCGCCACGGGCGGCGGCGGCCAGCTCCAGCAGGCGGGCCACGGCGGGCGGATCCTCATCGAGGTCGAGGGCCGGGACGATCAGCGCCATCAGCGTGGTCAGATCAGGCAGCCGCTGATCGCTTTCCAGCCGTGAGACGTGGGCTTCACTATAGCCGACGGCAATCGCCAGCTCGCGCTGGGTCAGGCGGGCGCGACGGCGGAGATAGTGGAGCAGGACGCCAAAGCTTTGGAAGGATTCCAGGGGTACTGCAGCAGGCATAGTTCACCTCAAGGTTGGTTAAAAAGTGCGCCGGGGCTGGATTGTGGGAGAAATGTTGGTGCTACTACGCACAGCGGTCGCCCGACGTTGCGTCCAGCTGATTAAACCATGCCCGGCCGCTAGCCACAGCGGGATTGAGGCCGCTTTTTGGCAAGTTTTGTCGGGTCTGCGAGCCAGCGGCGTGCTACGCTCGAGCATCATCAGCAAAGGAGCAGACGATGCGGCGGATCATCAAGCGTACGGTCACAACCGTCACAACCGTGACAACAACCATTACGTGGAGTGCTCAAGATCTACTTGCGGAGCCGGAAGGGCCGCCTGGAGCCAGCCCGGCCTCCGAGCGGCCCGACGAGCGCCCGGCGGCGGCGGAGAGCTCCGCTGAGGAACGGCCCGCTGCGCCCTAGGGCTGGGCCAAGCGAGCTGTGCGGAATGCCGCTGCAGACGCGGAGCATTATCCACGAAGGCCACGAAGGCCACGAAGAGCCGTCGGTGATTCCGCAAACGTATCGTGATGATGCACTAGGGCTGTGCCAAGCGGGTGGGTACGGAGACCCACCCGTACCGCCGAGCTACTCAAAGCGAAAACGCAGCACTCCAACGAGAAAAAACAGGGTGGCAAAGCCCAGCAGAACCCCCGTCTCCAGCACAACGCCGCTGGCGCCCTGGCCGCGGAGAATCACATCGCCAAAGCCCTGCATGGCCCAGGTCGTCGGCAGCACCTGGACGGCGGTCTGATAGGACTGGGGCGTGATC
>DAOTUS010000212.1:0-5400 GCA_034437415.1 Herpetosiphonaceae bacterium
TGGGCTGGCCGTCGCCGGGATTATGGCGCTGATGGCCGTGGTCATCTACCGCGACTATGGCCTGAGCCTCCGGGCGCTGTACTGGTTCGCGGTGTCGGCGGTGCTGGTCGTCACCGGCGCGGTTGACTGGAAAGTGCGCCTGATCGATGTGCTGGTGCTGCTGGTCGCCACTGTGGTGGTGCTGGTCGCCGCGCCATTTGTCGGCATTGGGCTAAAACCGGCGCTGCTTGGCGCAGTTATTGCAGGGATTATGTTTATCTTTTTCTTTATGCTCGCCCGGCTACTCTACCCCGGCGAGGGAGTGCCATTTGGCCTGGGCGATGTCTATCTGGCGATCTTCATTGGGGCGGCGGTTGGACTGAATCACCTGGCCGGGGCGCTCTTCTATGGGATCCTGATGGCCGGTGCCGCCGCCATCGGCATTCTGGTCCTGCGCCAGATCGGACGGCAGATTCAGCCATATTTGTCCTATGGCACCTACCTGTGTCTGGGAACTTTGCTTTTCATCGCGCTATGGTCGCCGCTCTAGCGCCACGCCGGGCGACTTAAGCTATGATACTGGATGGCGGGTGATCATCACGCCATATGCTAAGCAAATTAGGAGGCTCCAATGGCCCTACTGAATACCACAATCAGCGAATTCCTCGATCAGCTCGCCACCAAAGAGCCAGTTCCCGGTGGCGGGAGCGTTGCCGCCGTCTCCGGCGCGATGGCGGCAGGATTAATCTCGATGGTTTGCGCGCTGACGATTGGCAAGAAAAAGTATGCCGAGGTCGAGGACGACATGCGCGGGCTGATGGATCGGGCCGAGGCGCTGCGCCACGAGCTTCAGGAGCTGGCCGAGGCCGATGTCGATGCCTTCCGCCGCCTGAGCGCCGCCTACAAGCTGCCCCGCGAGACCAGCGCCGACGTGGCGATCCGCCGCGATGCTATCGAGCAGGCGACGATCGTGGCAACCGCTGTTCCGCTCCAGACCGCCCGCGCCGCCGCCAACGTGATCCCGCTGGGTCGTCCGGCGGCCGAAAAAGGCAACTCGGCCGCCATCAGCGATGTCGGGGTGGCGGTGCTGCTGGCCCAGGCGGCGGTGCGCAGCGCCCTGCTGAACGTCGAGATCAATCTCCACGCGCTGGAAGATGCCCGCTATGTCCGGGAAACCCGCGCCCAGGTCGGCGCAATCACCGCAACCCTGAGCGCCGATACCGAAGCCGTTATGGCGCTGGTCAATGGCCAACTCGCCTGACCTGCGGTTGAAGTCTGCGGTCGGAAGTATGAGAAAATAGCTCATACTTCTTTTTTTTGGAGGAAATATGGCTCCGGTGTTAATGGATGGTCGGGTCTTGGCCAAGGAACTTAAGGCGCAGTTCACGGCGGAGGGAGCTGAATGGACCGCCCGCTATGGCGCCGCGCCAGGTCTGGTTGTGGTTCAGGTTGTCGGCGATGACGCCTCGGACTGGTATGTGCGCTCGATTCGGCGCACCTGTGAGGGCGTGGGATTTCGCTTCGAGCATCGTCTGCTGCCCACTGAGACGACCCAGATCGAGCTTGAGGACGCTATTCGCACCGCCTGCGCCGACGCCGCGGTCCACGGCGTCCTGGTGCAGCTGCCGCTGCCGAAACATCTGGCGGCCAGCGGCGCGATTGAAGCGCTCGACCCCGACAAAGATGTCGATGGCCTGCACCCGCTGAATGCCGGGCGGCTGGCCCAGGGATTGCCCGCCCATATCCCCAACACCCCGGCGGGAGGAATGGCGCTGCTCGATCGCTACGCGATTGATCCGGCCGGCCTGCACGCGGTCATTGTTGGGCGCTCGGGCGTGGTTGGCAAGCCGATGGCGCAGCTGCTGCTGGCCCGCAACGCCACCGTCACCATCTGTCACTCGCGCACGCCCGATCTGGCCGAGCATATTCGGCGCGGCGATATTGTGGTGGCGGCCGTCGGCAAGGCCGGCCTGATCACCGGGGCAATGCTAAAACCCAATGCGGTGGTGATCGATTTCGGGATCAACGTGGTCGAGGCTGGGGGCACGGTGGTTGGGGATGTGGAGTGGGAGAGCGCCAGCGCGGTGGCCAGCGCCATCACGCCGGTTCCTGGCGGCACCGGGCCGGTCACCAATATGCTGCTGCTGCACAACCTGGTGCAGGCGGCGCACTGGAGCGTCGGCGCTACGCCAGCCAGTAGCTCGTAGCGGCACTCGAATCAAAAACCGCGCGGACCCTGAGCGATCTGCTCAAGGCCCGCGCGGTTTTTGCGGCCAGATTTCCGCTAGCCCTTGACCCCGCCGAGGGTCAGGCCGCCGATAATGTATTTCTGCAAGAACAGATACACCACCGAGACCGGGAAGGATATCATCAATGACATTGCCGCGAACTTCGACCACGGCACGCTCCCGGCGTACTGGCCGGTCATGTTCCAGAGCGACATCGCCAGGGTGAAATCCTTGGGCTGGGTCAGGAACTGCCAGGAGAGCGCAAACTCAGTCCAGCCAGTCATAAAGCCCAGGAACGCGGTGACAGCTAGCGCCGGCGTCGCCAGCGGCAGAATAATCCGGAAGAAGATCTGGTTGGGCGAGGCGCCGTCAATAATCGCCGCCTCCTCCAGCTCCTTGGGGATCGTATCCAGATAGCCCTTCAGGTTCCAGATTGCAAACGGCAGCGCACCAGAGATCATCGCGAAGCCGACCCCATAGAGCGAGTCGCGTAGCTTGAAACTCCTGGTTGAGGTGGCGGTCGCCCCGGTATAGATGAGCAGTGCACCAATGCCTAGACACACCACCCCGATAATCATCGCGTTGGTCGTAATCTCCTCGTCACGGATTCGTGAGTAGAGCATATACGCCCCAAAGATCGCCAGAATTCCCCCGAAAATATAGTAGAGAATCCGCAGCACCTCAAAGCCAAATGTCACCCGTGAGAGCATGGCGAACAGCGGGGCCAGCGTGGCAATACCAGGCATCAGCAGGATAAAACCCACGCTGAGAAACAGAAGTTTCCGACCAGTGAAATTAAAGCGCGAGAAGGCGTAGGCCGCAGTCACACCAACCATCACCGAGAAAAACGAAACCCCGGCGGCCAGCGAGAAGCTGTTTCCGGCCAGCTCCCAGAACGTCACCGGATTGGCGGTTGGATTGCGAATAACCTCACGATAGGCGTTGATCGAGGGCTCTGGTGGGATCAGTTCAAGCGAGGTTGGTCGGGAAATATTGCGACCATCCAGCGACATACTGACAATCCAGACGATTGGAAACAGCACCGTCACCGCAATCAGGAGACACATAAGCTGAAGCAGCAGCTGCTGGCCGATTGTTATCCGCCGGCCTGAGCCACGCCCACTGGCAAAGAAACCTTTGCGCGCAGTGGCTGGTTTGGGAATGGAAGGATTAGTCATCGTAAGCCTCCGCAACACGCGAAACTCTGGCCGTAGCTGCCGACAGCAAGCCGAGAATGACAAACATAAACACGCTAAAGGCCGCGCCTAAGCCATACAGCTGATTGCCATTAATCAGCTTATAGGCCTGCGTAACCAGAATTTCGGTTCGGCCGAGCGGGCCACCTTCGCTGATAAAGTAAATAATGTGGAACAGATTGAAGGTCGTAATAATTCCCAAAATGGTGGCCGGCACCATGGCCGGGCGCAACAGCGGCAGGGTGATTTTCCAAAACTGCTGCAGCGGGGTTGCGCCATCAATTTCAGCGGCCTCATACAGCTCTTTGGGAATACTTTGAAGCGCCCCAGTCGCGACCAGGGTCATAAACGGCCAGCCAAGCCAGATATTTGTAATCAGCATCGCAAAGTACGCCAGCGGGAGCGGAACGCCGGGGATCGGATCGGGGATCTGCTGGAGCCAGCGAATATTGAATGTTTCAGGCGCAATGCCAAACAAACCGCCGCCTAATTTCAGTGCCTGGTTGATCGCACCATACTCACCATCAAACATATTTTTCCACACGGTCGCAATCACGAGCTGTGGCAGCACCATTGGCAAAATATAGATCGCTCGATAAAACCGTTTAAACCTCAAGCCTTCGATATTGAGGATAACCGCAACCACAATCCCGATTGAAACGTGAAAAATCACATTTGAGAAGGTCCACCACAAGTTAAAGCCAAGGGTCCGAAAAAAATTAAAGTTCGGCAGTTTGGCCCCAACCTCATTCGTAACAATCTTGCGATAGTTTTCCAGCCCAATCCACTTGGGTTCTAAATAGGCTTTATTAGTTGGCGAGGGATTAAGGCTGCGCGCCCCAAAATCAGTGAACGACATGTAGAACTGGTAAAGAATCGGGGTAAACGTGATGATCGACATGATGATGATGGCGGGAAGCAGGTACAAATAGGCCGAGCGGGCTCGTTTGGTACGATCCCAGAAAGAAACCTCGTCGATTTGTCCTGAGCGTTTAATACTGCGATCTACGGATGCCATCGCAAGCTCCTTCGCGTCCAAGAGATATGAGGTTGCTCATCACTAACGTTGGGTTAGTTAGCAGGAAGTAGTGCCGTAATTGATGGGGATTTGCACTCATGATGAACCGCATTAAATGTTTTGTCAAGCGCGCTTATCGGTTCAAAAGATCGTGCCGGGAAGCGCTCGATTGAGCGCTTCCCGGCATTCTTAGCTATTGATTAGCTGTGTCCATTGCGGCACAGGCCTCAGCAATCGTGGTCTTGGCATCATCGCCACCTTCGATGGCTTTGGTGAAGACATCGCCGAAGGGGCCCCAGTAGTTGGAGAACGCTTTGTCCTGCGGGCGGGCTACGCCGGTCTTGGCGGCGTCAGCAAAGCCCTGGGTGGTTGGGTCGGTGATCTTCACCAGCGTGCTGGTGGGCGTGTGGCCCGCCTGGTCGGTGTAGATCTGCTGGGATTCGGTGTTGGTCAGGAACAGCGCCAGCGCCAGGGCGCCGTCGGGGTTCGCGCTGTTGATGTTGAGGTAGAACCCGTCAACGCCGGTCAGCGGGCCAGCCGGGCCAGCCGGGCCAGCGGGCATTGCCGCCACAGCCAGCTTGTCGCCCAGCGCGCCGCGATAGTCACCCAGGGCCCACGGGCCGTTGATGATCATGTCGGCTTTGCCTTCTTTGAACAGCGAGTCGCCCTGGCCACCGTCGGTGACGAAGGTTGCGCCAGCGGCCTTCAGCTCCTGCAGGTAGGCCACGGCTTCGGTGCCGCCAGTGGTCAGGCCACATTTATCGCCATCGAGCACTTTGCCACCAAAGGCCTGATAGAAGCCAAAGCTGTGGTAGGCGTTCTGGTTGAGCACCAGCTTCTTGCCAGCCTTGACGGCGGCCAGCAGCTCAGCGGTGGTGGCTGGCGGGGTGGCCACGGTGCTGGTGTTGTAGTACAGACCGACGGCCTTGAACGACTCGGGAACACCGTAGATTTTGCCATCGACGGTCATGCCTTCGAG
>DAOTUS010000213.1:0-7746 GCA_034437415.1 Herpetosiphonaceae bacterium
GTTGTTCCCGCTGGCGGTGGCGGAAGTGGTGCCTCTTGATCAGCACGTGGGCTACTTGGCACCATCGTGTTGTCCTGCAGATACTTCGCAATCTGAAGAGACACCTCCAAGGTTGCCTCACTGCTTTTGGCACGACTCGCCCGACGGATATCAGCCTTGAACGTGTCGTAAAAAGCACGAACGCTTGGCAGCATCGCCATTTCCATCTCGGGAGACACGCCACAAAATGGACTACATTCGTTATATAACACAGCGCGTACTTGCAACCATTCATCCCACTGTGGAAAATCCTCAATCGGGTGTATTGCTGGACGTACTTTGTGTTTTACGGCCAGACTCTGCGCTACACCCGCATAGTTTGTGGCAAGTTCGCGCTCCATCCGTCCATCTTCGGTAATATTCAAGAGTTCAAACAGCACCGCACGCGCTGGTGCGTGCAATCCTTCTTGGTCCGTTGGGCTTCTTTGAATCGCAAATGCACGGGCAACATCGGCAGCATCGGTATAGAGCTCGTGGCCCAGCTCGTGTTGCAGATAGGCACGCGCAACCGCGAGGTTGAGCCGATGCGGCGCATCACGTCCGAGCGGATAGGGATTGAGGAGTATGCCGCCTTTCATGTCCGTTGCTGCCGATCCTATCGTCTCATTCAATGTGACCGTACATGGGCGGTTAACCAACGATGTGGCATAGCGACTATACATCGCTGCCAGCGCAGCCGTTGTCAGCAACGGCTCGTCCATGCCCTCAAGCTTCGCCTGCTTTTCTAACTCCTCAATCGTTTTTGGCTTGGACGCTCCTGCACGATCCACATCGTTGCGATTATAGCCATACCGATTATAGCCTTCGCGATCGTACCCCAGCCGATCATACCCATCTGCGGTGCGTCCCTGCCGGTTGTACCCATCGCGGGTATAGCCCTGTCGGTCGTACCCATCCACATCGATGTCGCTCCGGTTATAGCCGCTATACATATACGGTGTCTGCGCCTGCGGCGGAAGTGGCACAGGAGGAGCAGCCAGATGCGCGTGCGAGGCACCATCCTCGTCATACCCACTATGACTCACGGTCTCTCCTGGCCCAAAAAACCCCGTGTGTGATCTATCCGTCCGCGTTGCGAGTCCGGATGGATAGACCAGCACCGGTTTGTGCTTAAAGGCTGGACATTGGTGGCCAACCGAGCCTTGAAACTGCCCACAATGGGGACACTTGACCAATGCTCCATTTATACGCCGCGGAAGATCCACGCGCTTCAAATGTTGGATTGTCGCTATCCGAGCCCCAACAATAGGTTTCGATCCTGGTGCCGATGGTGCCCGCTTCACCTGTTCTGCGGCCCACGTTGCATCATCTACAGGATGGCCATTGATGCGCTCACATTGCTGGCGGGTCAAGGGAAGATCAGGCTCGATAGGTGGGATTTTTACGCTTGGTGCAACCGGGGCGTTATGCGTCACGGGGGTGCCGCGTCGCGTATGGTAGCTGTGCGCCATACGATACTCGGGATCAGCGGGGTTATAGACATCATGGGAAGCCGGGTCGTAGACCCACCCGGCATAGGTATAGCGGCGGCCCTGATCATCGGGCGCAGTCAGACCATCGGTGGTCGAGTACCCCCACCGATCATAGCCGTCGGGAGCAACTCCATTTTTCGTAAACCCATCGGTCTTGACAACCCGCTGTGAGTCAGGCTTGATCCAGCCGTCGCCCTTCGGATTTTTTTGATAGCCGAGACGATTGAATCCGTTCCCGTCGAGACCATCGACATCAAATCCGGTTGTCGTGCGACCGTGCGCATTGAGCGGTACGCCGGTTGTCATCCCCCGTCTAAAGCCGTAGCGATCATAGCCGCGATTGTCCAGACCATACCGGCTATACCCATCGTCATAGGGTTCGTTAATGTTGCTGCTATTCCAGACGGGTTTTTTAGTGCCATTGCGGTCTATCCCGTCAACGGTATAGCCTGACGCATTAAATCCCCAGCGATCGTAGCCATCAAGACCATAGCCGCTGCGGTTAAATCCATCGACATCCCGATCATCGGCATAAAAGCCATCAGCACCAGGCTGATAGATAGGATGCTGATCGCCATTTCTCGTCCTACCCGTCGTGTCATAGCCATCAGCATCATAGCCGTCGCGATCAAATCCCATCTGATTAAAGCCGTCGTGATCAACGCCATCGCGATCATACCCCTGATGGGTATAGCCGCTCGTGCTATAGCCTTTTTGATCATATCCGTAGCGGTCAAACCCACGCGCATCGAGCCCTCTCTCGGTATAGCCCAGGGCATCGACACCCTTGGCATTGAGTCGCCGATAGGTATAGCCCGACCGATCAAAGCCGGCGACATCGAAGCCCTGGGCGTTATACCCATCCCGGTCATACCTGTTCGTATCAAAGCCGGTTGCTGAGTAGCCATTCTTATCCAGGCCATAGCGGGTATACCCATGGCGATTCAACCCCTCACGATCGTACCCACTCCCGTCATAGCCCTGGCGATCATAGTCCATCCCTGTTGTTGGATCAGGTGGCCCAAAGCCCCGGCGGTCATAGCCCTCTGTATCGTAGCCCGCGCGATTCCGTCCCGTTCGATCAAACCCATGCGCATCAAACCCGTCATCATCATAGACCCGTGTTTCTACGCCAATGGCTTGAATCGCCGGCCCTTGGGCGGGCTGGCGTTGCTTTTGAGCACGAACCATAGCGGCAGCCATAGCGGGGAGCGCACGGCCCTGCTCAATGGCCGCGAAGGTATCAGCGACGAGCGCATAGGCATGACGCATATCGGCATCGTCGGGCAGCGCCACACCGTATGCGGGATCGACGCTGCTATGGGATGGCTCCGTAATCCCGGTTTTCGTTTTCATGAGCAGAAACAGGCGTGCCGTTTTCGTGTCGGCGAGATGCGCCTGGGCCTGCGCCATGGCCGAGGTATCCTCTGGAAGGCGTGCAGCTGCATTGCGCGCGGTCTCCAGCAACTGTTCTAACAGGGCAACCCCGGCATCGCCTTCCCCAAGGGCAGCAGCAGCGGCCGTGCCCGGTGCTACGGCGGCTGCCCACCATCGTTTTCTGTGTCCATCACACGACATAGCCGGTACTCCTTAGTTAGAAAGTGGATTGCCGGCGTTCAGTGCCTGACCATCGTGACCGTACACCGATGCGAATGTCTCTTCGACGAGCGCCCATTGATCAGCAAAGGTCACCGGATCTTGGTCGCAGTAGATTTTGACCTGCTCCAGGGCGAGTTTTGGATCGCCGGTCGATGCGGCGGTGTACAGAAAACGACGGGTTTCACGCGGACCGGGCGTGGCCCCAATGGCCATTTGGCCGTTCCGCGAAAGGGCCGCAACATCGTTCATAAACCGGGCTGCAGCCACCGCATGCTTCTGGGTCACCTCAATTGGCTTATTGGCGTAGTCGCGGCTCAGAATTTCCTGGCGACGTGCATCCCGTCGTCCCCCCGCCGAGGTGTCCGTGCGCCCTTTCATCCGGAGAAAATCGCCCATAAGCCGATCAGCCTGTTCGTCGAGCGAGGGGCGCTGTAGCTCGATGGGCATCATCCGAGCCAGTGGGGCCAGCGCCGGACGATCATCATCGCCTTCCGTTCCAGGGTTCCAGGTAAACACAAAGACCGTGTTTGGGTGGACGGGGATTTTCATAATGCCACCCTCCGTCCCCTGGATTTCAATCTCGCGATCTTCCATCATGCTCTGAAATGCGGTGGCCATTCTCGGGCTGCGCACAATTTCATTGATACAAATCACCGCTCCCGCTGCGGCGGCCTGTCCGATTTTGCCGAGCTGGGCCCGCGTCGAGCCGGCCTCCAGAATGGTACGGCCAATCTCATCCTGGGCACTGGTATCTGGATTGATGGTCGTCTCGACGTATGGCAGGCCAATGGTTGCGGCCACCTGGCGAGCGGCGGTATTTTTGCCGGTACCAGGAGGCCCGTACAGGCCAAACGACTGATACTGGGCCTGCGGCTTCGTATTGTCCGGCGACCAGGCCAGCTGCAGCGCTGAGGACATCAGGCGCAAGGCTTTTTCGGTCGAATCATCGACCTCATAGTTTCCATCAATAGGAGGGATTTCCAGCGGCAGTGGCTCGTCCAGATCCCCACCAATCCGGCTGGGCAAATTGCTCAGATAGGGGTCGCTCTGCGCCGGCAGAACCACATGCTGGAAAATATGTTCCTGGACGCTGGTGGGCATATTGGCTGGCCGGGCTGGTCGCTCGATCGGTGTCCGGGCGGCGCGCCGCGTGGCCTTGATGTCTTCAGGGGTCATCGTATCGGCGGCACCAGGCGCCGACTCGTCGACCGCTGGCGCGGAAGGCGTGGCAATCGGCTCAGGCTCCGGCGCTTTGGGCATCGTGAGGAGCGCGAGACACGTGTCGAAGGCATTCGCGATACGGCCAAGATGTGCCTCAGCCTGTGGTGAGACGAATGCACCTGATGCACTTGGCTCGACGGACACCCGGTCTTGTGCAGGTCCGGAGATGTGATCGGCATCGGCTTTCGCAACTGCACGCACAACGGCGGCGGCTCGCGCTTCGATTCCCAAGAGCGTGGCCTCAGCCTCGTCCAGCGCTGCGGTCGTTGCATCAATGCGAGCCTGTGCTGCGCTACTACGGCGATCAGGCGCATCAGCATCACGAGCGCCGTTGTGTGCCTCATCCAGCTGCGGCGACTGAGCAACAGGCGTTTCTGGAGCTGGAGCCAGAATATCCGCCCCGCTGAACACGACCTCGTCGTCGTCCTCCAGAGCCGCCGTGTCAGGAGCCGCCCGATCCTCCTCTTCGGCATTCCGATAGGCGTAGGCTGCGTCATCATCCAGCCCAGGCTCTGCGCTCGTTGCAGTCAGCGCATCAGGCGTGCTGGCTGCCGGTGCAGCAGCCACCGGATCAGGCGCGGTGCCTGCGGGACAGGTGTGCTGCGTTCCCATCCACTGGCCACAGTCACCACACCGCTGGCTCCCAACGGATGCACCGAAGTCGATCGTGTTGCCGGTCGCTAAATCACGGCGCAGGGCACTGTAGGCGCTATCAGCGACGGCCGTCGGCAATGCCGTCCCCGCCCGCAGTGCCTGAATATCGGCGGCAAGATGATGATCCAAATCCGATTGCGGGTGGAGCTCACGATAGGCCATGACCGCGGCAAGCTGCGGCGCGGACATATTCTCCGTTCCCTGCATATCGCCGGCTGTCCGCGTCCGTGGATCATAGGCACCCAGCAGGTGGCTACGGCCTGGCGCATACAGCTCAACGACACCGCTGGGGGTCTCCACAACCTCGGCAGTCTGCAACAGCACCGCCGCATTGGTAATTACCCGCCCAACAACCAGCCCTTTTGGCGGCGGGTCAACAATGCCATTCCGCCGCGCCGATCCCCAGTGCTCACGACCAGGGGGCAGCTGCTGGCCCACCCGGTAGGTGGTGTCGCCGATCTGCACCGTTTCGTGCTGGCGACCACGTTTTTTATAGAGCGAGCCAACAAACCGAGCTTCGGTATAGGTGCTTCCGTGTTTCAGCTGCGTCGCATCGGTTGGCACGGTATACGCCGCGCTCACGCCTCCACCGCTCACCAGCGGTGTTGTGGGTGCTAGCACACTGCCGTAGGCTCCTGCGGCCTGCGGAACCGCACCCGTGGGCAACTCGTACGCCGCCAGGCCATAGGTGCCCGCAAGCTGTGTCTGTGGCACGGTAATCACCCGCTTGCCGGCAACGACGGGGCCGGTCTCAGCATCGCCCCTCCAGACCTCTGGCGTGAACCCCTGTTGGAGTGCGACGAGCGTGCCGTCAAGGGTTGCGGCGATCTTCTCCCCTGACAGCCCGTGTCGCATCAGAACAACGCCATTGGTCCGCGCATCAGCGAGCAGCAGCTCCATCAGTGCCTTGGCGCGTGGCGAGCCCGAATAGACCGCAGGATCGACCCCCAGGCGCTTCCCAAGCGCGTTGGCCAGGGTATCGACCGATGCGGTCAGGCGGCATGTGTGGCCTTTGGTCTGGGAGGCAAATTGTCCGCACTGGGTACACCGGTGATAGCCGCCCGCATCAACCCCGGTGGCTTTGATCTGCCGACGGGAGCTGGCCTCCATTACACGGTGTGCGACGGCCGGCAGCTTTCCTTTTCCAAGCAGCGCCTCGCGGGTATCGTAGATCGCGGCAAAGGCGTGATGTTGGGCCGGGTCGCTCGGCAGCCGAACCTTGTGCTTCGGATCAACCGCGCCGTGGGCTGGCTCTCGAAAATCTGGCCCCAGCTCTTTTTTCCACTGACGAAAGAGTTTTGCCGTCTTGCCAGTCGCCAGTGTTTGCTGGGCCTGGTGTGCTTTTACCTTTTTCGCATCGCCGGATGCAGCAACCTCGCGGGCCTGCTGCTGGGCCTGCACACGCACCACATTCGCAATCTGTTCCATCCCCTGAATCGCCGCATCAGTCCCGCCAAATCCGGCAGCACTTCCCGCACCGGCACCGTTAAAAAAATGAGCATGGGCCTTTGTAGCACTATGATCGCACGACATTGAGGTACTCTCTTTCAAATATTCGTAGCGTGTTGTTCCGTGAAAACAGCGTTTTCCCTGACAATCCGATGCTTTTATAGATCATTCTCTTCAGCCATCAGGGGTTGCGCATCGCGGTGCAATCCGCGGTAGGTGTCCCTGAATAAGGAACCCCATGGCTCCATCAGCGGCGTCGCTTGGAGCCGCTGATGGAGCTGCTGCAGTGTCTCCGTGAGCTGGCTCATCAAAGAAACCGCATCCATCACATACCCTCCGACATCAACGTCTAAATCGAAATCAACCTCCGCATCAGTGTGCGTATCATCGGCGTGTGCCCCATCCATAAAATCAGGGTCATCACCGTCGTCTGTCATCGTGGCGATCGATGCATCCGATGGGCCGACCAACGGGAGAGCATCCTCCTCCTCGAAATAGACGACGCCACGTGCCTCCGCAATTGCCTCGCGAATACTGTAGGTTTTATCAGCCACTTTTGAGCATATCCGGCGAATTTTTGGCTCAATGTCGGGAGTTTCCTCCAATGCATCAATGAGAATCACTTGATCCGTATCGGTCAGTTTGCCCAGTGCTTTAATCGCCGCCGCACTGAGCATCCGCTCCCGCAGTCGCGTGAGCACCTGGGGATCAAGGTTGAGAACCTGGATCCGGCGCATCACTGTTGACCGATGGAGTGTCAGCCCCAAGGGCGCTAAACATGCCTCCCAGTCAACCTGGGGCCTGGTACGCAGCCACTGGTGCGCACACAGCAGCTCGTGGAGCGCATTGAGCACAGCGAGCGAGTCCTCAGCCGTTTCCAGGATTGTGCTCGCCTGCGCATCCAACCCCATCGCGTGGGCATTCGCAACGTAGTACACAACCTTGAGGGCAATGGCCTCATCGAGCGGGTTGAGTTCCACGCGATGCAGATTCTCCAGGACACGCAGACGATGGCGTATCTCTGGGGCAATCTGGGTGTCAAGCACCAGCATTTGCATAGAACGAAGCCCGCGCAGCGTGGCAGCACGCACGCGCCGCTCACCAGCTTGGACCATCCAGCCACCATGCGGTGCAGGATGAACGACGGGCAGCTGCGCAATAAGCGGATTATCGGCTGCGCCAAAACTGGCGGCCAGCGCCTCGAGATCGGCCGTCTCACCGTCGCTCCGTGGCTGGCGTGGATTAAAGATGATCGCATCGAGTGGAATCTCTTGGAGCGTGTAGTGACTCATTGGTTTCTCTCCGCAGTGGG
>DAOTUS010000214.1:0-3214 GCA_034437415.1 Herpetosiphonaceae bacterium
CCAACACGCCGACCACCGCCGTCTATCCCACGCCAATCGGCGCTACCGCGACCGCCACGCCATTCGGCGCGACTGCGATCCCCGCGACCGCCACGCCATTCGGCGCGACTGCGATCCCCGCGACCGCCACGCCATTCGGCGCGACTGCGATCCCCGCGACCGCCACGCCATTCGGCGCGACCGCGATCCCCGCGACTGCGGTGCCGCCTGGGAGCACGCCGGCCACGCCCGAGCCAAGCGCAACCCCGCAGCTCCAGCTGGCCGATCCGGTGATCACCAAACGGGTCGATATCAACCAGGCCCAGGTGGGCGATGAGGCGACCTTTACCTTGATAGTGACCAACAATGGGGCCATCCCGGCCACCAATGTGATTGTCACCGATCCGCTGCCGGCCTTCGTCGAGGTGCTGAATGTTAGCGCCAGCCGTGGCGCTGTGACGGTCAGCGGCAACACCGTCACGGTCGTGCTAGGCGATGTTGGGCCGGGCGAAGTGATCACGATTGTGATTCGCACCCGCGTTGTGGCCGTCGTCGCCGCCCCCGATAATCTCAATATCGCGATGTTGACGACGACCAGCGACGGCGATATCATCTCCAACAATCAGGACAGTGTGCCGATCAACATTATCTCCTCCGGCGCCGGCCAGCCCACCCCCACGCCTGCGCCGGGCGGCGGCGACCCTGGTCGCCCACCTGAGCCTGGGGGCGGGGCGGCTCCGCCCGGCGCAGGCGGGACCCCGCCACCAGGCCTGCCGAGCACCGGCGGCGCTGGCGGGTTACGGACCGTGATTCTGGGGCTGGCGCTGGGGCTGTTCGCCCTTGGTGGCCTCCTCCAGCTCCGCGTTCGCCGCGCCGCCTAGACGCTTCCCGATGTAGCACCAGCGGCCAGCATTCAGGTGGATGCTGGCCGCTGTTAATTCTTAGGATTGGATCCAATGCGATTTTTGCGATGTATGCTGGCCCTGCTGATCCTGCCGGTGCTGCTAGCCCGGCCAGCCAGCGCCCTGCCCCTGCCTGCGCTCACGCTGACGACCCACGCCAACGCCGTGCAGCTCGACTGGCAGGGCGATGTGCGGCGGGCTGGCTGGCCGCTGGTTGAGATCGGCGACGTGCGCGTTCCGGCCCGGCTGATCAGCCTGCGCCTGCTGACGGCGGCCCCGCTCGACCTGCAGATCGCGGCGCTGGCGAGCCAGCCCTGGAGCGGCGCGGTCACGCCTCGGGTTGCGGCGCTGCCCCAGCCGTTTGGCGCGGCCGCCCGCCCCGATCTAGTGGCCCCCATCACGCCTGTGCTGCCGTCGGCGCCAGTGGTCGTGCTGCGCGAGGGGACGGTGCGCGGGCAGCGCCTGGTGGTGCTGGCGATCAGCCCGCTGTTTGCGTCGAGCGACGGCAGCCAGCTGGCCACCAGCTTCAGCGCAGTAATTCCCAACGCCGTGCCGCTCAGCGCCGCTGATGACCTGTGGGCGCAGGCCGCGCCATTCATCGGCGCCGCCACGCCGCCAGCCAACCCGGCCGCCAACGGCCCCGCCTGGCGGATTGCGGTCGGCAGCGCGGGCATGCAGCAGCTCAGCGGCGCAGCGCTGGCCGCCGCCGGACTCAGCACGAGCACGATCAACCCGGCCCGGCTGCACCTGTGGCGTAACGGCACGGCCTGGGCGCTGGAGGAGCGCGGCACCGCTGATGGGCGCCTCGACAGCGCCGACAGCCTGCGCTTTTACGCCCCGCCGCCCGGCGACCGCTGGAACGCCAGCGCGATCTACTGGCTGAGCCTGGAGGACACGCCGGGGCTGCGCATTCCGACCCGGCCGATCAACCAGACGGCGGCCCCAGCCCGCAGCACGGCGTTTCAGCACGGCCTGTGGCGCCAGAATACGCGCTACGACTCGACCCTGCCGGGCGCCGATGGCGACCACTGGTACGCCGCGGACCTGCGCACCGGGCCGGGCCAGCCGCCCGCCAGCCTGAGCTTTGGGATCACCCCGACCCTGCCGCTGGTGGCTGGCACCGTGGCGCTCACGCTGACCGGCGTCGCCTACACCAGCGGACAGCATCAGCTGGAGGTGACGCTTGGCGACGCCAGCGCCAGCGCGACCTGGAGCGGCACCGGCAGCTGGAGCCGCAGCGTGGCGCTCTCGACCACGGCCAGCGTTGGTGCGCTCACCCTGCTCCCCGGCGCCACGCCTGACGGCATCGAGCCCGACGGGATCGCCTGGAGCCGCCCGGTGGCGCTGGACTTCGCGGCGGGCGGGGCGGCGTTCAGCGGGGCGGCTGGGCTGTGGCGCTACGAGCTGCAGCAGCTCTCGGCCAGCCGCACGCTCTACGCCGTGAGCGATCCCGCCCAGCCGACCATGATCAGCCTGCCGGAGGGCGCCAGCAGCAGTTTTGTGGCCGGGCCAGCGCCCGAGGCATATCTGCTGGTGAGCGCCAATCTGGCCACGCCCGGCATCACGCCGTTTGCCCCGACCGACTGGAGCGGGCCGGCCGATGCGATCTACATTGCCCCGCAGGCGCTCCACGCCAGCCTCGCGCCGCTGCTGGCCCAGCGCCAGCGCACGGGCGCCACGGTGCGGGTGGTCGACACCGCCGCGATCTATGCGGCCTGGAGCGGCGGCGCGGTGGCGCCCGAGGCGATTCGGGCCTTTCTGCGCTATGCCGCCGCCACCTGGAGCCCCGCGCCGCTGGCCGTGATCCTGGTCGGCGATGGCACGTCGGACCCGCTGAACTACCTGGGCCGCAACAACCCCACGCTCGTGCCGCCCTATCTGGCCCTGGTCGATCCGTGGCTGGGCGAGACGGCCTGCGACACCTGCTATGCCCAGCTCGACGGCGTCAGCCCGCTCGCCGATAGCCTGCCCGACCTGCTGATCGGGCGGCTGCCAGTCAAATCCGCCGCCGAGCTGGACGCTGTGGTCGCTAAGATCGTCGGCTACGAGACGGCGCCGGGCGGTGGAGCGTGGCGCAACACCGTTGGCTTCGTCGCCGACAACTACCGCGACGCGCTTGGCACCAGCGATGGCGCCGGCGATTTCGCCCGCTTTGCCGACACGATCGCCGCGCTGCAGCCGCCCGAGATCACCATCGATCGGGTGTACTACGATCCCTGGAAGCGCGATGCCGGCGGCCAGCCGCTGCCCGACCCCTGGCGCGAGCCGGACGCGACCGCAGCGCGGCTCAAAACCCTGGCCCTGCTTGATCGCGGGGCTGGGCTGATCAACTA
>DAOTUS010000215.1:0-23999 GCA_034437415.1 Herpetosiphonaceae bacterium
CAGAGGCGTTCGAGCTGCCGACCAATGTGCTGAGCGGCGGCCAGCGCAAGCTGACCGCGCTGGCCGCCTGCCTGATCCAGCGGCCCGACCTGCTGCTGCTCGACGAGCCGGAGACCCACCTCGACCTGACTCGGCGGGGCATGCTGGAGGCGCTGGTGCGCGAGTTTAGCGGCGCGATCGTGATTATCTCCCACGACCGCTATCTGCTTGACGAGACGGTGACCCAGATTGTGCAACTTGAGGATGGGCGGGTGTCAACCTGGCTGGGCAACTATTCGGCCTATGCGGTCAACCGCGAGCTGGTGATGCAGAAGCAGGCCCAGGATTTCCAGGCCCAGCAGCAGGAGATCGCCCGGCTGGAAGAGGCGATCAAGCGCTTCAAGCTGTGGGCCACGATGGTCTCGAACGAGCGCCACATCAAGCAGGCCCGCGTCAAGCAGATGCAGATCGACAAGATGGATAAGGTCGAGAAGCCGGTGCTGGAGCGGCGCAAGCTTGGCCTGGCGCTGCGCTCGGCGGTGCGCGGCGGCCAGAAAATCGTCGAGCTGCGCGATGTGAGCATGGCCTTCGACGACGACCTGGTGCTGCTCGGGGTCGTGGAGACGATCTGGCGCGGCGAGCGCGTTGGGGTGATTGGGGCCAACGGCGCGGGTAAAAGCGTGCTCGGCCGACTCATGATCGGCCTGATCGAGCCGACCGAGGGGCTGGTCTGGCGCGGGCCGTCGATCTCGATTGGCTACTTTGCGCAGGGCGTGGAGAATCTCGACCACAGCATCACCCCGATGGAGGCGGTGCGGCTGACCCGCTCGATGTACGAGAACCAGGCGATCGGGTTTCTGGGCGGCTTTCTGTTCACCTACGAGCAGTGTCGCCAGCCGATCAGCACGATGTCGGGCGGCGAGCGGGCGCGGCTGCAGCTGGCCCTGCTGATGCTGGAGCGGCCCAACTGCCTGATTCTCGATGAGCCAACCAACCACCTCGATATCGCCGCCGCCGAGGTGCTGGAGAACGCGCTCGATCGCTACGACGGCACCGTGATTGTGATCTCGCACGATCGCTATTTCCTCGACCGGGTGGTCGACCGGGTGCTGGTGGTGACCGATGGTGCGGTGGACACGTTCACCGGCGGCTACAGCGAGTGGCACGATCACAAGGCCGCGCTCAAGCGCCAGCAGGCCGAGGCCGAGGCCGAGCGCAAGCGCCAGGAGCTGGAGCGTCAGAAGCAGCAGGCGGCGGCCAAAAACAAGCAGCAGAAAGCAGCGAGCACCAAACGATGAACAAATACCTGAACAAGCGTCCATCCGGCATCAGCCAGTCAGGCCAGCCCAACCAGGTTCCCTGAGGTTGGCCTGTCGGCATTTCTTGCAGCCCGTCCAACCTTGGCGTTGGGCGGGTTTTCGTTTTTAGCAGATATTTATTGTACAAAGGAGCAAACTGTGGATCTCACACTCTTGATCAAAGGAATTGGCCTGGGGCTGGCGATTGCGGCGCCGGTCGGGCCGATTGGCGTGCTGTGTATTCGGCGCACCCTGGCCTACGGGCGGCTGAGCGGATGTGTGGCGGGCCTATCTTTCGACCCTGTTCCTCACCCTCACCAACCCGCTGACAATCCTGTCGTTCGCGGCGATCTTCGCGGGCCTGGAGGTGGGCGCGAGCGGCGGTGCTGCTGGGGTAGGATCGGGGATCGGGGTTTCGGGATCGCGGATCGGGCGGGTACGAAGACCCGCCGTACAGGGATGGCGGGCCGTGGCTAGTAGCTGCTAGCCACGGCCTGCTAGCGCATTGTTCAGCGCACTAGAATGGTCTAATCCCGACCTCCAATGCCCGAACTCCGCCCTCCAAATCGCTGGCGCAGCGTGAAGCCCAACGCTCCAAGCAGCCCGCCGATCAGCAGCAGCCCCAGCACGGGGTGGCTGGGGGCGCTGGTGTTGGGCAGCTGGATGGGCTGGCCGGTGTCCGGCAGTTGGCCGGGGGCAGGTGGCGGGGACGGCTGTGGCGTCGGCTGGACGGCGGGAGGACCCAGGACGATCCGCCCATCGAGCTGGCCCGCCACGGGGCTGTTGGCCTTGACATAGCTGCGGAATTGCTCACGCACCTCCAGGCCGGTATCGCGGGGCGTCAGGCCGGCAAACAGGTCTTTGTAGCCGCCCGCCACCTTCGAGAGGAAATCGGTGGTGGCGACACGGTACATTGCGGCGGGATCGAGCGGGGCAAATCCAGCGGCAGCGCTGGTAGGATCGCGCAGGATCTGAATGTTGGTCGCTTTGCCCTCGACGATGTTGAAGCGCACCCCGGAGACCTGCGAGAAGAAATCCGTTCCCGCTTTGGCGACGCTGAAATCAAGCAGCGCCTGAATCTGGGCGCCGGACATGGGATATTCTAGAACTTTGTTGGGGTAGGGCATTGCCGTCCGCACGCCTTCTTCGATGATCACGCCTGGGGCGATTGGCTCACGGAATGAGCTTGAGGTAGACAGCATCATATGACTTTGTGCATCGTTGCGCACCACGTCCATCACCAGATTGCCCAGCACTGACTCGCCGGTGAACTGCCCCTCAGTCGATAGCTCAACTGCGGCCGCGCCAATCTGCTGAAAGAGCGGGGCATACTGCGGGTCGGCGACCAGATTTTGCTGCAGCTGCGCGACCTGGGCGGCAACAGCGGCATCCTCCGGCAGGTCGTTGCCCATCCGAACGAGCTGGCCGTTCACATCGGTCAGACTGCCATCGGCGGCAAAGACAAGCTCAACCTGACTCAGGTAGGTCAAATATTGAAACGGCGCAATATATTTCGTGGTAGTGCCTTCAATTGTGATCAGTTCCTGCTGGCGATGGCTGTGGCTGCCCAGAATAAGATCGATGCCCGGCACGGCCTGCGCTAGCGCCACATCATCCTCATACAGGGCGTGGCCGATCAGCACCACCGCGCTGACCTGCTCCTGCTCGCGCAGCTGCTGGACAACCTGCGTGGCCGTCTGAACCCGATCGCCAAAGGTTGCCCCGGCGGCAGGCCGAATGGCCGGCCCGACCAGACGCTCGAAATCGGCGCCAGCCAGCGCAAAAACGCCTACTTTCACCCCGTTGGCCTCAAAGACCTGATAGGTTTTGCCGTCAGATTGAAAGAGCGGCTGGCCATCGGCAGCTAGCGTATTGGAGCTCAGAATGGGATAGGTGATCCCAGCCTGGCAGGCCGCAAACGCTTCCGGCCCATAATCAGCATCGTGATTGCCAAAAGCCATCGCATCGACAATCCCGTTGAGCCAGGCCCACTCAAGACACTGATACTTATCCGACCAGGCGGGGGTGCCTTTATTCATGGTGTCGCCGCCGCTGAAAATCAGCGTGCGTGGATCCTCGGCCCGTGGCTTGAGATAGGCCAGCACGCGGGCGATGCCAGCCGTATTGGCCTGCCCCTCAGCGTAAAATGGTACCGCGTGGGAGTGATAGTCGGAAAAGTGAATCAGTGTGATGCTGTTATCCTGCTGTGCCTGTACCGAAATTCCACTAGAGAGACCCACCATCGCTACCAGTAGAGCCAATAGTAACCTTCGACGCATTCGTACCTCCATAACGCTATAGAACAATTCCTGATGGTGTTGACACGCTGAGTTAGCTGGATGGGGGCTGAGGCTGGCGCGGGAAGGGGGTAGCCCTAACCGCTAGCGCCGATTTTGCGCCTGGAGGGCATCACGGATCTCGCGCAGCAGCAGCACGTCCTCGGCGGGCGCCGGGGCAGCGCCGATCTCGGCCTCCTGCTTGCGGCGCACCCGGTTGACCGCCCTGATGACAAAGAACAGCACCAGCGCGACCAGCAGGAAGTCAATGATGGCTTGCAAGAAGATGCCAACTGGAATCGGCGTACCACTAACATTGAAGGCAATTGCGCTGACCGCAGGCTGGCCAAAAATCGCCGCGATCAGCGGCATAATCACCGACCCGACCAGCGCCGTGATAACTGCGCCAAAGGCCGCGCCCAGAATCACCGCCACCGCCAGATCGAACACGTTGCCCTTGAAGGCGAACTCCTTGAACTCTTTCCAGATCGCGCACCGCTCCTTCCAAACAACCGCTGGCCAACACCAGGCCTAAGTATAGCGCAGTCTGATTAAAGTTTTTATATATTTACCATCCATGGAATACCAACGGCGTTGGCCCATCCCTACCTAATTAAACACTGGTCACAAGTGTTTTGTTAGGGCGGAAGTGCTGATCGTTGGCTGAGCCTGTCGAAGCCCAGCGTCGTGACTTCGACAGGCTCAGCCAACGGGGATACCAGCTACTCGCTCAGCAGCACCTGCTCCAGCACCGCGATCCCCTGCAGATACTCGGCCAGCTCGATCCGCTCGTCGGGCGTGTGGTCGAGGGCGGCGTCGCCGGGGCCATAGGCGACCACCGGGCAGCCCCAGGCCGGGCCGACCACGTTCATATCGGCGGTGCCGGTCTTTTGCACAAAGCGGGGCGGCTGGCCGCGCTCGCGCAGCACCCGTCCGAAGCGGCGCGCCAGCGGCGAGGTGCGCTCGCTGGCAAAGGCCGGCGTTGCGCCGCTCACGCTCAGGCTGGCCTCGGCGGGCAGCAGGGTTTTCAGCCGCTCGGCGTAGGCGGCTGGGTCCAGGGCCAGCGGCAGGCGCACATTCACCAGCAGCCGGCACCACTCGTGCAGCCCATCGCCGCCCGAGGTGATGCCGACCAGAGTTGGCAGGAGCTGCTCGAAGGCGCGGGGCCAGCCGGCGTTCCACCCCAGCGCATCGGCCCGAATGGCCTGCCAGATGGCGCAGCCGCGCTCGGCGGCGGTCGCGGCGCTGTGGGCGCTGTGGGCGGCGGCCTGATCGAGCTGGATTTCGGCCCGCAGGTTGCCTTTGTAGCCCAGCGTCACGCGGTCGGCCCCGCTCGGCTCGCCGACAATGCACCAGTCCGGCGCGGGCCAGGTGGCGGCCACGTGATGGGCGCCCTTGGATGAGGCGACCTCTTCCTCGACGCAGCCGACTACGATCACCCGGCGGCGCAGTGGGCCACGCTGCTGGGCGCGGGCGGCGGCGACGACAAATGCCGCCAGCGGCCCCTTGGCATCGACGGCGCCGCGGCCCCACAGCACGCCGTCGGCAATTCGCACCGAAATCGTCCCGGCGACCGTGTCCATATGTCCGAGCAGCACCGCCGTCTCGGCCCCGGCGCCGATGCTGCCGACCGCGTTGCCCGCCGCATCGATGTGGGCGTCAAAGCCGTGGCGGTTCATCTGCGCCACCAGATACTCGGCCACGCCCGCCTCATCCCCGGAGACGCTGGGGATGGCGAGCAGCGTGTGCAGCAGCGCGATTGCCTGTTCATCAGTCATATCAATTCCTAAAAAATAGCCTTCATTTCAAGCCACGAACATCACTCTAATCCTGCAATTTAGCCCAGCACAGCCTCGAGCGCCAGCGCCAACCGCTCCAGCTCATCCCAGTTGATCACCAGCGGCGGGAGCAGCCGCAGCACCGTGGTGCCCGCGTTCAGCGCGATAATCCCGTGCTCGTTCTGCAGGGCTTGTAGATGCGGCGCGACCTTCTCTTTCAGCTCGATGCCGATCATCAGGCCCAGCCCACGGACCTCGCGGATGCGCGGCGAGCGAATTGTGCGCAGCCGCTCGGTCAGCCAGGCGCCTTTTTCGGCGGCCTGCGCGGCCAGATCCTCGTCCTGCAGCACCTGCAGCCCGGCGCGGGCGGCCGCACAGGCCAGCGGATTGCCGCCAAACGTCGAGCCGTGCGACCCAACCGTCAGCTCGCCGATCCGCCGCCCGATGCCAACCGCGCCCATCGGCAGCCCGCCGCCGAGCGCCTTGGCCAGACACAGCAGGTCGGGCTCGAGCTCGAAGTGTTCGCAGGCGAACATCCTTCCGGTGCGCCCGAAGCCGGTCTGCACCTCGTCCAGAATCAGCAGGATTCCCCGCTCGCGACACAGCCGCTGGGCGCCGCGCAGGAACTCGGCCTCGCCTGGGCGCACGCCGCCCTCGCCCTGGACAACCTCCAGCAGCACCGCCGCCGTCGCTGGAGCGATCGCGCTCTCCAGCCGCGCCAGATTGTTGTAGGGGATATGGCTGAACTCGGGCACCAGCGGGGCGAATGGCTCGCGGTAGTGGGCCTCCCAGGTGGCGCTGAGCGCGCCCAGGGTGCGGCCGTGAAATCCGCGCATCGCCGCGATAATCCCGGCCTGGCCGGTCGCTAGGCGGGCAAACTTGATCGCCGCCTCGATCGCCTCGGTGCCGCTGTTGCACAGAAACACCCGCTCCATCCCGCCAGGCAACAGCGCCGCCAGCTCCGCCTGCAGCAGGGCGCGCTGATCGTTGTGAAACGCCTCCTGGCAGATCGTCAGCGTGGCCGCCTGGGCGGTGATCGCCGCGACCACCGCCGGGTGACAGTGGCCGATATTAGCCACTCCAATCCCCGCGCCACAGTCGAGATAGGCCCGCCCGCGGTCGTCGTACAGGGTTGCCCCAGCGCCACGGACAATCGTCAGCGGGCGCTTGCTGTACACGCCCGAGGTGTGCGCCTGCTCAAGATCGGCGTAGCTTGTTTCAGTCATTGTCATCGGTGTCCTCGTTGCCCAGGCGGATACGGAGACCCGCCATACACAAGATTTTCGCATTGGAATGGGCTAATCCCTAACCCTAATATCGTTTAAATACGGAAATTCGTAGGCATTTCCCCCTCTCCACGGCGATGGAGAGGGGTGCGCAGCGCCGGGGTGAGGTCAAAAACTGGCTCGGGTCGCGTATTTGAACGGTATTGCCCCTAACCCCTAGCGCCGAATGTGGGTTCCGGCCCCGGCCAGCGCCGCGCTGATCGGCTGGTCGCGGCGGCCGTCGCTGATCACCACCTGGCTCACGCCGCCGGAGAGAGCCTCGTCGGCGCCTAAAAGCTTCTTTTTCATCCGGCCCTGGGCCACGCCCATGGCTGCCTCCAGCTCGGCGGCGGGCAGCTGCGCGATCAGACTGGCCTCGTCGGGGAACTCGCGCAGCAGCCCCGGCACGTTGGTCAGCAGCAGCAGCGTCTCGGCCGCCAGCGCCGCCGCCACCATCGCCGCGCCGCGGTCGCCATCGATATTCAGCGGCTCGCCCGCCGGACTGACCGCCAGCGGCGCGATGATCGGCAGGTAGCCGCCATCGAGCAGGGTGGTCAGCAGCGGCGCGTTGACCTGCTCGACGGTGCCGGTCCAGTCGTCGCGCACAATCCGCTGGCGCCCGTTCTCGACGATGCGGATGCTGGCCTTGCGTGCGCCCCGCAGCAGCCCGCCGTCCATCCCCGAGAGGCCCAGCGCGTTGATCCCGAGGCCGCGCAGGCGCTCAACCAGCTGGCGGTTGAGCAGCGCCGTCGCCATCATAAAAATCTCCAGCGTGGCCCGGTCGGTCAGGCGGCTGGTGTGGCCCGACGGCGACGTGACAAAGCGCGGCGGATGATCCAGCCGCTCCCCAAGGGTGCTGGCGCCGTCCGATCCGCCGTGGCAGAGCACAATCCGCTCGCCCGCCGCGATCAGCCCGGCCAGGTCGGCGCACAGCGGGCCATAGTCAATCCCCGCCGCGCCGCCAATTTTCACTACAATCATGTGGTATCTCGCATTGTTAGTAGCTAGTAGCTAGCAGCTAGTAGCTAGTGACCGAAGTTTAGCTTTGCCAGGCTCAGCCAACGAGTTTCCAGAACTCGCTACCCACTAACTGCCAGCTACTAGCTACCAGCTGCTACACCGGATGCAGCCCGGCAAAGCCCAGGCCCATGCGCTCGTTGAACCCGCACATCAGATTGAGGCACTGGACGGCGCTGCCGGCCGCGCCCTTCATCAGGTTGTCGATTGCGCACAGCGCCACCACGCGGCCGGAGGTCTCATCCAGCGCCCAGCCGATATCGGCGTAGTTGCTGCCGGCCAGAATTTTCGGCTCCGGGTGGCGATGGCTGCCGCTGCGGTCGTGGACCAGCCGCAGAAACGGCTCGTCGGCGGTGGCGGCCCGGTAGGCCTTCCACAGGTCGCGCTCGTTGGTGCCGGGCTGGACAAAGGCATGGCAGGTCGCCAGCGCCCCGCGCACCATCTCGACCGACGTGATCGACAGGTGGACATCGCTGAGATGCGACTCCTGGATCACCTCGGCGGTGTGGCGGTGGCCGACCGGGGCGAACGAGCGCACCACCCCCGACCGCTCGGCGTGGTGGCTGCCGTCGCTCGGCGCCGCGCCCGCCTCGGACGAGCCAACCTTTACCTCGGCGATCGTCGAGCGGTGCGGGTCGAGCAGCCCCGCCCGCACCAGCGGCAGCAGCGCCAGATTGACGGCGGTGGCGTTGCAGCCAACCCCGCTGACATAGCGCGAGTCCCGCAGCGACTCGCGGTGCAGCTCGGGCAGCCCGTAGACGAAGCGGCCCAGCCAGGTTGGGGCGGGATGCTCCTCGCCGTACCAGCGCCGAAAATCGTCGGGGCTGCTCAGGCGAAAGTCGGCCGAGCAGTCAATAATCCGGGCGCCCAGGCTGGCCCAGTGCTCGATCCGCCGGGCCGCCGCGCCGTGGGGCAGCGCCAGAATCAGCAGGTCGCACGGCACCAGCTCGCTCTGGGCCACGTAGCGCAGATCGCTGCGCCCCCTCAGATTTGGGTGGGTGGTGTGGATGTACTGGCCCGCCAGCCGCTCGCTGGTCGCCTGCCGCACCAAAACCTGCGGGTGGTCCAGCAGCAGCCGCAGCAGCTCGCCGCCCACATATCCCGAAGCCCCAACTATCGATACAGAAAGCATACGATCCACCTAACACTGTCCATAACAATAAGCGTCCTACTGGCCAGCGCCAACCGCCAGCACATAGTCGACGATCCGGCCGGGAATATCCACGCCGGTGGTGTCGATGCTGTTGCGGAACTCCATGGTGTAGTTGACCTCGTTGACCAGAATCCGGCCGTCGTTGGTCTCCAGCAGGTCCACCGCCACCACGCCGCCACCGACCGCGCTGGCCGCGCCCAGACAGATATCGGCCAGCAGCGGGGTGACCTGGCAGTTGCTGGCCGCCCCGCCCCGCGCCGTATTGGTGATCCAGTGCGGGCTGGTGCGGTAGATCGCGGCGATGCACTCGTCGCCAACCACAAAGGCCCGAATATCCCGCCCGTGGGGCTTGCTGATGTACTCCTGGATATAAAAAATCGCGTGCTGATAGTTGCCCAGCGTGTCGCGATGCTCCAGGATCGCCTCGGCGGCCTCGCGGTCGTTGATCTTCGAGACTAGGCGGCCCCACGAGCCAATCACTGGCTTGATCACCACCGGGTAGCCGAGGGTCCCGATCGCCTCCAGCGCCGACTCGGGCGTGAACGCCAGCAGACAGCGCGGCGAGGGGACGCCGGCCCGCAGCAGTGCCTGGGTCGTCAGAAACTTGTCGCCGCAGGTCAGGGCCACCTCATAGCTGTTGACCGTGGGGATGCCCGCATCGTTGAGCACCTTCAGCGCATACAGCGCCCGCCCGTGGTGCAGCGAGCGCTCCAGCACCACATCCGGCCAGCGCTCCGGCTGCGCCCGATCCGCCTGCAGCGCGTTCAGATCGAACATCACCGCGCTGTCGTCAATCCGCTCAACCTCGATCCCGCGCTGGGCAAAGGCCTGGAGCAGCAATTTTTCCTCGACCCGAATCCGGGAGCACGTCATACCAATCCGCATAAAGAACCTCCAAACTAAACCGTGGGCCGGGAGCTACTCGCCCCAGTCCTCTTCAACTTCGGGCGCCAGGGCCAGCACGACCGGGTTGACGCTGACAACCTCAAGGTCGGCGCCGCAGTCCGGGCAGTGCACAATCTCCCCGTCAAGCACATCGGTCGCCAGCGTAATCGTTGCATCACATTCCGGGCATAGAGCGGTCATTGGTTTTCTCCTTTATTTTCGTCCACGAAGGGCACGAAGGACACGAATAACGTATCTATTGTCGAGTTTTAGCTATTCCAGCGGAGCAGCGGGCAGCACGCTCAAATCTGATAATCGTGAACTTTGTGATCTTCGTGTCCTTCGTGGATCAGATTAAGACACGCATTGGTCACAGAATCCGTCGTGGCGCTGCCGCCGAGGTCGGGGGTGTGCGGGCCGTCGCGTAAAATCGTGCTGATGGCGGATCGTAGCTTCCCGGCCGCCGCGTGGGCGCCGATATGCTCCAGCAGCAGCCCGGCCGCGCCGAAGGTTGCCAGCGGATTGGCGCAGCCCCGGCCGGCAATATCGGGGGCGCTGCCGTGAACTGGCTCGAAGATGGCCGACTGCGGGCCGTAGTTGGCCGAGGCCGCCAGCCCCAGCCCGCCGCCCCACACGCTGGCGACATCCGACAGAATATCCCCAAACAGATTAGTGGTCACAATCACGTCGAAGCGCTCGGGGCTGCGGGCCAGCTGATAGGCCGCGTTATCAACGAGCATCTCATCAACCTGGATCGCGCCGGCGTCGGCCAGCACCCGCAGGGCGGTCTCGCGGAACAGGCCGCAGGTCTCGCGCAGCACGTTGGCCTTGTGGACCACCGTGATCCGTCGCCGCCCGTGGGCCTGGGCGTAGCTCAGCGCCCAGCGCACGATCCGCTCGCTGGCCTCGCGGGTGATCACCCGCTGCGCCGTGGCCCGCTCGTCGCCCTCGCGGGTTTCGACGCCGCTGTACAGACCCTCGGTGTTCTCGCGCACCACCACAATGTCGATGTTGGGCCGCGCTCCGGCCAGCGGCGGCGACTGGACCGGCCGCACGCAGGCATACAGGTTCAAGGCCCGGCGCATGCCGACGATCGGGCTGCGGTAGCCGGCCACCCGCTCGACCGGCGAGCTGACCGCGCCAAACAGGGTGGCGTCGGCGGTGCGCACCGCCTGGAGGGTCGATTCCGGCAGGGCGGTGCCGGTCTGCTGAAAGATTGCCCAGCCCGCCGCCGCCTCGCTGAACCGCAGATCGGGCCGCAGCGCCTCCAGCACCTGGCGGGCGGCGGGCACAACCTCGGCGCCGATGCCATCGCCAGCGATCAAACAAATCGTTGTCATCACGCCCCCGTTGACGGAAAGCGTCCGTGGCGCCGGTAGAACGGCACGATCCCGCCCTCGTTCCAGACCTCGCGCATCCAGGCGGCGGGCGCTGGCAGGTGCAGCGTCTGGCCATCGGCGCGCACAATCGTGCCGCTGGCGACATCAAACGCCACCTCGTCGCCATCGCCAAGCTGCTCGCGCAGGTCGGCGGTGAAGCAGGGAATTCCCAGATTCAGCGCGTTGCGAAAGAAGATCCGGGCAAACAGCGGCGCGATAATCGCCCCAACCTGGGAGCGCTTCAGGGCCAGCGGCGCATACTCGCGGCTGGAGCCACAGCCAAAGTTCGGCCCGGCGACCAGAATATCGCCCGGCTGCACCGCCCCGGCAAACTCCGGCCGCGCCTCGACAAAGGCATAGCGGCGCACATCGTCGTCGGCGCTCAACATATAGGGCGCATACCGCCCCGGCACAATCTGGTCGGTGTTGACATCGGTTCCAAAAACCCAAATGCGTGGCATATGTTTCTCCGAGTAGTAGCTAGTAGCTGGTAGCTAGTAGCTCGTGTGATTCGCTTCGAAAATACCCGTCTCGATCCCGATAGCCCAGCTCACTAGCTGCCGGCTGCTAGCTGCTAGCTGCCTAGTAGCTCGTGTGATTCGCTTCGAAAATACCCGTCTCAATCCCGATAGCCCAGCTCACTAGCTGCCAGCGGCTAGCTGCTAGCGACTGCTAGCCCAGCTCACTAGCTGCCAGCGGCTAGCTGCTAGCGACTAGCTCCCCCGGATGCGTGATATACCCGGTGACGGCGGTGGCGGCGGCGACTTCGGGCGAGGCCAGGTAGATATTGGCCTTGGGGCTGCCCATCCGGCCGCGGAAGTTGCGGTTGCCGGTGAACAGACAGACCTCGTCGGGGGCGAGCACGCCCATGTGGCGGCCGATACATGCGCCACAGCCAGGCGTGCCGATGGTCGCCCCGGCCTGGAGCAAGATATTCAGCGTGCCATCGGCGGCGGCCTGGGCCAGGCTCTCGCTCGAGGCCGGCACGACGATCATGCGCATACCTTTGGCCAACCGGCGGCCGCGCAAAATGTTGGCGGCGGCGACCATATCGGCGTGATGCCCGTTCGTGCAGGTGCCAAGATAGACCACATCGACCGCGATCCGGCCGATATCGCCCAGATCGAACACGTTATCGACGGTGTGCGGGACGCTGACCTGCGGCTCAAGGGTGCTCAGATCGCACTCGATCGAGCGGCTGTAGACCGCAGCGTCATCGACGTGCAGCCACTCGGGGACGCGGTGGGCCAGGCCCTCAGGCGCGACCATTCCGGCCTTGGCCCCGACCTCAATCGACAGCGTCGCCAGGGTCATGCGGTCGGTCCAGTGCATAAACGCCACGCCGTGCCACTCGACGCTGGCGTAGGTTGCGCCATCGGCGCGGAGCGTGCGGGTGGCCCACAGCCCCAGATCCTTGCTGCTGACGCCGGGCTGGAAGCGCCCGCGGGCCTGGACCCGCACGGTCTCCGGCACCCGCAGCCAGGTCTGGCCGGTCGCCAGCGCCAGGGCGATATCGGTCGTGCCCATGCCGCTGCCAAACGCGGTGACCGCGCCGTAGCCAGTGCTGTGCGAGTCGCTGCCGACCACCAGCATGCCGGGCTGCACGAGGCCCTCTTCGATCAGCACCGGGTGCGAGATTCCCCGCCCGACATCAAATAGGTGGGTGATGTCCTGCGCGGCCACCCAGCGCCGCACCTGCTGCTGCTGCTCGGCCTGGCGCACGGTGGCGGCGGGCGCAACGTGGTCGATCACCACCGCCACCCGGTCGCGGTCCCAGACCTGCTCGGCGCCCAGCTCAGTGTGCAGGGTTTCGATAATACTCGGCGATAGACTGTCGTGCATCATCACCAGATCCACGTCGACAACCACCATCTCCCCAGCGCTGACGGTGCGCCCGGCGGCGCGGCTCAAAATCTGTTCGGCAAATGTCTGACCCATAGTGTCCTCAATGTAGTAGCTAGTAGCTAGCAGCTAGTAGCTCGTGTGATTCGCCTTGAAAATGCCCGTCTCAATCCCGATACCCTAGCTCACTGTGGAGACCCACGCGACGACTGCGGTCCCGAATCCTCGTCCGGGCAGGCCCCTGTGCCTGCCCCTATCCGTTGCCATTCCCCACAATCTCGTCGTCCGGGCAGTCTACTAGCCGCTACGCCGCCTGCAGCGCCCCATCGCGGAGCAGCCCATCGACCTCGGCCAGCGTCAGCGGGCGGTCATCGGCCTGGTTTTTCAGCTGGCTCGCGATCTGGCCGATCGTGGTGTCGCTCAGCGCCAGGCCCAGCGCTCGGGCGCGTGACTGCAGCGCGTGGCGTCCGGTCAGGCGGTGGCCGATCATCACATCGCGCTCGCGGCCAAACGCCGCCGGGTCGATCGCCTCGTAGCTGGCCGGGTTGGCCAGCACCGCTTTGGTGTGCAGGCCGGCTTTGTGGGCGAAAGCCGTCGCGCTGGTGATGCAGGCGTTGAACGGCACCGCAATCCCCAGCATCGCCGCGACGCTGTGGTCAAGCTCGGCCAGCCGCTGCAGGCTGTAGCGCTCGACGCTGCTCGGATCGGTCAGATACAGCCGGGCGATCAGCCCGCTGAGCGCCGCAATCCCGTTGCGCTCGCCGATGCCCAGCACGGTGGTGTTGAGGTGGGTTGCGCCAGCCTCAAGCGCCGCGTAGGTGTTGGCGACCGCGCAGCCGCCGTCGTTGTGGCCGTGAAACTCGATGTCGCAGCGCACGGCGTTGCGCACGGCCCCGACAACCCGCTCAACCTCGCGCGGCGTGGCGATGCCCACCGTGTCGGCGATGCCGATGCGGTCGACGCCAAGCAGATCGACGGCCTGGTAGATGCGCAGCAGGTCGGGCAGCGGTGTGCGAAAGGCGTCCTCGCACGAGAAGCGCACCTCAAGGTTGCGGTCGCGCAGAAAGCGAATCACGGGAATAGCCTGATCGAGGATTTGTTCAAGCGAGCGTCCGTGGCTCCACTCGCGCAGCTGCGGCGAGGTGCCAAACAGGACATTGACGCCGGCGACACCGCAGTCGGCGGCCAGGCGCACATCGGGCAGATGGCAGCGGGTGTGGGTCAGCACTCGGGCATTTTGGAGGGGAAGCGCCGCAATGGTGCGCAGGTCGCTGGCACTTTGCGGAGAGGCACAGGGAGAGGTCAGTTCAAGATATTCAACGCCGAATTGGTCGAGCTGGGTGGCAATCGCCGCCCGCTGGGCGCTGGTGAAATGAGCGTTGGCCCACTGCTCACCTTCGCGCAGGGTGGTGTCAACGATCTGAAAGCGGTGGAACGCCATAGCGCGTACTCCTCAGGCATAAGCCAACATACAGTTCTGGGCGGACAGCCGCTGGTTTGAGGGTGTGCTTGAGGCACTGAGCCGATTTGAGCGTTTTCATGGATTATTCCTTTACGTGAATGTCGCTGGCAATAAAAAACCCGCCGTGGGTACGGCGGGTCAGGTGTCTGCGTTTGTAGAGTGAGAGTTTAGGGCAAACGCAAAATACCAGACCCGCAGGTCTGCTTCTTTGCAGTGTGCTTTTTGCTATTGAGTTGGATTACACAACCAAACATCGAAAAACTCTCCGAAAATTCATTGGGGCGAAGCATAGCAGGTGGATGAAATTTTGTCAATTGTGAATTTTACAGTTGTTAATTTTAGATTTCTGGCCGCGATTTACAAAAGGACATATTTAGGGACAACCCTGAGGACATCCGTCCGCTATAGTAAAAATAATTAATCGTTTGCAGCCGCGCCTGAAGCTGGCTGTATAGGTGAGGTAGATTCCATGAAAATTCAGCAGCCTCAGTGGGGCATCGCTCTACTTCGGATTGTGACCGGCAGCATCTTTTTTCTCCACGGCTGGCAGAAGCTGTTCACGTTTGGCTACGAGGGCACCACCGGCGCCTTCACCGGAATGGGCGTGCCCCTGCCGGAAATCGCTGCGGCCCTGGTGATCGCTGTCGAGCTGCTTGGTGGCCTGGCGCTCATCCTCGGGTTTATGACCCGGCTGGTGGCGCTGCCGCTGGCGATCAATATGCTGGCGGCACTGTTCCTGGTCCACCTGAGCAGCGGTTTCTTCGCCCAGAACGGCGGCTACGAGTTTGTGCTGCTTCTGGCTGCCGCCAGCCTCTCGCTCGTTTTACTCGGCGCTGGCGCCCTGGCGCTCGATAACCTTGGCGCCGTCCGCCGGGTCACACCCCGCCAGCTGCGCGCCTAACCGGGCGGCCTCGGGAGCATCAGCGCGGCTGCTTCCTGGCCTGTGGCTTCGCCTTCAGCGCATTTGCCAAAAGCGTAGGCGTATGCTATACTCCTCGAGGTTGCAAACGCGACTCCGTAGCTCAGTGGATAGAGCGCTTCCCTGCGGAGGAAGAGGTCGGGCGTTCAAGTCGCCCCGGAGTCGCCACAATTTTTTAAACGCAACGCCACGGGAAGGTGGCAGAGTCCGGTTGAATGTACCGCCCTCGAAATGCGGCAGGGTGTAAAAACCCTCGTGGGTTCGAATCCCACCCTTCCCGCCACCAAAACACTCGCAGTAGCGGGTGTTTTTTTGTTTTAGCCCGCGCCGCTGGATCAATTCACCAGCCGCTTGTTGGTGAACACGGCGAGCTGAAACTCGTTACACTCCCCAGGGCCGCTCAGCTCAAGCCACTCCTGCCGGGCCACAGTCAGTGTGCAGCGGCCGAGCGTGCAGAGCCGGATCCTGCGCCCCTCGGCGTGGGTCCTGAGCCGCTGCAAAACCCGCTCCAGGATCTCGCCTGTAAAGGGATGATACATAAAGAAAATGCTGCCATCGGTATAGGTTGCCGCGCGAGCATCGGCGTTTTGGATCTGAATCGTGGTGATCCCCAGCGCTTCAGCGCATAGCTGCGCGTAGCGACAGTACGATCGCTCAACCTCGACCCCAACCGCAGCGGCGCCAGTCAGCAGCGTGACCAGCATCACGACCCGGCCCAGCCCACAGCCAAGATCGTAAAACACGTCAGTCTCGGCGATGTGCGCTCGATCGATCATCTCCAGGATATAGCGCACCGGCGTGGCTTGAAAAAACACCATCTCTGGCTCGCGCTCAACCTGTGTTTCAAGCGTTGGGTTCTTAACGCTCAGCAGGGAATTTACAAAATCATCAAGGTGATTATGCACCAGCAGGCCGTCATTGCGGTCCGAACTTTGAGCCGAGTAGCGGCGCACCAGCCGATCCAGCTCCGCTCTGGAGGAGGCCGCGCTGCGAATCCCGTTGCGCAGCGCGGCAATCAGATCATGGTCGACGTGTTCGAGGATGGACTGGAGCCGCTGCGCCCGCTCTAGCAGGGCGTAGCCAGCCGCCGCTTCGCTCGCACCGATCCCGATCAACGGCTGGATCCCGTGGATGAGATGAAAATCAATAAAGTCTAAGGCCTCGGCCCGCTCGATAAAGCGTTCTTTGTGGCGCAGCGCCGTATCCTGCTCCAGGCTGGCCAGCGCAGCGCTGAGCTGTTCAAAGATTGGCGAGCTATCCGGGTGATTCAGCATTGTTGCGCATCCCTGCGTGATGGGTGGCCTTTTTGGGATTGGCCTCAGCTTGTCATCTGCGTGTAACCTTGATCGCTTGTACGGGCCTCGGTCGTAGCAGTAACCTCTGAATACGTAATTCTGGAGGATTTGCTATGGCGCTAACCCAGTCACGCCTGCCGTTTTTGCCCCGTCTCCGCGAACACCGTGATGTGCGACGCTATCGCCAGTATCTGCTTGAAGGCAATGTTTTGGCCCGCTCAGCCCCGCTCCTGCCGCATCTGGAGCGCCTGCCAATTATGGTGCAGCCTGTGGCTGGCGGCCCGGCGCTGGCGCTGCTGGTGGCGCTTGAGATGTCGCCGCGCATCCGCCTGGTCAGCCCGCCCTCGTCGGGGCGGGCGCTGATTATGCGCCAGCTGTGCCTGCAGTGGGCCCACGGGATTGCGCTGCCCCAGGCGCGCCTGCCCTTTCTGTACCATCTGTGCGCCAACGAGCCGCCAACGACGCCGCCGTTCGAGATCATTCGGCGTGAGCTGAGCGGGCTGGGCTTTGAGCACAACGAGCTGATGATTAAGCGCTCGCTCGCCGCCGGGATGTGGCTCTTTCTGCTGGAGGGCTTGGATGAGCTGGATGCTGAGCATCAAAAAGTCTGGGCGCAGTGGCTCACGTCCTGCTCCGAGCGCTACCCGGCGCTGGCAACCGTGGTTAGCACCGGGCCTTTGGGCCAGCAGTGGACGTATTTCGATGACTGGCAGATTGTGGGCTGGGACACCAGCGCCAGAGCTGACGAGGATCGCGCCGCCTAGCGACCTGGCGCTGACCTGGTCTGGGCCTCGATCTCGGCGAGGGCGGCCTCGGCGGCGGCGGCCTCGGCGGCGCTGGCCCCCTCGGCATAGCGCGCCGCCTCGTAGGCGCTGGTGAGCTGGCCGATGCTCGTGGTTGCCGCCGGAACAAAACTCGTCGCCTCCCCGCCATACTCACGCGCAGTCTGATCGACACTGCGCGCTTTTTCGGCCTCAACCCCCAGCTCAAGCAGGCGCCGATAGGCCCGCCGAATCCGCAGGGCTGGCGTATCGCCGCGCAGCTCATCGGCGGCGCTGCGACGCCCCAGGCTATCCACCCAGCCCCGCCAGAGACTCTGCAGATCCTGCCCAACCTGGCCCCACGACCACAGCGATGTGCGCTCGTCGACGCTGGAGCGGGCCTGCTGGTGCTTGCGCCAGAAGTTCAACCCCCAGCGGACGGCCAGCCACAGCAGCAGCAGCAGCACCACAAGCGTGATCGTGCGGCTGATCAGCTCGAAGAGCGGCGATGGCGGCGCTGCCTGGGATTGATTTAGCTCGTTGACCAGCCGATTGAGATCGTCCTCGACCGTGTTTGAGCTTGGCACCAGCTCTGATGGCGGCGGCTGGCTGCGATCAAACAGGCCGATAAACCAGCGGACCATCGCGCTGACAACCAGGGCAATTGCGCCAAAGAGTGTGGCCAGAACGCCTAAAATCGCACCGAGCGCCTGGAAGAGCAGCGCCCGCAGACTGGTCGAGAACAGCGCACTGACCAGCAGGCTGCCGCCAATCAGCCCGACCACTGGCAGCCCGCCGCTGACCAGCCAGCGCTGGCCGCTGGCATTCTCGTGGCCGCTGCTGTTGCTCACCATCAAGGCCAGGAGCGCACTGCTCATGAAGATAATAATGTGGCTGGCCAGCGCATTCAGCAGCGCGGTGTTCGCATAGGTTACATCAAATAGAATCACCGGGACCGGCAGCAGCGCCAGCATAAAGATCAAGCTGCGCCGAAATAAACTGGCCACCTCATGGGCGCCATAGCTATCCAGAATCAGCGCCCGGCCGACCAGCAGCAGCAGGGCCGTGGTGCTAAAGAGCAGCTCTTGGAAAATCGGCACCTCTTGCGGCACAAAGACGCCCCAGCCGCTGAGTGGGCTCAAGCCGCCGCCAATCAGCGATTTCAGCATCAGCGCCACCGTCGCCAGGCTGATCGCCGCCACGATGGTGCTGGTGTTGCGCTCGGTCAGACGCCCAGCCACCTGCTTGACCAGCAGTGTCACCAGCATCACCGCCGCCATTGCGGGCCAGCGGGTTGGCTGGCTGGCCGGATCACCAATCGCGCCAAAGATCAGCACTACTATACTGGCCAGACCCACGTACATCGTGATCAGGCAGGCCGGCAGCAGCCACTGTTTCATTGGGCCTCCTCCAGCGCTGGCGGAATGTGATACAGCGTTGCGCCCGGCAGCAGCGGCTTTTCGGCCCCCAGGCTAATCCAGACCACCGGATGGCCCGCGCTGCGGAGCCGCAGCAGCGCCGCCCGCGTGGGAGTATTGGCCAGCGCACTGATCAGCACGATGGTTGCGCCGCTGGGAACCATCGCCCGCGCCGAGGTCAGCAGATTCGCCATTGCCGGCCCGGTGTAGAGCAGCAGACGGGCCAGTGTCTCCAGCACCCGCCCAAGCTGCTGCGGGTGGCGGGCGGCGGCGACCCGCACTGTGCCACCGCCAGCAAAGGTCGCCGCGTTGCTCCACAGGCCCACGCTGTGGCCTTCGGCAATCAGCGCCTTGCAGATTGTGGCCGTGGTGCTGATCAGCCGCTCGCCCTGCGCCGGATCGATGCCCTCCCAGATGTAGTTGAAGGTGCTGATATCGAGAAAGCAGATAATATTCAGGTCGGTGGTTGGCTCGTACACGCGGGTTTGCAGCATGCCCCGGCGGGCGGTGGCGTTCCAGTGAATGCTTTTCAGCGGATCCTCACGATGGTAGTCGCGCACGCCGACGGTGCGGGACGGGTCGGCGAGTAGTCGGTTCTGCGCCCGAATATCGCCCAGCAGCTGGCGCATCTCGAAGCCAAGCTCCCGCGGCGGCAGCAGGCGCGGATAGACCACCAGCTTGGTCAAAACCGCCTGCTCGCGCTCCTGGCTGAAAAAGCCAAACGGATCGCCGGATTTGAGCGTGACCGGGCCAATCCGATAGTCGCCCCGCTGCGGGCAGCGCACCTGATAGCGGCGGGTTACGGCCTCGTACCAGCTCAGGCTCAGCGAGCGCGGCAGTGCGCGGAAGCCAAAGCGGCCCACCGACGATAGCTTGAGGCCAATAATCTCCAGCCCATCGGGGATCGCATCGGTCAGGTCAAGCCGCGCCAGCGGGAGCAGCTTGCGATTGGTGATTTTGGTGGTCATCTCGATTTCGCTATCCGGGAACACGTGATGCTCGCTCAGGCTGCGCTCGTAGGTCAGCGCCCGCAGCGCCCAGCGGCGCCACCCGTTGGCCGCACCCAGCGGCACCAGCGTGAGCACACACAGGAGCACAATCACCCACTGCTGAAGCAGCAGGCTCGCAATCAGGACGAGCACAAGCCCTTCGATAAAATGTTTTGAGAGCATCAGTTCGTCCCTACCCCCTACACCAGCTCAACTGGAACCGGCACGCTGCGCAGAATATCCTGCAGGATTGTCTCGGCGCTGCGGCCGTGGAGGCGGGCCTCGGCATTCAGAATCAGGCGATGGCCGAGCACCACCGGGACCAGCTCTTTGATATCGTCAGGCAGCACAAACTCGCGGCCGCGCAGAAACGCCAGCGCCTGGGCGGTCTGGTTGAGCGCCAGCGAGCCACGCGGGCTGGCGCCCAGCTCGACATCGGGGTGGCCGCGGGTGGCCCGCACAATCGCGATGGCATAGCGGCGCACGGCCTCGCTGAGAATGACTTTTTGGCGCTGGGCGGTCATCGTCGCCAGCATGGCAGTATCGCTGTGGGCCAGCAGCGTATCGAGCGGATTTTTCGCCCCAAAGCGCAGCACAATCTGCTCCTCCTCCTCGGCGGTGGGATAGCCCAGCTCAATCCGCAGCAAAAAGCGGTCGAGCTGGGCCTCGGGCAGCGGAAAGGTCCCGGCTAGCTCAACCGGGTTTTGGGTCGCCAGCACCAGAAATGGGCGCGGCAGCAGATGGGTCTCGCCATCAAGCGTGACGGTGCGCTCCTGCATGGCCTCCAGCAGCGCCGACTGGGTGCGCGGCGTGGCCCGATTGATCTCATCGGCCAGCAGCAGATTGGTGAAAATCGGCCCGGCGCGAAACTCGAACTCGCTCTGTTTTTGGTTGAAAAACGACAGCCCGCTGACATCGGTCGGCAGCAGATCGGGGGTGAACTGAATCCGCCGAAACGTGCAGTGCAGCGACTGGGCCAGCGCCCGGATCAGGGTGGTTTTGCCAACGCCCGGCACATCCTCCAGCAGCACATGGCCCTCGCAGAGCAGCGCCACCAGCACCAGCTCGATCACGCGGTCCTTGCCCACGATCACCTGGCCGATATGGGTGCGCAGTCCAGCGCTCCACTGCTGGGCAAACTGAATGTCCTTGGTGGTCTCAATCATCCAACATATCCTCATTTAACGGTGCCCGCATCAATGCCGTTACTGCTCTTTTCGCCAAATGGTTCAATGCGCGCTGGCGGTGTCCACGCCAGCGCTGCCAAACGTCGCCATCTCGGCGGCGATCCTGGCGGCGGCCTGGATCAGGGGAATGGCCAGGGCGGCGCCGCTGCCCTCGCCCAGGCGCAGATTTAGCTCAAGCAGGTGGCGCAGATTCAGCCGCTCCAGGGCGCTGCGGTTGCCTGGCTCGCTGCCACAGTGGGCGGCGATGCAGTAGGCGATGGCGCCGGGGCACAGCCGCTGGGCCAGCAGCGCCGCCGCCAGGGTGATAAAGCCATCGAGCACCAGCGGAATCCGCCGCGCCGCCGCGCCCAGCACAATCCCGCCCAGCACGCCAATCTCGAAGCCGCCGACCTCGCTCAGGACGGTGAGGGCGTCAGGGTTGGCGGGCACTCGGGCGATCGCGCGCTCGATCACGCTGATTTTCTCCCTGACCTGCGCCGGGGTCAGGCCGGTGCCTGGCCCGGTGACCAGGCTGGGTGCGGTCTCAGTCAGCACGGCGGTGATGCAGGCGGCGGCGGTGGTGTTGGCGATCCCCATCTCGCCGAGCGCGATCAGCCCAACGCCGCTGTCGGCCAGATCGAAGGCGATCTGAATGCCGCGCTCGATCGATTCGCTGGCGCTGGCGGGCGTCATGGCCGGGCCGTGGAGCAGGTTGGCCGTGCCGGGGCCAAGGCGCTCGGCCCGAAACTGCGGCGCGGCGCTGACGATCGGCGTCTGGACTCCGGCATCCACAATCAGCACCTCGGCCCCCGCCAGGCGGGCCAGGACGTTGACCGCCGCGCCGCCGCTGAGAAAGTTGGCGACCATCTGGGCGGTGACGCTGGCCGGATAGGCGCTGACGCCCTCGGCGGCGACCCCGTGGTCGGCGGCCACCACCACAATCGTCGGGCGCTGCAGCGCTGGCGCCAGCGTGCCGGTGATCCCAGCCAGCTGAATGGCGACGCGCTCCAGATCGCCCAGGGCGCCCTGGGGCTTGGTCAGGCGATCCTGGTGCTGGCGGGCCTGGTCCATGGCGGTTGGGTCGAGCGGCTGAATTCCGCTACAGGTTGTGTCCAAGAGGCTCAAGGGTGCAATCCTCACTCAAAATCGGTCTTAATTTCATCGGGTACGGTGCGCTCGCCCCGGATAAGCGCATCAATTTCGGCGGTGGTCAGCTTGCGGGTTGTGCCAACCGCCGCCGGTGGGACCTCGGCCAGCCCGGACGCCGGGGGCGCAGGCTCCGGGGCGGCGGCGCTGGCAGGCGCGGCCTCGGGCGGCGGCGGGCTGGTGGCGACGGCAGCGGCGACCGCGCTGGCGGCGAGATGCTCGCCGACGTGGGGGTCGACCGTCAGGCGGGTTCCGGTCAGCGGCAGCACAATCGAATGTTTCAGCTCATCGACGAGCTCCTCGGCCTCGCTGGCGCTGATTGGCAGCGCATCACGGGCCGAGCCTTCGAGGATAATCAGGGCATCGGCGCCGAGCGCCTCGACACTCTCGGCGGCCACAAACTGGCGCTCGCTGCCGAGAAACCCGCTGTTCACCACATAGCCCAGAATCTGCCCGTGATCGTTGATCATCAGTGCGCCGACGGTGCCAATTTTTGCCCCGCTTCTGGTGAGCACCGGAGTCCCGCTGACGTGGATTTTGCGCCTGAGCAGCTGCTGGAACTGCGGCATGGCGCTGGCGTGGATCGGCTCGGTGCCAGCCTGGACCAGAATCACATCGCCAGTTGAGACGACGATCTGCTCCCAGGGGATCAGGGCTGGCTCGCGCAGCCAGCGCGGGGTCACGGTCAGCACCGCGACCAGCCGATTTTCATCGGGATCGATCAGCAAATCAACCACATTGCCAATAATGTTGCCGGTATCAACCTGCACGATCAACTTCTTGAGCAAATCCGCTGCTTTTCGCATAAACCCTCCTTCTTGATAAACCCTGAGCGGTCGGCGGCTGCGCGCCACCCCGCCCGTAAACAGTTGACGGCCTGTAGACAGCGCGGTATTCTGGTGCCTGATGTACTCCTAGTCTGGCGATGGAGGTTTAGACTCTACATGCACGTACTTCAGGTGCTATCGTGTCCGAGTCCTGCGCTTGGTACAAACGTACCTGTGGCGGTGTTGCTGCCCCCGGATCACGCAATCAGCAATCGGCGCTACGCCGTATTGACCTTGCTGCATGGGCTATCAGATACATTTATGTGCTGGCTTGATTATACCAATCTCCGGCGCTATGTTTCTGACCTGCGGCTGATTGTGGTGATGCCCCAATGTGGCCGCTCATTTTATATCAATACGGTTGATGGGCGGCTGGTGGAAGATTTTGTGGTTGATGATCTCCGCAGCTTTATCGATAGCCAGTATGCCACGCTGGGCACCCGCGCCAGCCGGGCGATTGGCGGCATCTCGATGGGCGGCTACGGCGCGCTGATGCTGGCCCTGCGCTATCGGCAGGTCTGGGGCGCCGCGTTCAGCCACAGCGGCGCCATCGGCGCCCCGCGCTGGGTCGAAGATCCGCCCAACGTAGGAATTTTTGGCCCGCTAGGCAGCGCCGTGCGGCGTGAGCACGATCTGTTTCAGCTGATCGAATATACCGACGGCCCGCTGCCCAAGATCCATATGGACTGCGGGATGGATGACTTTCTGGTTGATGAAAATCGGGCGTTTCATCGTACGCTGCAAAATCATAACATTCCCCATGTCTACCGCGAGCATCCCGGCGGTCACTCGTGGCGCTACTGCGACGAGAATCTCTCCAGCAGCCTGGCCTGGATCTGCCATCAGCTTGAGGGCAACTGCGACCCCGAGCTTGATGACCTGACCGTGATCTCCTCACCTGATGACTGAGCGCCACATTCGTTCAGCCACCTTCTTATGCAACTGACAAGTTTTGTCACACTTTATCCAGCCAACCCTGCTAGAATAGCCCTGGTGTTGCTTCAGCACTGGGCTGGATACCCACAATTCATGTACTCCGCCCGGTGGATACCCCGTAGCTTGCTGCGGGGAGGAAAGCGGGCTTGTTTCCCCTCCGGGGAGGGGAAACTAAAGAAGGGGTGGCGCTCTCCGACCGAACATCTGG
>DAOTUS010000216.1:0-1596 GCA_034437415.1 Herpetosiphonaceae bacterium
GCTACATTATTAAGGCCAGCGCGATTAGCCTGACCGTGCCGCTGGAAGACGTGCTGCGCGAGGCCGCCGAGCTGCTGCCGAGGAGTGCGGCGCCGCTCAGCCTGACCCTGCGCCCGACCTACGAGCTGGCGCTGCTGCAGGCGGTTGTGGCCGACCTGGAGGCCCAGGTCGCGCTGTCGCCAACGCTGGGCTACGATGCCGAAGCCTCGACATTTGTGCTGACCCCTGGGCTGGCGCTGGATGTGAACGCGACTCTGGCCCAGATCACCCAGATGCTGGAGACCGTGCCCGGATCGCGCCATATCCTCCTGGCGACCACGCCGGTAACCAGCTCGCTGCAGGCCAGCCCCGCCGAGCTTGTCGCCGCGCTGGCCGCCCGTGAGAAGCGCTGGGGCGGCGTGGTTGGGGTTTCGCTGTACAACATCGAGACCAACCAGACCATCCACTACCACGGCGATACGGTCTTCTCGGGCATGAGCGTGCTGAAAATTCCGATTTTGCTGCAGGCCTATATCAGCCGCGCCGAATTCACCAAAGGCCAGCGGAGCGCGATGAAGCTGATGATCGAGCAGAGCGATAACTTTGCCTCGAACGAGCTGCTGGAGATGATCGGCGATGGCGATGGGCTGCGCGGCACCCGCCGCATGAACGCAACCCTGGTTGATGTGCTGGGGATCGAGTTTACAACCCTGGCCGCGCCGTTTGAGTCGATTACCTACCTGAGTAAATTTCAAGGCATCGAGATCTCCAAGCGCGGCCAGGAGGGCGAGCGCCCTTTCACCGATGCTGATCCGTATGTCCGGGCCACCCCCAACGAGATGACCCAGATTGTCACCGCGATTGTGCGCTGTGCCAACGGCGAGGGCCCGCTGCTCGATATGACCGAGACCGAGCTTACGCCCAGGCGCTGCGATGAAATCCTGGCGATTATGGCCCAGAACGAGGATAGCAACAAAATTGTGGCCGGCGTGCCCGAAGATGCCTTTGTGGCCCATAAAAGTGGCTGGATCGATGATGCCCGCGCCGACTCGGGCTATGTTCTCTCCCCTGACGGGCCTGAATATGTGGTGAGTATATGGATCTGGGATTCGGCCGAGTATATCGATACCGAGGTATCTGACCCACTGCTGGCGGATCTCTCGCGGATTGTCTATACCGCTCAACACCCGGTGATCGTCGATCAATCCGAGTAGCTAGAAAGGATAAACACCCATGTACGGCGCAGAACCATTATATTTCGATAAGCTCAAAGCCGAGGCCGAGCGATTGCAGCGCCGCTTTGAGAAGGCTGAAAACAAGGCCGAGTTCGCCCGCATCAGCGAGGAGGCCAGCCGCCGGATTGCGCTGCTCGCGCCAATCGCGGATATGCTGCAGCTGTATATGATTATCTCGGAGATCGCCCACCGCGAGTATGAGGCGCTCAAGCGCAAAGAGCAGCAGGCGCTCGCCCAGCCAAAACAGGATTAGAAAAAAAAGAGGTACTTTGACAATGTTAGATTAGGCCCATGGACACCATGTATGGCGTTCGCACCGACCTGCGCGATGACCGGGAAACCCAAAAAGCGCACGTATTCGCGGGAGGGACGCCATATATGG
>DAOTUS010000217.1:0-2486 GCA_034437415.1 Herpetosiphonaceae bacterium
GTCGCGGGTGCGTGGGCGTGCCCGCGTGCGCATGCGGCCATAGCTATCCGCCGAGATCGGCTCACGGGCCGCTCGGGCGACCTCCTCGCGCTGGCGCGCCGCCGCCCGGCTGGCCGCCCGCCGAAACTGGTCCTGGCGCTGTGGCAGCGGCGGCGCAGGCGGCGCGGCACTGGCTGGTGGCGCGGCGGTGTCGAGCGGCAGCGCGGCCTCTCCGTCGGGCGGCGCTGCGCCACTCCGAGCGATCGCCCGGCTGATGGCGGCGCGCAGGCGGGGGCGCACTATCGTTGGATTGGTTGGTGTTGGTTCATCCATAAAAAACAGGTGTGAAGTCGGCATCGCACGGGCGACCAGGGCCATCCTGGCGACAGACTTCGGGCTTTCTAAAGGCGTGTGGCGCGACTTTGCAGAACACAATCGACCAGCACAAGGGCGAGCATTGCCTCGGCCACCGGCACCAGCCGCGGCAGCACAGTCGGGTCGTGGCGGCCCTTGACCACAATTGTGGCGGGCTCGCCAGCGGCGTTGACGGTCTGCTGCTCCTGGGCGATCGAGGCCGGCGGCTTCGCGGTCAATCGTACCACAATCTCTGTGCCACTGCTGATGCCGCCCAGAATGCCACCGGCGTGATTGCTGGTAGTACCAATGCTGCCGTCGGAATTCAGCACAAACGGATCGTTGTTCTGCGACCCGCGCATGTGGGCCACCGCCACGCCCGCGCCAATCTCCACCGCTTTGACGGCCGGAATGCTGAACATGGCGTGGCCGATCAGGGCGTCAAGCTTGTCGAAGACCGGCTCGCCCAGGCCCGGCGGCACGCCCCGCGCCCGCACCTCTACCACGCCGCCGAGCGAGTCAAGCTCGTGGCGGGCGCTCTCAACCAGGGCCACCATCTCCGCCGCGACCGCCGCATCGGGGCAGCGCATGATGTTGCGCTCGATCTCGGCCTCATCGATGACCTTGGCGCTCAGGTGGGCCATGCTGCTGGTGTAGCCAACCAGCGAAATCCCCATGCGGGCCAGAATCTGGCGGGCGACGGCGCCGGCGGCCACCCGTGCGGCGGTCTCGCGGGCGCTCGAGCGCCCGCCGCCGCGATAGTCGCGGAAGCCATACTTGGCATCGTAGGTGTAGTCGGCGTGGCCAGGGCGATACACGTCCTTGATTGCGTCGTAGTCGCCAGATTTGGCATTAGTGTTGCGAATCAGCAGCGAGATCGGCGTGCCCGTGGTCTGGCCCTCGAAGACGCCCGAGAGGATCTCGACCTCGTCGGGTTCGCGGCGGGCCGACGTGACCCGGCTTTGTCCGACGCGGCGGCGGTCCAGCTGCGCCTGAATCGCAGGCACATCCAGCTCCAGCCCGGCTGGACAGCCATCAATCACGACGCCCAGGGCCGGGCCGTGCGACTCGCCCCAGGTTGTAATGCGAAACAATGTCCCAAACGAATTTCCCGGCATACACACCTCAAAAAATAATCATTGCGAGGGCAGAAACGGAAAACAGCGCTGGTTTCCGAGCCACATCAGGCCTGCGCCAGCACGCGCTGGTGGTCTTCGTGGATTTTCAGATTGTCGGGGGCGAGCTGGACCGCCTCATCAAGCTCGCGCAGCGCATCGGCGCGCCGCTGCATCTGGGCATACACCAGGCCCAGCGCGTGGCGGTAGGTCGCATCCGAGGGCGATAGCTTGACCGCCTTCTCCCACTCGACCAGCGACTGATACCACATGCCGCGCTTGCGATAGCCGATCCCGCGGTTGAAGTGCACCGTCGGGTCGCCACTGGCGGGGTCGTCGGCCAGAAAGCGCACGGTCTGGTTGGTGAACAGCTTCCAGGCCAGGCCCAGGCAGATCAGAATAACGGTCAGCCAGATCGGCGAGATGGTTGTAAGTGCTCGCATAGCTTTGAGGATCGACTCCTGTTTTTCGCTTATATTACCTTCTAACATTACTGAGATATCTAGACTTTGTTGCATAAACTCTCGTATAATCAAGACCCAGTTGATGCCAATAAAGAGCCAGCTGCCCCAGTAGCCCCAGCGCCTGAGCTTGAGCACCCCGACTGCCAGAACAATCCCAATGATCCCGATCGCCATAACTATGGTGCCAGCATTGATCATTGGAGTGACTAAGATCTCAAACTGTTCATCAATCTGTTCAGCAAACGTCTCAAGAAACAATTCCTGCTGGTCTTTGGGCACTTGTGCGAGCATCCCTTTTTTAAATAGCGCCCAGTTAGAGGATGCCTGCACAAAGATCGCAATAGCTAAGAGAATAAATAGCGCCGAGTACACAATGCTCATCACGCCAGCCACGGTCGCGGGCACCCGAATCGCCCGCTGCCGCTCGACCTTCTCGACCAGCGACTGGCCACAGGCGCGGCAGCGGCGCTCGTTGAGCTGGGTTGGCTGGCCGCAGCGCGGACAGGGGTGCAGGCCGGGCAGTCCCGCTAATCTGCTGGTGTCGGCGCTGGGCACCTGATAGCTTGGGCCAGCC
>DAOTUS010000218.1:0-8179 GCA_034437415.1 Herpetosiphonaceae bacterium
AGCACGCCAGCGGCAGCGGCGGCATAGCCAAGGCGGCTCGGGTGCCGTCACCCGTCGGCCCATCCGCCGATCTCGGGCGGCTGCCCAATGGCGATGGACGTGACAAGTGACCCACTAGCGAGATCACGTACGAGCAGCACACGAACCTGATCAGAACCGTGGATCTGCTGGTTCTCGATGACCTGGGCACAGAAAACAGCACGCCATTCGCCAAACAGACGCTCTTCCAAATCATCAACCATCGCAGTAATTTCAAGCTGCCGACCGTGATTACGACCAATCTTGAAAACAGCGACCTCGATCCACGGCTCTCCTCGCGTTTCACCGACATCACAATCTGCGAGGAGCTACGCATCACCGCCCCCGATTTTCGCCCATTGAGCTTTGAGCAACGCCGCCAGAAATATGAAAGGAGCGCCGCATGAGCCGCAAGCACGCACTGAATGTCCACCAGGGTCCACCCGTCACCGAACAGTCCGCTGACCGCGCCATCGAGCAGCTGATTGAATGGGCGGTGAATGTGATTGATCGTGAGTGCCGGACCACCCGCCCAGGCCAGGATACCTACGTGCCACAAGGTATTATTCGTAAAGAAGCCGCATAGCAGGAGGATTACTTCGTGATCAAAGCCGCCATCTACATTCGCATCAGCACCGACGACCAATCGGACTACAGCCTCGACAAGCAGGAGCGCGACTGTCGGGCCGAGGCCGATCGGCGCGGCTGGCACGTCCACCACGTCTACACCGACGAGGGGATCAGCGCCAAAAACGATAAACGGCCAGCGCTCCGCCAGCTCCAGTCGGATATCATCAGCAAGAAAGTGCAGGCGATTATCGTCCACAAAACCGACCGACTCATGCGCAACCTGCGCCTGCTGTTGGGATTTATCGACGTTGTGCGCGACCACAATGCCTCGTTTGTCTCGATTATGGAGAACATCGATCTGACCTCGCCGATGGGCTGGGCGATGTTTCAGGTCCAGGGCGTATTTTCCGAGCTGTACATCAACAACTTGCGCGAGGAGACCCGCAAAGGGCTGATCGAGAAAGCCCAGCAGGGCTACTGGGTCGGCGGCATCTGCCCCTACGGCTATCGTCGGGTGGATAAGGACACGATTGTGCCCGGCGATGATGCTGAGCTGGTCCGCGAGATGTTTGCGCTCTATGCCACGGGCAACTACAGCTACAGCCGGGTGGCCGACGAGCTGAATGTGCGCGGGGTGCGCCACTTCCGCACCGAGGGCGTGCGCGACATCATCTCGAATCGGGCCTACTGTGGCTTTGTCTCCAGCGGCCAGGAGTTTAAAGGGCTTCACGAGGCGCTGATCCCCCTGGATCTGTGGGAGCGCTGCGCCGCCATTCGCGAGGCCCGCTCCGGTGGGGCGCGGACGGCGGAGATGACCAAGCTGCCATCGGACCCGCAGGGGCTGCTGCTCAACATCGGGCGCTGCGCCGACTGCGACCAGCCGCTCTGGCAGCACCGCTCCGGCAACTCCAGCTCGCGCAACAACTACTATCGCTGCGCCGGCAACAGCCGCCGCAACTGCCTGGTCAAAATGCAGCGCATGGACGTGATCGATGATCAGGTGCTGGACCTACTGCGGGGCTTCGTCTACGCCACCGACTGGCAGCGCGAGGCGCTCAAGCGGCTCAAGGGCCGGACACCAGTCCGCGTCCGGCGGCCCGGCATCGATCGGGTGGCGCTGGAGCAGAAGCTGGAGCGCTACACCGAGATCTACGCCGACGGCAATCTGACCCGCGACCAGTACCTGAAGCGCTGCACCGACATCAAGCGCCAGCTGGAGCAGGCCGAGGAGCAGATCTCCACCGAGCCGCTGCTGGATCTGGACAAAGCGGCCAAACTGTTGCAAAATCTTGGCAGCCTGATCGATCGGGCGACCCTGGATGAGCGCCGGGCGCTAATTCAGATCGTCTTCAGCAGTTTTTGGATTATGGAGACACAAATACACGCCGTACAACCACAAGTGGCGTACGGCGTGCTTTTGGAAGAAATGCGCCGGCAAACAATCCGGCAGGTTGATAGCAAGCGGGAAACGGGCGTTTCCCGCCGTGAGTGGAACATTGTTCAGCCATTTTTGAACGTTCCTCTCTGGCATCATTTCCGCATCGCTGCCTAATTCTACCAACAATTAAATACCTACTATCGCTCAACAGCGCACCACTCGGTGCGCTGTTTGTATTTCCCCCGAGGCTCCTATGACAGTACCTGCACCAAACTATACCCAGACCCCGAACGTAGTTTACGATGCGCTGCCGCTCATGGCCGAGGCCGAGATGCGCGTCACACTGACGATCTGCCGCGAGACCTTCGGCTGGCATCAACGCAGCGCCAAGCTCAGCCTGACCGACCTCGAGCAACTCACTGGGCTCTCGCGTCAGGGAGTTTTGAACGGGATTGAGGCGGGCATGGAACGCGGTCTGATTGGCCGATCAGCCGAGGGTAATGGGTTTGTCTACTTCATTATTGTTGCGGCCGATCCGGCCCTAGCTAGTCAACCAAGTGGACTAGTCAACGAAGTAGACCAGTCTACTTCGTTGACTAGAGGTAGTCAACGAAGTAGACCAAAAGTAGTCAACGAAGTAGACCAGCATGTTAAAGGTGTTAAAGAAAAAAGAAAATTAAAGAAACCACCACCAGGTGGTGCTGCTGACGCAGCGGGTGATGGTGGTGGTCTTTCCCATTCAAGCGAATCGCTGGAGTACCTGCGGAAGACCGTTGGGGTGCGGTCCCCCAAACAGCGGCACCAGCTGGCCGCCGCCTTCTCGGCCGAAATCCTCCGCTGCCATTGGGAACACTGGCAGCGGACCAATCCCCAAGGCCGCGTTGGCGCGTTCGTCCTGGAGCTCGCCTCCCTGCCGCCCGGCACGCTGCCGCCCGAGCCGCCAGCCACAGCCACAGCCCAGACTGGAGCGCCGCCCCCAGCTGCCGAGCCGCCGCCCCCCTGGCTGGTCGGCCTGATCCCGGACTGGGAGACGTGCCCGGCGCAGGCCCGCCGCTGGCTCGCCAGCGCACAGTTCGACCCCGACCAGCGGCGCATTATCGCGGCCACCGAGCAGGTCACCACCCTGCTGCACCAGCGCTATAGCTATCTCCTCAAGCCTATCTATGACCATCTTGGAGGCCCACCATGACACCCATCACGTGTGATGTCTGCAAAGACGCCCACTGGATCCTGCTGGAAACAGATGTCGGCAAAAAAATAACCCGCTGCATCTGCCAGCAGCACGCCGACGCCCAGCATCGCCGCGAACAGCTCCGGGCCACCAGCGGCCTCGGGGCGTTTTCTAGCCAGACCTTTGCTACGTTTGATACACTGCGCGAACCCCACGGCGCCGCCATCGCCAGCACCTACGCGATTCGGCCCGAGGGCTTTCTGCTGATACACGGCGGCTATGGGACAGGAAAAACCCATCTTGCGATGGCGATTGGTAACGCTGCGCTCGACCAGGGTATTGAGGGCATGTACTACACTGCCCCCGACCTGCTCGATAAGCTGCAATCTACCCAATTCGACAGTCCGCAGGCTTTTGAAAAACTGATGCACACACTCTGCACGGCGGCGCTGCTGATTGTCGATGACCTGGGCGCGGAACGCTCCACCGAAACCCGCGACATGCGCATGTTTCAAATTCTGAACGAGCGGTATCAGCGCCGCCGTGCGACGGTCATCACCAGCAACTTCGCCCCGAACGCCCCGCGCTTCGAGCCGCGCCTGCGCTCCCGGCTGGGCGATGAGGCAGTGGTACAGGCGGTGTTCTGCGGGGGCGCCGACTACCGAGCGTTGCCGCTCGATGCGCGGAGGGCCGCGTGAGCGATACAGTTTCTTCCATCTGTTCGTGTGGCGGGGGTGCCGACCTGGGGGCCGAGCAGGCCGGGCTGGAGCTGGATTGGGCGATGGAGCGCGAGGCGTGGAAGGCAGAGGTCTACAATCAGAATCTGGGGAATCACTGTGTTGTGGAGGATATTCGCCGCGCGGACTGGAGCAGCTTTCGCACGCCGTTCTGGTGGCACGCCAGCCCGCCCTGCACGACTGCCAGCAAGGCAAATCCCAACGCTGGTGAAACATTGCTCGATATTGCCTTAGCTGCGGCGATCCGGCGAGGGATCAGCGAGCTGCGCCCCCGGCGTTTCTCGCTGGAAAACGTCTGGGGCTACACGACGTATTTCTCGTTTCGCCGCATTCAGGAAACCCTCCAGGCCGAGGGCTATGCTTTTTCCCACTGGCACCTTGATGCCGCGAACTACGGCGTGCCCCAGAATCGCAAGCGGCTGATCCTGGTCGCCAGCCTGGACCATCAGCCACATCGACCGATAGCAACGCACTCCAAACACGCGGCTCCGGCCAGTCAGCTCGGTATGTTCGATGATGCGATTCGCCCCTGGCGCGGCTGGTTTGATGCCGTGAAGCATCGTATCGAGGAGTTCACGCCGAGCAAGTGGGCCAACTGGCAGGTGCCGCGGCTCCCCGCTGAGTGGGCCGAGCTACAGGAGCCGTTTCTGGTCGGCGGCGGCAATACTGGTTTTGCTGGAGCAGCCGAGGGCAACGGCGTGCGCTATGCTGACGAACCGATGCTCACGATCCGAGCAGGAAGATCGTCGATCCGTGCCTTCATCATGCACGGCAGCAACAGCGGGGCGGACGGGGATCGCTTCCGCTACGATACAGAACCACGCGCCCGGATCTCCGGGCGCGTGGTTCAGCTCTCAGTTGATGCCCTGGCTGACCTGCAGGACTTTCCACCCAACTACCGGCTGCCAACCACGAAGACCAAGGCATGTGACATCATAGGCAACGCCGTGCCACCAGGACTGATGCGGGCCGTGATTGCGGCGAACCGATGAACACTGACAGCATCTACACCCAGGCCGCCGACGCCATCACCGACGACGACCTGACCACCTACGACCAGATCAAGGCCGAGCACGCCGCGCTGGATTGGGCTGGCCACGACAACCGGGCCGAGCGGGCGCGCCACCGTCTGGCGCACGCGCCGACCGAGCCAATCCCCTTCACGATGGAGCTGATGCCCGCCCCCGTGCCTATATCAAAACCCGACACAGCAGAGCCCGCGCCCATCAAACCCTGGTCGCAGTGTCGAGGCTGCCTCCGGCCAATCTGGTGGGGCCGCAACGACCAGGGCGGGCCGCACCCCTACGATGTGGCCAACAACCATATGACCAAGCGATCGCACTTCGAGACCTGCCCAAAGGCGGATTCCTTTCGCAAGAAAGCGAGTTGATATGCCCTACCCTGGCGGCAAAAGCGGATCTGGCGTCTACCAGCAGATCATCAACCAGATCCCGCCACATCACACGTACATTGAGGCATTCGCCGGGGACGCCACGATTGCCCGCCTGAAGGCCCCCTCCATCGAAACTATCCTCATCGAGAAAGACCCGGGCCAGGCCGAGCGACTCCGCACCGTCGGGACTATCGTCATCTGCGGCGATGCCCCCCAAGAGCTGGAGCGGATGCGCCACCTGATGGATCTGCGTACCTTTATCTACCTTGACCCTCCCTACCTGTTCTCCAGCCGCAGCGGCACCAAAAACATCTACAAACAGGAGTTTGGCACCGACGACGAGCACCGCGATCTGCTCGTGCTGCTGCGCACGTTCCCGTCACGCATCGCCATTAGTGGCTATGGCACCAGTTTGTACGACGAGCTGCTGCACGACTGGCGCCACATCACGTTTACCACCACCAAGCGCAGCGGCGAGCGGGCCACCGAGTGGCTGTGGATGAACTACCCCGAGCCGACCGCGCTGCACGACTACCGCTACCTGGGGCAGAACTTTCGCGAGCGCGAGCGTATCAAGCGGAAGAAACAGCGCTGGACCGAGCGACTGCGCCGCCTCCCTGCGTTGGAGCGCTATGCCCTGCTCAGTGCGCTCGATGAGTTTTCAACCACTGCTGGAGCATCGCCAGAAAGCGCGATGGGATCTCCTCACCAGAACTGACGATGGCCTCGCCCACCGCCAGAAACGACGATACCAGCTGGCAGCACCATTTCCAACGATACGGGCCTGGAGCGCCAGAAATAGCGATAGTGGCCAGCAGCAGCAGAATCAGCGATGCGCCCGACGGCTTCGACGACACCGCCAGATCCGCCGATGGTGGCCGCACTCGCTCGTTTCGACGGTGCTGCAGCAGCGCTGGAGATAGCGCTGCTGCTCGATGATTATTCAGGAGGGTTCATGACGTACCTAATTCTTTACTTCATCTTCCTGCTGGGTGTGGGTGCCTGGCAGTGGAGCCAACTCAGGCAAGGAGAGTGGTGATGGATGAGCTACTGCCCTGCCCATTCTGTGGCCCTGGAGGGAACAAAGCCAACAACCCATATCTGGATAAAGAGCAGCGCGGGCCGGGCTATGATGATTGCCTTGATGACCCGGACTCCTATGCCTACTTTGTGCGCTGCCCATCCTGTGGCGCCCAAGGTGGCTGGGCGAAAAACGAGAGCGGCGCCCGGCGGATGTGGAATACCAGGCCAAACCCTGATGCGTCCGCCGACTAAAACCAAAAGCCGCTGCGGATGAATCGCAACGGCGGGCCAGCTGGGAGTTGCTCGGCTGGCCTTTGTATTATCCCATAAGGAGTTGCACCATGGATTTTCGTTCACGCCTGAAGGAAACGAGCGTCACGAGTATTGTCACCTACATTCTCTTCGCGGTCGCTGTCGTCTTCGCCGATATTATGTACCTGCAGCTGGTGACTCGCGTGGTCGATAGCGGCCTGCTGGTCCTGGCCATTGCCGGCGCGTTCGCCCTGGGCGGCTCGGTGCTGATTCTGCCGCGCAAGCTGAAGAACGGCGACGTGAAACCCGGCGCCCAGCGCACGGTGGCGATTAGCGTGCTGGTCACTGAGTTCTTTATTATGGCCGCGAATGTGGTGGTGGCCTTCGCCGAGAAGAGCGGCGACATCCCCGAGGGGATCCTAAGCATGTACGCCACCTACGTCGCCCCGATCACCCCGGTGCTGGCCGCGCTGGGCATCTTGCTGATCTGGCTGGCCGATCCGATCGACAAGGCCAAGCAGACCGAGTACCAGGTGGATACGGCCAAGAAGGTCGCCGAGCTGGAGCTGAAAGGCCAGCTGTCGATGACGGCCGTGATTGCGATGGAGGAGTTTTTGCAGACCGATGAGGCCAAGCAGGTGATGCAGGCCGCCGCGCGTGAGCAGGGCTACAAGCTCCTCCGCGACGTGCTGCAAACCTCGGGCATCGCCACGGCCCCAGCGGCCCCGCCCGTCTATCAGCCCGCAGCTCCAACCCCACTGCCAGCTCCCGCCGCTGCGCCCGTGCTGGCAGTGCCTGCGCCCGCCGTGGCCCCAGCTCCACAACCTGGGCCAGCGCCACACGATGACCTTCTGTGGATTCCCTACAAGACCGAGCCGATCTCTGCGAATGGCAACGGCCACGGCCCAAACCACTAGCGCCAGCAGCCACCGGCAGCGGAGGGGGTGAATCTCCGCTGCCCACATCGTTGCTGGCTGATTCTGCCCACTACAATGCTACAGAACCGCCTGTACCACTACTGTGTACCACTACTGTCCCCGAAATAGTGGTACAGCACGATTTGACCCACTCAGACGCCCTAAACGTTGATTTTGACCGCATCGCCGTTCTGCCACCGTTTATCAACCTCGGCTGGCGCATCGAGGTGACGAACGGTGGCCGTAACTGGAACTGGCGCAAGGGATCGCGTGATGAGCGCACCGGGCGCTATGGCGGTGTCTTTGCCGCACTATCGGAGGAGCGCAAGCAAGCCTATGAGCACAACAAACAGCAGCACCACGCCCGCCGCCGCGGCACCGCCGCCAAAAAGAAAAGCACCAGTGGCCCGAAAGCCAAAGCCGCCAAAGCTCAGCAAAGCCGACGCGCTGGAGATCCTGCGGACGGCCCTGGCCGAGTGTCAGCAGGCCGGACTCGGGATAAAAGCACAGCAGCATCGGGGGGGGTTACTCCTGCTGCTTAGCGATGTTGACCTGATCGGCGGAATGTTCGTTTTTCGTGATACCGAAGCCGTAAATACGACAGGGCAATTGCATCTAAATCGTTGCAATTCTGGATATCTTCCGGCATGATAGATCCGTCTTCGTGCTGTGTTGGAGGATTCTATGCCCCTGCTCCGAGATTTTGCCATTGGGTCGTAC
>DAOTUS010000219.1:0-5371 GCA_034437415.1 Herpetosiphonaceae bacterium
GATCACCGCCGCGCCGAGCAGCCAGCCCATCGCAGTCCAGCCGCCGCTAGCGCCGCTGCCCGGACAGGCCCAGCCGCTGCCGACGGCGGCCCCGCCGCCAGCGCAGGCCCAGGCGGCCACAATGCCAGCGGCGCCGCCGCACCAGACCCGCGTCGGCGGGCAGATCCCAGTGCGCACGGTGCTGATTGGCGTCATCGTGCTGCTGGGGCTGGCCCTGGCCGGATTTCTGTTCCTGCGCAATCAGCAGGGCGCCACGCCAGCAGGCCAGACCACCAGCCCCAGCAGTGTGGCCGCCCCCGTTGGTGGGGCGGCGGCCGGAGGCAGCCCAGCGCTGCGGCTGACGATTGTGCGGCCCGCCGGAGTGCTGGAGAAAGGCGTGCTGATCATCAACAGCTCAGCGGCGACCGTCCCGCTTGGCCCGCTCAGCTTTGGAAGCGATAAATTTAGCACGAGCGGCGAGGTCTGGGGCATCAGCGAGCTGCCGCCAAACAGCTGCCTGCTTGGCATCACGGGCAAGAAAGAAAAAGATGACGACGATGATAAGCAGATCAGCCTGGCCAGCTTCGCCAGCACGTGCACGACGCTCGCGGCCGAGCCACTGCTCGACGATAAAGACGAATTCTGGAAAGACACCTTTGCGGTGAGCTACAACAACCAGACGCTGGGCACCTGTCCCAAGGAGCAGGAGATCTGTACCATCGATGTGATCCCCTGAGTGAGCCACCATCGAGCTGATCAAGACGCGGACGGATGCGCAACGGGCGCCATCCACCGCGTCTTGTGATTTTAGCCGCGCATTTTCCAGTACAATAAAAATCCACGGGACTAAAAACCAACGCACGGGTGCGATCTGCCAGCGCCGATCTGCACGCTGTGCGCTCAACAAAGGAGCTGCAATGGGTGCCAAAATCCCCCGCTCGCCCGACGACGACTACAGCCGCACGATGGCCGAGGCCCGGATCGAGTTCCTCCGGCAGCACACTGGCGCGACGCTGCACCACGTCGGGCAGTATTCCTTCGAGCCAACCATTCTGCCGGGCAACATCGAGCACTTTATCGGCGCCGCCCAGGTGCCGATCGGCATCGCCGGGCCGCTGCTGGTCAACGGCGAGCACGCCCAGGGCGAGTTTTACGTGCCGCTGGCCACGACCGAGGGCACCCTCGTCGCGAGCTACAACCGCGGCATGAAGCTGCTCCACGCGGCGGGCGGCGTCACGACCACAATCAGCGACGATGCGATGCAGCGGGCGCCCTCGTTTCTGTTCAAGAGCGCCCGCGAGGCCCGCGACTTCGGCCGCTGGGTGACCGAGCATTTTGCTGAAATCAAACAGCAGGCCGAGCAGACGACCAGCGTCGGCAAGCTGCGCGATATCGAGCAGTACTCGGCCAGCCGGGTGCAGTTCCTGCGCTTCAACTACACCACCGGCGACGCGGCAGGGCAGAACATGGTGGGCAAGGCCACCAAGGCCGCCTGCGACTGGATGCGCGCCAGCTACCCCGGCATCGAGCAGTACTATCTGGAGTCGAACTTCGCCACCGACAAAAAATCCTCGCGGATCAATACCCTGCGCAGCCGAGGCAAGCGCGTCACCGCCGAGGCCACGATTCCGGCCCAGCTGCTGGAGTCCCAGATGCACACCCCGGTCGAGCGGGTCTATCGCGCCCGCCAGATCAGCACCCTGGCGAGCCAGCTCTCGGGGACCAACAACAACGGCGCCCACTCGGCCAACGCCATCACGGCAATCTTCATCGCCACCGGGCAGGATGTCGCCAACGTGGCCGAGTCGTCGGCGGCGCTGGCCTATGCCGAGATCACGCCCGGCGGCGATTTCTACTACTCGATCACAATCCCGGCGCTGATTGTGGCGACCTACGGCGGCGGCACCGCCCTGACGACCCAGCGCGAGTGCCTGGAGCTGCTGGGCTGCTACGGGGCGGGCAAGGTCCAGAAGCTGGCCGAGATTATTGCCGCGACCGTGCTGTGCGGCGAGATCTCGCTCGGCACCGCCATCGCGGCCGAGGAGTGGGTCTCCAGCCACGAGCAGCTCGGGCGCAACCGCAAGTAGGCGGGGGTTAAGGAATAGAAATGAGGAATTACCTCATTCTACTGCGGTATCGGGGACGGTGATCAATCCATGATCACCGTCCCCCTTTCTTGCAAGCGCTTCGTTATCCGATCGTAATCTGCCGAGCTTCCACTTCCAGCCCGGCCTCGCTATAGTTGAAGCTACGCTCGGTTGACGGCAAAGGCTGCTTCGATCCCCCTCAGCGCCCACCCTCCACGTCAACTGCCGACCGCCAACCATCGCGCCAGCTCGATTTGCCAACACACTGGAGTTTGGTATGGACACACCACAGCGTCTCACCGCGGCCTCGGTAATGACCGCCACCAACCTGCGCTCGGTCGCTCAGGCGATGTCGCTGCGCACGCTGACCCACATGACCTTGCCCGAAATTCACGCCGTGGTTGATCAGATCTCGCGGATTGTGCCCGCTGGCAATATCCCCGGCGTGATTCTCAGCGGCCTGGCGCGGCTGAAAGATCGGCGGATCGCCAGCTCGATCATCAATCGCGATATCAGTTTGCTGTTTCGCGGCGTCGAGCAGGCCCTGGATAAGGCGGTGTATGGCACGTTTTTCGCCGGTCCGGCCGCCGTGATCTGGGGCTACCAGAATCTGCTCAAGCTGGCGGGCAAGGAGCCGGGCGACTCGTTTCCCGAGGGCACTTGGCAATTTTATGTCAATTACGCCCTGCGCGAGGACACCGCCCGCCACGCCAACGAAACCGTCGGCTTTGACCGCCAGCTCCAGGCCCATGGCATCCAGCTGAGCAGCGTTGACCGCATCACCGCCTGGGCGATGGCGGCGATCCAGATCATCCATACCTACCCGGAGCTGCTGGCCAACGAGTGGCGCGAGCGGGTGACGCTGGCGGTTCTGCGCGAGCTGACCAGCGCCGAGCCGGATGCGGCCCACTACCGCAATCTCTACGCCGCCTGGAAACCGCTGCGCCCCTACGGCCTGGGCAGCGACGCCGCGCCAGACGAGAGCTATCCAGCCTACCGGCAGCGCAGCTTCGACGGCTTTCTCAGTACGGCGATGCGCGATCTGCGCCCGGAGCTGCGGCGGGCCTGGGGCGAGCGTCTGCGCAAGGCCCGCGAGAGCGAGCTGCCGGCCTATCAGCACCAGATGCGCCTGCTGGCGTCCCTGGAGGCGGGCGCCTACAACGAGACCGCCGTGCCGATTGCGCTGGCGCAGGCCCAGGTGGCGCTGATCTGGGGCGGGCGCTACTACGTGATTCCGGCCTGTCGACCTGAATCGGAGCAGCCCGCCGACCTGGCGACCGTGCGCGGCCAGATCGCCGCGATCGCCGCCCGCCCGGCCACCCAGCCAGCCGCCCAGCTCGCGGCCCTGGCGCGGGTAAAGCGCACGGCGCAGGCGGGGATCTGGAGCAAGCTCCGTCCGGAATTGCAGCAGGAGCTCAGCGCGCTCCGCCAGGCGCCGATCATCATCAACGCCGACCAGCGCCCGCGTCACCTGGCGCTGGCCGAGCTGCGCCTGACCGAGCGCGGCTGCGGCGACCACGCCCTGACCCTGATCGATACCGGCAGCAGCATGGTTTTCGACCAGTCGCATATCTTTTTCGATGGGGTGTGGGGCGCGACCCTGGCGGAGATGCTGACGGCCGAGGCGCTGGGCTGGGCGCGGACGTTGCCCAGCCTGGCGCCCGCCCAGCCCGCCGCAGTCCGCCCGATCTCGCCGCTGCTCCAGTTCGATCCCGCCGAGCAGGCCCTGATCGCCAAAGCGCCGCACGTCAGCATCGAGGTGTGCTCCGAATCGACGGGCATCGATCTCAAGGCGATTGCGGCGCTGCGGCGGCAGTTTAAGCATCGCAACGAGGCGCTACGGCTGACCGTGAATGACCTGCTGATTATCTACCGCGCCATTCACGCCGCCAGCTACCTGCCCAGCCAGGAGCTGCGCGACCTCCTCCAGGATCTGGCCAACGATCCGGCGACCCGTGGGGCGGCCGAGGCGGCGCGGCTGGCCCTGGCCGAGGATCGGCTGATCAACCCGGCGCTGCTGATACTGGTTGATGGCAGCCAGCCGAACCCCCGTGACCGCCTGCACCCGCTGAGCTTTGAGGTTCCGCTGGGCGATCTGCGGCTGCTCGATCTGCACACGACCGCGCTACAGCTGCTGGAACACGAGCGGTGGGCGGAGTTTCAGGACTGTCAGCGCACCTATCTGGCCATGCTGGCCGGGTTTAGCGAGGTCGCGGCGCGGCTCAAAGCGCTGGCCCTCTCCGGAGAAAGCGCCAGCGTCGGGGCCATGCGGCTGATGGCGCACCTGCCCCCGGCGCTGCAGCACCTGCTCGACGCCGTGCCAGGCCGCTTCGATGTGCTCAACGACATCATCAAGGGCCGCGAGGTCTTCTCCAACCTGGGCGTGATGACCGCCCAGAGCACGCTGCGGCGCTTCATCACCGCCAAGGACGACAGCGAGAAGAAAACCCTGGCCTGGGGATTTATGACCGCCGCCGACAACGTTTTACACGTCTCGCTCCGCGATTTCCGTCCGCATGTGACGCGGTTTGGCCAAGCCGGGCGGCGCAATCTGGCCCAGCGAATGACGAATGAATATCTGAACGAGTATGTGCAGGGAATGAACCGCTACATCGCCGAGCTGACCAGCATCACCCAGACCAGCCCCAAGTAGCCCACCTGCCTTTGCTAAACCACGTTGGAGGCCACCGATGAGTGAAGACACCTTGATCGGCAAACATCTGGCGAACTACCAGGTTGAGCGGCTGCTGGGCGCCAATGGGATTGGGCGGCTCTACAGCGGCACAAACGTGATCCTCCAGCAGCCGGTGACGATCTGCATCCTCGATCCGCGCTACCGCCACAACCAGCTCTACAGCCAGCGCTTTATCCGCGACTCGCGCACCGTGGCGACCTGGAGCCACGCCAATATCGTCAAAGTTCAGTCGATCGGCACCTACGATCAGGTTGATTACGTGGTCAGCGCGGCGGTTGAGGGGCTGGATCTCGCCGCGACTCTGGAGCAGCACAGCGCGGCTGGCTGGCGGCTGCCCCAGGCGACGATTCTGCACATCGGGCGCTCGCTGGCGGGCGCGCTGGATTTCGCCCACAGCCGCGGGATTGTCCACCGCGATCTCAAGCCGGCCAACATTATTCTGGCCGCCGATCAGCGGGTGCTGCTGGCCAACTTTGGCCTCGCCACCGACCTCCAGGCCGCGCTGCTCAGCGGTGCGGTCGGCCCAACCCACTACATCGCCCCCGAGCAGGCCCGCCGCTCCGCCGACGCGGTCGGGCAGTCCGATATCTACGCGCTGGGCGTGCTGCTC
>DAOTUS010000220.1:0-4812 GCA_034437415.1 Herpetosiphonaceae bacterium
GGCGATCAACCTGCGCACCAAAGGCAAGGCCAAGCCAGAGCCGGTCGAGCTTCGGCAGCCCTATAAGGTTGATTAGACTGTAAAATCCGCTTCGTTTCGCCTAAAAAACCGCCCTCCACAGCCTTAGGGGCTGTGGAGGGCGGTTTTGGTTGGGAGCGTGAAGCTTAGGCGGCGACCGCAGCGGCAGCGGCAGCGGCCAGAATCGGCCGATCTGGGCCGCTGCAACCAGCCCGGCGCTGCCACGTATACGGATACTACGTGGTCGATTATCCTGTGCGAGATTTGGTGTTGTGCCAACCTCATCCGCAGCATTGCGTTGGTTTTCAAGGAGGTTTATGGTGGTGTGGCTTCAATTTATTATCTGCGCCGGCCTGGTCGTCCTGGTTGGAATCATGCTTTCCCGCTATGCCGATGTGCTGGCCGAAAAAACCGGCCTGGGGCGGAGCTGGGTTGGGGCGGTGCTCCTGGCCGGGGCAACCTCGCTGCCGGAGCTGGCGACTGGGATCAGCGCCGTCGTGGTAGTTGGCGATGTCAATCTGGCGGCGGGCGGGGTGATCGGCAGCTGTCTGTTCAACCTGGCGCTGATCGCGATTCTGGATCTGTCTTCGGGCACCACGCCGCTGCTGAAGCGCGCCCATATTTCGCAGATCCTGGCGGCGGGCTTAGGCTGTATTTTGCTCACCAGCGTGACCGCCAGCCTGTACATTACCCAGACACTGACCGTTCCGGCGCTGGGCTGGATCGGCATCCCGAGCATTCTGATTCTGGCGATCTATATCCTCAGCGTGCGCATGCTGTCGTTCTACGAGAAGCGGCGGGCGCAGGAGGTGCTGGAGCAGCAGGCGGAGATCTATCAGTATGCCAACATCTCGATGACCCGGGCGGTCACGGTCTTCGCGCTGTCGGCGGCGGCAATGTGCGGATTGGGCCTGTGGCTGGCCGAGCTTGGCAACCAGATTACCGCGATCACCGGGCTGGGCGCCAGCTTTGTCGGGGCGATTTTCCTAGCGATGGCGACCTCGCTGCCAGAGCTGGTGGCCTCGCTGACGGCTATGCGCATCGGCGCGGTCGATCTGGCGATCTCGAATATTTTCGGCTCGAACATTTTCAATATTGCGGCCCTGGCGATCTACGATATCGTCTATCTGAAGGGCAATATCTGGGCCGAGATGGCTCCCATCCACGGCTTCACCGCAGTTGCGAGCGCCCTGATGACCGCGCTGGCGATTGTGGGACTGGTGTATCAGGCGACCAAAAAGCCGCGCTGGTTCGTCAGCTGGGCCGGGCTGATGCTGATTATGTTGTATATCGGCAGTATGTATGTGGTCTATATCGCCACGATATAGCCAAATCCCCAATCGCCCGCAGCCGTGATGCTCGCGAATGATTGCTCTCCCTTAAACCAAGTCGCCTGGCCGATTAGATAATCAGCCAGGCGGCTTTGCGCTGCGGAGGTGGTTTAGAACACCATCGTGAAGGTTGGGATCTTGACCGCCTGGACATCGCCGAGGAGCTTGTTGATGGCATCTTCGCCGGGGTACTCGACCGGGCCAATAAAGCCCTTGGCGCCCTGGAGGAAGGGCGTGAGCGTGCCTGTGGCATCGGAGACATTGTAGTAGATTGGGGCAGGCAGGCCGTTCGGGTTGGGAATAAAGCCGCCCGCGAGCCGTGACAGAGCCAGATGCTCGGCCTCGGTTGCCGCAAACTGAGCTGCGGTCGCCGCCAAGCGTGGCTCACCCAGCTCGGCCAGCCGCCGGGTTGCGGCCAGATACGCGCCGGTGAAGGCGGTCTCGGCGGCAATAAACGTGGCGGTGTTGACGCTAAAGTCGGCCAGAAACTTTTCGGGCACGAAGAACTTGTTGGCCAGCGACTTGCCGCCCAGGCTTTGCCAAATTTTCAGGTGATAGAGCTCGGCGCTCAGAGCTAGCTTGAAGTAGTCGAGCTGGAATTTGCTCAGACCAAACGGGTTATTCAGAATGGTGTTGTAGTAGCTGGTTGCGGCGAGGGTTTTGGCGGTTGAGCCGAGGGTCACGATGGTGGCGACATCGTCGTTGCGGTTGTGGGCGGCGTAGGCGCTATCGTTCAGGCCAAATGCTATCTCCTGTCTTGGATTAGCCTGAAAAGTGTATTCAGGTGTTCAGGCAAATGTACGTCGCTTGACCTAAAAGTGGATGCAGGGATTTTGGCGGGCATTTAAACCAGCAACGGCACAGCGTGTAGGCTGTGCCGTTGCGCGATCAGGCTGTGGCTGTGGGCCTAGCGCTGAGCGTTGGCCGAGAACGTTGCACACCGTGCAGGCGTGGCTCCTGCGGGTGCTGCGGCGGGCTGGCCGCCAAAGGCGCCCCACAGCGCCGCGACCTGATTGGCCGTCAGGACGGTGTAGCACCCGGCTCCCAGCTGATCCAGCGGAGCTGATCGCCCGCCAGCCGCGGCCGGCTTGAGCACCAGCGGCAGGTAGGTTCGCCAGGTTGCCGGTGTGGTGGTGGCCGTTGGAGTGGTGCTGGTGCTGGTGGCGGTGACAGTCGGCACGGTTCCCGTGACCGTTGGTGTCACCGGCGTGTTGGTGGCCGTCTCGGTCGGGGTCTCCGTGCTGGTCGCCGTCGGCACAGTTCCGGTGACGGTTGGCGTCGGGGACCCTATGGGTGGCGTGCTGGTGGCGGTGTTAGTGGCGGTATTGGTTGGTGTCACCGGCGTGTTGGTGGCGGTATTGGTTGGTGTCACCGGCGTACTGGTTAGCGTTGGCGTGAGCGGAGTAGCGGTTGCGCTGGTCGACGTTTGGACAATATCAAGATAGTTAATCTTGGTATTGACGCCACCGATTGCCTCAATCGTCAGCCTGCCATCGGTAACCACAACACTGCGGGTGGCGCTGGCGTGCAGGCTGGGGTCGCCGTTTGGCACGGCGGTGTCGTTGCCCGGTGGAACAAAGTTGTTGATGGCATTGACACCCTCGATATTGATCCGATGACTCATTGAGCCAGCCTGCTGGACCTGTGCATCGCCAACCACCACGGTCACATTGTAGGTGCCATTGGCAACCGCAACTTCCCAGGCGCCTGCGGTAATTCGCTGCATGTGCAGCAGGGTGTCCAGCCGCTGATCGTTGTTGAAGTTGCGCTCACGGCCCTCGGCGCTGAGGTCAAGCGGCGTGTTGGTGCCGGGTACGACCCAGCCATACACGAACCCATTGCCCTGGTCTCCATAGGCCACCCCGAAGTCACGGACATAGCCCGACGGGATCACCGCAGGGGCGCTTTGGAAATTAACATTGAGTCCCCACGCCCCAGGCGGGGTGCTGGTTGGGATCACCGTTGGGGTTTGGATCACTGCATTCAGTGCGCCAAAGACCTCGAAGGCGGCAATCGTTGGGCGATCCTGGCTCGCTGTCAGGTCGAGGTTCAGGGTGCCGTCGTTGACCGTGACCAGATACAGCTTGGTCACCGCGGTCATGCTGCCGACGCTGGCGTTGAGATCGTAGTTGCTCAGCTCGACCGTGCCACCCTCCAGATTGGCGCTGAAGATGCGCCGCCCGGTGCCGCCAGGGCCACCGCCAGTTGCGCCCCAGTAGATCTCGGCGAAGTGGAGCCGCACGGTATATTGTCCGGCGGGCAATCCAGGGATTGCATAGTTGATCGGGCCATTGCTGGCGTTCGAGCTGCGCTCGTCGATGTACAGAATATCGCTGGTCGTGTTAAAGATATCGGTGATACTCGGATTCGACTTGGCCTCGGTGCCGGCTGGGTTCGTCAGATACTGGTCGGCGCTCCAGCCAATCCCGTCGGGTGTGTAGACACTCGAGCCGCCGCTGTTAACCCGAGTCACCAGCGGCAGAATCTTCACCGCCACGGAGTTGCTGGCATTGCTGACCGCGTTGGTAGCGGTAACAATCGCCGTGAAGTTGCCCTGCGCAGCATAGGCGTGCAGCATGGTCGCGTCGCCATTGACCACTGGGCTGCCATCACCAAAGTTCCACTGATAGGTCACATTGGTTCCGCACCCAACCGAAGCGGTGAAGGTTACGGCATCGTTAGGCGATGAAGGGCCGTTCGAGCTGACCGTCAGGTCGCTAATCGCCGTATCACCGACGAAGATCGTCACCGTGTCGCTGGTGCTTCCGCCCCCGGTGTCGGTAACGGTTAGCCTGAAGGTCAGGGTGGCCGCTGTGTTCGGCGCCGTAAAGCTGCGGTTGTTGCCGGTGCCATTGAGCGTCACCGCCGGCCCGGCGGTTTGGGACCAGAGCACGGTCAGTGGCGTGTTATTGTCATAATCGCCGGTTGTGCCAGTGAGCGTTACCAAGGCACTCAGCGGCACCTGCTGATCGGGGCCGGCGTTGCTGATCGGTGGCACGTTGCCATTGACCGTTGAGGCAAACACCTCAATCGCGGCGATCGCGGCATAGTCGCGCTCTGCATCGAACTCCAGGGTCAGCAGCCCATCGGTGACCGTAATCCCTTCGACCGGAATAATTGCGGCAGTCAGGGCTCCGCCAGCGGCGGCGTTGATATCGACGTTGTCGATGATGGTTGTGCCTTCAGCCCGCACGTCGAAGACCCGCTGACCAGTGCCGCCCGGCCCACGACCAGGCGCGCCCCAGTACAGCTCGGCCAGGTGGATGCGCACATCAACCTTCTGGACCTGCGCCGGAATGCTCAGGTTGTAGGTGATCGTGCGGGTGGAATTGTTGACATTGCCCCGATAGGTCTGGTAGAGCGTGTCGTTGGTTGTGTTGGCGATCGCTGGCGCTGGATCGCCGCCGTTCTCGGCGATGGCGTTGGCTGGCGTGAACAAGCCTGTATCCGGCAACCAGGTGTT
>DAOTUS010000221.1:0-14515 GCA_034437415.1 Herpetosiphonaceae bacterium
GTGGCGGGGGGAGCTGGGGGTAGCAGCTAGTAGCTGGTAGCTGGCAGCTAGTGCGTTGCTGATCGCTGAGCCTGTCGAAGCCAAATGATAGGCTTCGACAGGCTCAGCCAACGGGCCACCAGCGCCTATGCATCCTACGAGCAGCTAGTGAGCAGGATAGTGACTTAGATGACTAGAAAGCCTACGATCTACTGCAAAGATCCCCCTTACTAGCTGCTAGCTACCAGCTACCAGCTACTGAATAAAGAGGTGCCTATGCCGCGAATTCACTCCGCGATCAACCCGCGCTCCGCCGAGTACGCCGAGAGCCAGACCGCGATGCAGACCCTGGTTGACGAGCTGGAGCAGCGGCTGGCGACCGTGCGCGTCGGCGGCGGCGAGCGCGGGACGGCCAAGTTTCGGGCGGCGGGCAAACTGCTGCCCCGCGAGCGCGTCGAGCTGCTGCTCGATCCGGGCACGCCGTTTCTGGAGCTGTCGCCGCTGGCCGCCTGGGAGATGTACGACGACGAGTCGCCGGGCGCCTCGCAGATCACCGGGATTGGCGTGGTGAGCGGCACCGAGTGCCTGATCGTGGCCAACGATGCGACGGTCAAGGGCGGCGCGGTCTACCCGATGACGGTGCATAAATCGCTGCGGGCGCAGGCCATCGCCGCCGAGAATCAGCTGCCCTGCATCACCCTGGTCGAGTCGGCCGGGGCCAACCTGCTGTATCAGGCCGAGTTTTTTGCCGACATCGGCGGGCGCGGCTTCGCCAACCAGGCCCGCATGTCGGCGGCGGGCATCCCGCAGATCGCGCTGGTATTTGGCTCGTCGACCGCTGGCGGCGCCTATGTGCCGGGGATGAGCGACTACGTGGTGATGGTCCGCGACCAGGCCAAGGTGTTCCTGGGCGGGCCGCCGCTGGTCAAGATGGCGACCGGCGAGATCGTCGACGACGAGACCCTCGGCGGCGCGACGATGCACGGCAGCGTCTCCGGCGTGAGCGACTACACCGCCGCCGACGACGCCGACGCGCTGCGGATTGGCCGCGCGATCGTGGCCCAGCTCCAGCGCCGCAAAGCCCTGGCCCAACGCCGGATCACGCCCGAGCCGCCCGCCTACGACCCCGAGGAGCTGCTCGGGGTGATCCCGGCCAGCGCCCGCACGCCGTTTGATATGCGCGAGATCATTGCGCGGGTGGTCGATGGCTCGCGCTTCTTCGAGTTCAAGCGCGACTACGGCCCGACCCTGGTCGCCGGCCACGCCCACCTGGACGGCTACCCAATCGGCATTCTGGCCAACAACGGCGTGCTGTTCTCCGAGTGCGCCAACAAGGCCGCCCAGTTTATCCAGCTCTGCAACCAGTCGCGCACGCCGATTGTCTATCTGCAAAACATCACCGGCTTTATGGTCGGCACCAAGTACGAGCGCGAGGGCATCATCAAGCACGGCTCGAAGATGGTCAACGCCGTGGCGACCTCGACGGTGCCGCAGTTCACCGTGATCGTCGGCGGCTCGTACGGGGCCGGGAACTACGGCATGTGCGGCCGGGCCTACGACCCGCGCTTCCTGTGGTCGTGGCCGAACTCGCGGATCGCGGTGATGGGCGGCGAGCAGGCCGCCGGGGTGCTGGCGATTGTCCAGGAGGAGCGGGCGCGGGCCAAGGGCATCGAGCCAGACCGCCAGCAGATCGAGATGATGCAGCTGATGACGCGCCAGAAGTTCGAGCAGGAGGGCTCGCCCTACTACGCCACCGCCCGGCTCTGGGACGACGGCATTATCGACCCGCGCGACACCCGCCGGGCGCTCAGCATCGGCCTCTCGGTGGCCCACAACGTCGACTGGGTCACGCCGGGCGCGCCCAGCTATGGCGTTTTTCGGATGTAGCGCAGCGAGAAATCGCCGAGTAGACATCCTTCGGCGGCTTTCATCCGAAGAATAGGTGGATTAAATCACCTAAAAGGAGTTTGTATGAATCGCGATACGCTTCGCCAAATCGTCAATATCATCGCCCTGATTGCCATGATTACGGTCAATGTCCTCGCCAACGCCCTGCCGATCAACGGCCAGAACAGCGGCGCAATCTCCGACCGCTTTCCGACCCGCTTCACGCCCGCCGGCTATGTCTTTTCGATCTGGGGTCTGATCTATCTGGCCCTGATTGCGTTCGCCATCTTTCAGGCGCTGCCGGCCCAGCGCGAGAATCCGCTGCTGCGGCGGATCGGCTGGCTGTTTGCGGTCAGCTGTGTGCTCAATCTGAGCTGGCTGTTTAGCTGGCACTACAACCAGTTCCCGCTCAGTATGGTGCTGATGCTCGGCCTGCTCGCCACGCTGATCGCGATCTACATTCGCATTCGCAGCACTGACGCTGGGGTCTCGCGGCCGGACCACTGGCTCATCCGCATTCCGTTCAGCATCTATCTCGGCTGGATTACGGTCGCCACCGTCGCCAACGCCTGCATCGTGCTCTACGACGCCGGCTGGAGCGGCTTTGGCATCAGCGCCGAGATCTGGGCAACGCTGCTGGTGGTGGTCGGGCTGGCGATCACGGCCTTCATTAGCTTTAAAATGGGCGATGGCGCCTATGGGCTGGTGATTGTGTGGGCCTATATCGGGATTGTGGTGCAGCAGAGCGATGCCTTGCTGGTGGCCGTTGCGGCCGGGATTGGCGCCGCCGTGGCCGCGCTGCTGGTGGTGATCGCCTACTTCCGCAGCTCGTCCCGGTTCCGCGAGGCGACCGCGTAGGCCAAAGATTCGTTGGCTGAGCCGGTCGAATCCAGCGGCGGTCCCTGAGCGCGTCGAAGGGCAGCCAGCGGGATACTGAATCTTCTAAAACACCGAACGCCGGAGCCAGCCCAGCTGACTCCGGCGTTGGCTTTAATCTACTCCTGGGGCAGATCCAGCTCGCTCAGCCGGACGGTTTTGCGGGTGCCGAACTTGATCGTCTTCTGGCCGGCCGAGGTCATCTCGCCCTTCTGCTGCAGATTTTCAATCTCGGTCTGCATTGTCTGGGCCAGCTCCAGCTCACCCTGGTTGAGCAGGCGGGTGACGGCGCCCTGGAGCTTCTGGGTCGCCGCGCCAACGTTGCCAGCCGCCAGATCCTCCAGCGCGCGGGTTTGCAGCTTGTGGGCGCTGACTTTCTCGACGATGTTCATCACCTGCGGCACCACCCCGGTGGCCTGGGCCGGGTCGGCGACGAAGTTCAGCATCACATCGAACTTGGTCTTCGCGCCAGTCAGGCCAAGCTGCGGCACATCGTAGTTCACCTCGGCCTGGCCGATCCGATACTGGCCCGGCTGCTTGGCATCGACCAGCAGCTCGACCAGCACCAGGCGGCGCTCATCTTTGGAGATATCGCCCAGCGCCACCCCGACGGCGCGGTCGCTGATCGGCTTGTACCCCAGGTTTTGGATGAGCGGCGTGACCTGCCAGACGGCGCGGGGCTCGACGCCCTGCACCAGCCGCAGGCTGAGCGCGGCATTCTGCACCACCGCCGCCTGCGCCTGCTGGACCGCGCCCTGGAAAAAGGCCCCGATATCGTTGGGGTTGCTGAAATATTCGGCCACGCCGCCGGAGCGATTGGCCATCTCAATCAGCAGATCCTCGTTCCAGTCATCGCCGACGCCCAGCGCCGTCAGCGGAATCCCCAGCTTGCCCGACTCCTCGGCGGCGCGCAGACAGTCGTTCTCGCCCTCGGTCTGGCCGTCGGTCAGCACAATCAGCCGGGTGATCGCGTTGGCCATACCTTTGCGCACCTCGATCAGCGCGGCCTCCAGCGCGGGCGCAATTTTGGTGCCGCCGGCATCCTTGATTTTGCCAACCTGGCGCTGGAGCTCGGCCACATTGTTGACCGACTGCGACGGGATCAGCACCTCACGGCGGTGGTCGAAAATCACCACCGAGACGATATCCTGCGGCCCCATCAGGCTAAGCGCCAGCTGGGTCGCATCGCGCACGCAGCGAATTTTATCGCCCTTCATCGAGCCGCTATGGTCGAGCACAAACCCAACATTCACCGGCATCTGCACGTGGGCGAGCGACGGGGCGGTGTGGGCTTCGAGCAGCAGATACACCACCTGGGGGGTCGGCAACGCCGCCAGCATCGGCCGCGCCAGGGTGCCTGATAGTTGTATTTCTCCAGCCATAATTTACTCCACAGTCCGCCGTACAAACACGATATTCATACGGGATAGCTCATTCTTCATCAATCCGTTGGGTGAGCTTGCGGGTGGCATAGCGCATCGCCTTCTGATCGGCCGCGTTGATCTGGCCGCCGCTCTCGAGCTGGTCGGCGCTCTGCTCCATCGTCTGGGCCAGCTCGGTCTCGCCGAGATCGAGCAGGCGGGTGGCGGCGGCGCGCAGCTTCTGGGTGGCGCCCGCGACATTGCCAACCTCGGCCTCGGAGAGCGCGCGGGTCTGCAGCTTGAAGGCGGTGACTTTCTCAACCGTGTTCATAATCGGCGGGTTGACCACGCTGGCCTTGGCATCGGCGCTGAAGCTCAGCGGAATATCGATTTTGATCTTGCCACCGGCAATGTTGAGCGCCGGAGCGTCGTACTGCAGCTCGGCCTGGGCGATCCGATAGGTGCCCGCCTCGCGCTCCGGCAGCATCAGATCGACCAGCACGCTCGCGCCGTCGCCAGCGATCTCGCCCAGGCTGACCGTGACGTCGCGCTCGCCAATTGGCTTGTACCCCAGGTTGGCGATGCTCGGCTGGACGCGGTAGACCGCCCGTGGCGTAACGCCGGGCAGCAGGCGCAGCAGCAGCCGGGCGTTCTGAATCGTCGTCGTCTGGGCCGACTGGAGGGTCTGCTGAAAGTAGGCGCCGATCTGGTTCGGGTCGGCGATATAGTCGGACTGGCCGCCGGATTTATCGGCCAGATCGTCGAGCAGAATCTCGTTCCACTCATCGCCCAGGCCCAGCGCGGTGATTGGGACGCCCAGCGTGCCGAGCTTGGTCGCCAGATCGCGGCATTTCTCCTCATCGCCCCAGGTCTGGCCATCGGTGAGCAGCAGCAGGCGCCCGATCATCCCGGCGGTCTGGAACTTCTGCAGCTCGGCCAGGCCGGCCTCCAGCCCCAGCGACATCGCCGTGCCGCCCTGCTCGGCGATCCGCTCGACGGCATTTTGCAGCGCCGGGATATCGTCGGCCTGGCGGGCGGGCACCAGCACCTGCAGGGTATCGTCGAACAGCACAATGCTAACCACATCCTGCGGGCGCAGCGCCGTAATCAGCTCGCTGACCGCCAGCTTAAGGTTCTGAATCTTGGGGCCGGCCATCGAGCCAGAGCGGTCGAGCACCAGACAAAAGTTGACCGGCGGCGCATCGACCGTGGTCGGCACCGCCGCCGGCTTGGCGGCGATCAGCACATAGTTGACTTGGGCCGCCCCGGCGGGGACCGGCTCACGGCTCCAGCTGGCCGAAAGAAGTACAGGTTCAGTCATAAGAGTTCCTTTATCTATTTCAGCGAATTGGGGGCAGGTACGAAGACCTGCCGTACCTCGCACATTCTAATCCTCGAACCCCTGAGCTAGCTGCTCGGCGTATCGCGGGCGGCGGCGATTGGGGTGGTGAAGCGCACCAGAATATTGGCGATGTTATCCTCGCCCCCGGCGGCGTTGGCGGCCCGAATCAGCTCGTCGCAGGCATCGGGCGGGGACTCGTGCTTGCCGATAATCTGGGCCATATGCTGGTCGCGCACCATCTCCCACTGCCCATCGGAGCAGAGAAACAGGATATCGTTTGACTCCAGCCGCACCTCAAAGGTATCGACCTCGGGGTCGGCGTTGTCGCCGAGCGAGCGCAGAATCGCGTTGCGATTGGGGTGGGTGTAGACATCATCGGGGCCGATCTGGCCGATATCGACCAGCCGCTGCACCAGCGAGTGATCCTTGCTAATCCGGGTCAGCGCATTGTCCCGATACAGATACGTGCGGCTGTCGCCAACGTTGCCAACCACCGCCCGGTCGCCGACCACCACCGCCATCGTCAGCGTGGTGCCCATATCGGTGCCGCCGTTGCGCACGCTCTCCTCGTAGATCGCCGCGTTGGCCTGCACGATCGCCTGCTTAATTCGGTCGGACAGCGTGGCGGTAGAGACAGGGCCGCTGCGCAGCATCGGGTCAAGCAGCGTCGGCACCAGCGTCTGGGCGATCGTATTGATCGCGATTCCGCTGGCGATCTCGCCGCCCTCGTGGCCGCCCATACCGTCGGCCACAATGTACAGGCCGATATTGGTCGGCTGATTGTTCCAGATCAGGCGCAGGTCCCAGGCCAGCAGGCTATCCTCGTTGTAGTCGCGGACCATGCCGGGGTCGGTGGCGTAGCCGGTGCGCGCCCGCAGCGGCAGCGGGGTGGCCTGCTCATTGATCAGCGTGGTCAGGGTCTGGGCCAGAATCGTGGCATCGGCCAGGCGCCCGGCGCGCAGGTCGCTCAAAATTGTGGCGAACTCGCTGGCCAGCGGGGTTGGATTATCGGCCTCATCAAGCCGGCGGGTGGCGCGCTCAACCCCGGCCATCTTTTCGAGCACCAGGCCCAGATGGGCGACATCATTGGTCTGATCCGCCGGCCCCTGGGAGCGCCGCACCGCCGTTGCGTCGGCCAGCACCACCTGGCGGCTGGCGGTCAGGGCGAGATCGGCCAGGGTCAGGCGGCCGAGCGCCAGGCCATTGCGGTGCAGAAACGCCAGCGTGCGGGCCAGCGAAAGCCCGATCCGCAGCGTGTCGGCCTCATCCAGCACCATGCCCGGCTCGCTCAACAGGCTATCGAAGCGCACCAGCGTCCCGGTGATCTCGGGCAGCACGGCGTAGCGCGAGTCCTCGCCGACAAACACCTCGCGCACCTTCGGCAGCGCCCGCACGTCATCATCGGGCTGCGGCGCCAGATCGGCCAGCAGGGCCGCGCCGGTGGGTTCGGCCGCCGGAGACTCCTGCAGCAGCGCGGATTGCTCCTCGACCTGCGCCCCACACTCCTCACAGAACTGATCGCCGGTCTGGAGCTTCGCGCCACACTTGACGCACTCCTCCCAGGGCTCCAGCATCGCCACCCGGTACACGCGCAGATTGGGGGTGTCGGTAAGAATCGCCGTCACCCGGTAGACATCCTTCAAAACCGTGCCAACCTCCAGCGGGGCCGCCGCAGCGGCCTCGGGCGCCAGGTCGGGCTGCTCGACGGGAGGGGTGAGCGGCTGCGGGTTGGTTGTTATGGGTTCAGTGGGATCAAGCACAGGAAACTCCTTGTATGGACTAATCAAAGCACAACGTCCACAGGGCTGGCGCAGCACGCTAGTCTGAGCGCTACGTGCGGCCTTCTTAGGTTCTATTATCCATCATCGGTCAAACGGCGCGTGGCGTAGCGGAGCGCTTTGGCCTGGCCCGGCTCAACAGTGCCCGTCGCCGCCAGCTGGTCGGCGGTGGCGGCCGTCTGGGCGGCCAGCTCGTGCTCGCCCAGGTCAATCAGACGGGTGACAGCGGCCTGAAGTTGCACGGTCGCCCCGGCGGCATCGCCCTGCGCCGCCGCCGCCAGAGCCTGGGTCTGCAAGCGCCATGCCGCCAGTCGCTCGATCAGCGGCTCCAGGGCCGGATCGAGCGTCTCGACAGCGCCGGCGGCGTAGCGCACCACCAGCTCGCGGCTGGCGGGCGGCAGCGCGGCCCCAGCGGGATCGTCGGCGTTGAACGAGGCGCGCAGCAGCCGAAACTCCCCGGCCGGGTGCGGCGGCGCCAGCAGCTCCAGCAGAATCGCCCCGCCGCTGTTGCGCTCCAGTGCGCCCAGCGGCACCTGGCCGGCGCTGTTGACCAGCTGCGGGCGGGCCAGCTCGGCCAGTGCCGGCCGCACCCGGTAGACCCGGCGCAGCTCCACGCCCTGGGCCAGCCGCAGATCGAGCCGCGCCCGATTGGCGACCACCCGGCTGGCCCGGCCTAGCTCACGCTGCAGGACGTCGGGGATCGACTGGGGATCGCGGAGGAGCAGCGCATTGCCGCCGCTATGATCGGCCAGCGCCAGCAGCAGCTGCTCCTGAAACTCAATCCCCAGCCCCAGGGTTGAGATGGGGATCTGGGCGGCGCCAAAGCGCTCGGCCAGCGCCAGGCAGGCGGCCTCGTCCTCGACAAACCCATCGGTGAGCACCAGCACCCTGTCGGTGCGGGCGGGAGTGTGGTTGGCCTGCATCAGGTCCAGGGCCAGCTGCAGCGCCGGGGCCAGGCGGGTGTGCTCGCCAAAGTTGCCCCGCTCCAGCTGGGTGATCGCGGCGCGGAGAGTGGGGCCGGGGTTGGGGATGTGGTGGTCGACCACCGGCTGCGCGGCGTCGGCAAAGGCGATAATCGACAGCCGATCGTGCGACTCCAGGCGCTCGACCGCCCCGCCGACGGCCTGGATCACCCAGCGGCTGGGGCTGTGGGCGCGGCCCTTCAGGTCGGCGGGAATCCCGCCGCTGATCTGCCAGACCGGCAGGCCGTCGAGCATCACCTCGTTGGCCAGGCCCCGGCGCATCAGCTCGCGGAACATCGTCGCATCGGCCACCGGGACCCGCATCGAGGGCGAGCAGTCCACCACCAGACAGCAGTGCATCGGCATTGGCTGGATCGCCGGGCTGCTGGCGCTGGTCTCCAGCAGCACATACAGCAAGCGCACCCCGGCGCGGGCTGGCAGGGTGCTGGTGGAGGCGATTAGATTAAGCTGGAGATCAACAGCCATAGCGCTTCACAATCCAATTTGGCTTCGACAGGCTCAGCCACCAGGGCTTTGGCTCAGCCACCGACGCTTTGATGAGCCGGCTCGGCCAGAAGCTCGACCAGCCGCGCCAGCTGGGCGGGATCGCCGCTGGTATGCCAGGATACTGCGCCGCCGTTTGCGCTGCTGGTGAGCAGCCCCTCGCGCTCCAGCACCCGCCGGGTCTGGCGGGCCACGGCGGCCCCGGTGTCGAGCAGATGGATCTCCGGGCCAACCACGGCGCCGATCAGCGGGCGCAGAAACGGATAGTGGGTGCAGCCAAGCACCAGGGTGTCGGCCCCGGCGGCCACCAGCGGCTGAGTGTAGTGTTCGACCAGCGTGCGCGTGGCCGGGCCGCTCAGATCGCCCGCCTCGACCTGCTCGACCAGGCCGGGGCACGGCTGGGTGATAATCCGCACCGGGCCAGCGGCGTGCTGGGCCAGCAGGCGATGGAAGCGCTCGCCGGCCAGCGCGGCCCCGGTGGCCAGCACCGCAATCACGCCCGAGCGGGTCTGGGCAATCGCCGGCTTGATGGCCGGCTCCATCCCGATAAACGAGATTGGATAGGTGGCCCGCAGATATTCAACGGCGGCGATGGTGGCAGTGTTGCAGGCGACGACGATGATTTTGGCCTGCTGAGCGAGGAGAAACTCGCTGATCGCGACAGCGCGGGCCAGAAGCTCGCTCTGAGACCGAGCGCCGTAGGGGCAGTAGCCGCTATCGGCGTAGTAGATAAAGTCCTCGTGGGGCAGCGTGCGACGCAGCTCGTTCAGGACCGAAATCCCGCCAACCCCGGAGTCGAACACGCCAATTGGTGCAGCGCTCACGGCTGAACAACCGCCTGGGCCGTGCGCCACGCCTGCGCAGCAACAACAAACGCCGCAAACACGCCGCCCCAGCGGCCATCCTTGCCCTTGACCAGCTCCTCGGGATGGCACTGCACCCCAATCGACCACGGCTCGGTCGTGCTCTCGATCGCCTCGATCAGCCCGTCGTCGGACCAGCCGACCGCGCGCAGATCGGCGCCAAGGGCTTTGATCGCCTGGTGGTGCAGGGTGTTGATCGGAATCGAGCTGCTGCCAAGATACTCGACCAGCCGGGATTCTGGCAGGAGATCAAGCCGATGCGACTGCAGATCGCGCTCTTTCTGATCGAACGACTCGAGGTGGTTGTGCTCGGAGGGGAGCTGGGTATCGATATCCTGATACAGCGTGCCGCCATAGACGACATTCATCACCTGCAGGCCGCGACAGATCGCAAACACCGGCATCTGGCTGGCCCGCGCCCACTCGAACAGCTTAAACTCGACCCGGTCCTGCTCGGGATTCACCCGGCCAAGGTTGGGGTGGGGCACCTCGCCATACAGCGCCGGGTCGATATCGACACCGCCGGCAAACACCAGCCCGTCGAGCTGCTCGAAGATCGCCCGCAGCGCCTGCTCGTCCTGGAGCAGCGGGATGAGAATCGGGGCGCCGCCAGCCTGCTCAACCGCCCGAATGTAGGTCTCGTTATTCCCATGGGCCAGCGGATAGGGATACGCGCGTTCGTAGGTAGCACAGGGAATGCCAATCAGCGGCAGTTTTGGCGGCATAGCAACTCCTTAAGATGAAAGACATAGTAGCTCTGGACCCAGAGGTTTAGATGAACGGCTCAATCCCATTGGGGGCCACGATCACGGTATTGCGCCCGTGGCGTTTGGCCTCGTACAAGGCCTGGTCGGCCAGATCGTGCAGGGCGGTTGCGTCCATCAGCGAGCGCAGCGAGGCCACGCCAATGCTGACGGTAACCCGGCGCTGGGGGAAAGGATAGGTTTCGGTGGCAACCCGCAGGCGCTCGGCCAGCTGCAGCGCGCCGCTGGCATCGGTTTTCGGCAGGATAATCGCAAACTCTTCGCCGCCGCTGCGGGCCACAATATCAACCTCGCGCACCCCTTTGCGCAACACCTGGGCGAACTCGCGCAGCAGCACATTGCCCGCCAGATGGCCATAGGTGTCGTTGTAGCTCTTGAACAGATCGAGATCGAGGGCCAGGAACGACAGGGGATAGCCGTAGCGCAGCGCCACCAGCACCTCGCGCTCAAGCAGGCCCATAAAGTGGCCCTGGTTGAACAGCCCGGTCAGGCCATCGGTGATCGCCAGCTCGCGGGTGGTGGTGTACAGATTGGCGTTCTCAATCGCGATCGCGGCCTGGGTGGCGAAGATCTCCAGCACCTGGACCGAGTCCAGCGAGGGGATCCGGCGGTCGCTGGGGTCGTCAACCGACAGAATGCTGATCAGCTGGCCGTCGGAGTCGAACAGCGGCACAAACAGAGCGTCCTCGGAGTGCCACTCGTCAACAGTGCGCTCGCCGAGATCGGGGCGGTAGGTATCGGCCTGGGTATTGCTCCAGATCACGTCGTGGTCGGCGTGGGTGTGGGCAATGTAGTAGGAGCGGCTGATCCGAAACTCGTCGCGCATGACCGAGCGGAACCACTCGATCGGCACCAGCTGCTGCTTGAGCACACTCCACTGCTCCTCCGGCACCCCAACCGCCGACCGCCGCCGCATCATCGTCGGGTCCTCGCTATCGACCAGGCTGAGCAGGGCGATATTGAAGCCGAGGCTGGCCCGAATCGACTGGACGATCTCGGGCAGCAGCACATCAAGGTTGAGGTTGGCGCTGAGCGCCTGGCTAATCCGCAGCACCTCGCCGAGCTGCTGGGAGCGCTGGGCGAGCAGGGCGCGTTGCGAAACCACCTCCTGGTGGATCTGGGCATTTTGAATCGACAGCGCGGCGTGGTCGGCGATCTGGCTCACAAACCCGGTCAGATCGTTACTGAAGGCCCCGAGCTGATCGCTCTCGAGGACCAGGACGCCAAGCACCACGCCGTTGTGGCTGATCGGCACCGTCATCTGGCTGAGCGTGGAGCTGCGGGAGGCCGAGTAGTTCAGCGAATTCCGCACATCGGGGGTCCAGTCGGCCGCGCCGGTGCGGGCAACCTGGCCGGCCAGCCCGCGCTGAATGCTCCAGCCGTTCTTTTGGTAGTAGGCGATCTCTTCAGGATAGCCCATCAGCGCCCTGACCAGCAGGGAGACGCGGTCGGCGGAGAGCAGACAGACCATCCCGGCATTGGCGCCGACGGTCGCGCAGACCCGCGCCAGCAGGCGATCCAAGATCGTATCGGGGTTGAGGGTGGCGTTGAGGTCGCGGGCGGTCTCTTCGAGAGCCTCCAGCTGGCTCACCCGCTGCTGCAGCTGCAGGTCGACGGCCTCGTAGCGCTGGGCGTTGGCGATCGCCACGGCGGCCTGGTCGGCGATCATGGTCAGGATATGCTGATCGCGGGCCGAGTAGGCGCCGTACTGCTCCATGCTCTGCACGCTCATTGCGCCCAGGGCGTGCTCGCCAAGCACAATCGGCACGCCCAAAAACGACATCGGCGCCGCGCCATAGACAATCGGGGCCAGCGACTCGTTGAAGGTATCCGCGTTCAGCCGCAGCGGGCGACGGTGGTGCAGCAGCCACTCGGTCAGGCCCGAGTCCCAGCGCCGTGGCGGCCACTTGACCCGCACGCCCTCGGCCAGGGCCAGCGGAAACTCGATTTTATTTTTTTCATAGTCATAGAGCGCAATATAGAAATCGCGGGTATCCATCAGGCGGCTGGTCTGCTCATAGATTTTCTCAAGCACATCGGAAAGATGCCACTCCCGGCTGATCGCCCGCCCGATCTCCTGAAGCGCGTTGAGCTCCGCAATAAGTCGCCGTGCGCTGGCCCGCTGCAGTGGCTGGCGCGAGTTGGCACGCCGCTGTGATCGTGGAAGCATAAGTGGTTTTGTCATGGGTTCCCCATCGAAGGTATGTAACCAAAACCGTACACATTATTATAGCAGCATGCATTCCCCAAGCACAACGTTTGATCAAGTTACTCTAGTCCCAACCTGCCCGACTATTCGGTTTTAGCCCGCCAAATCCCCGGCGCACGCGGCCGCATTCAGCCGGGGCTGGCCGGGGATTTGATGGTATACTAGCCCGCATATGAGTACAGATGGCCCTATAATCGATAGCCCCACATAGAACGCGGAATCGCCTCCAGCTACGCTAGTGAGCGGGTGATTCCCGCTCGTTGTGTTTTAGAACGGAGGTGTCCGATGACCAAAATCTTCGACATCCGGCCCGTGCTGGACGATGTGCGCGCTGCGCTCGACCACGCCGACCTTGAGAGCGCGACCAGGCTGATCGCCGCGCTCCACCCCGCCGATGCGGCGGCAATCCTCGATGAGCTTGAATCCCAGGAGCTGCAAGATATTTTTGCCCGGCTCGAGCCAGAGCAGGGCGCCGATGTTTTGATCGAGCTTGACGCCGACTCCCAGCTTGAGCTGACCCAGAATCTGTCCCAGACCCAGTTCTCCGAGCTGATCGCCCAGATGGAGCCGGACGACGCCGCCGACGTGCTCTTCGACCTGGAGCCAGCCCAGATCGAGGCGACCCTGGCCGGGCTCGACCCCGAGGAGTCCGACGAGGTTCGCCAGCTGCTGTCCCACGCCGAGGAGAGCGCCGGCGGGCTGATGACCTCCCACGTGGTCACCCTGCGCGACCGCAGCACCGCCCAGCAGGCGATCGATCTGCTGCGCCAGCTGCGCCCGGAAGAGGAAAATATCTACTATCTGTTTGTGGTCGATGCCGCCGAGCGATTGGTCGGGGTGGTGAGCCTGCGCTCGCTGGTGATGGCGCCCGCCGCCGCGACGCTGGCCAGCATTATGGACACCAACGTGCTGACCGCCACCGTCGAGACCGACCAGGAAGAGTGCGCCCGCCTGCTGGCGCGCTACGACCTGCTGGCGCTGCCGGTGGTCGATGCCGAGCGCCGGATTGTCGGGGTGGTGACCGCCGACGACATTATTGATGTGATCGAGGAGGAGGCGACCGAGGATATGTATCGCCTGGCCAATCTGTCGGAGCATGAGGATGTCGAGGACTCGCTGTTTCGCTCCTCGCGCCGTCGGCTGTTCTGGCTGTTCGTCAATCTGCCCACCGCCATCCTGGCCGCCTGGGTGGTGAGCCGCTTCGACGGCACGGTGTCGCGGGTGACGGCCCTGGTTTCGTTCATGCCGATCATCGCCGGAATGGGCGGCAACGCCGGGATCCAGTCGCTGACCCTGATTGTGCGCTCGATCGCCCTGGGCGAGGTGGCCTCCGGGCAGGGTCTGCGGGCGCTGCGCCGTGAGATCGGGATTGGCGCGATCAACGGGGTGGCCTTTGGCTCCGCCATCGCCGTGCTGGGCATGCTCTGGAAGGGCAACCCGATGCTCGGGGTGGTGGCCGGCTCGGCGATGCTACTCAACCTGATCGCGGCCGCCGTGGCCGGAACCGTCGTGCCGCTGACGCTCAAGCTGTTTCACATCGACCCGGCACTAGCCTCCGGCGTGATCGTCACGACCGTCACCGATGTGACCGGGTACGCCTGTCTGCTGGGCCTGGCCACCTGGCTGATCACGTATCTGGTGTGAGCAAAACAAGGTTCCTGATCGCCACAATATGGCGATCAGGAACCTTGAATAGTTAAGGCTGCGATCGGCTAGGGGGCCTGAACCATAAACGTCGAGGCGGACCAGCCTTCGAGACCGCCTGGCTCGCGGACATTAAACCACAGCAGGCCATCCACGTCCTGCTCGCCAAGCTTCTCGACCTGCGTGCCCTCGGGCATGGTCTTCAAAATGGTGCCGCCGGGGGCGTCACGTAAAAACAAGCCTTCGGTTCCGGTTCCGGTGATGACGAAATTTGCCCCAGTGGCGGCTGGCGGCGGCTGATCGGGCTGGATCTGGGCGGGCGCCTCGGTGGGCGGGGCATTGGGAT
>DAOTUS010000222.1:0-5860 GCA_034437415.1 Herpetosiphonaceae bacterium
GCGGTGTGTGACATTGGCGCCTTCGAGGCCGATGAGCTGAAGGCGGGCTACGGCTCGCTGCCGATTCAGCCGGGGCCGCTGGCCTTTGGCAACGTCCAGATCGGCACCACCGGCACGGCGGCGGTGAGTATTTTCGAGACCGGCAACAAAACCTTGACGGTCAATAACAATCCGGTGTTCGGCGGGGCCAACACTGGCGACTTCAGCATGGATGCGACAACCCCGCTGCCGTTCAATATTGCTGATGGCGCCGCTGCCAAGAACCTGAAGATAAAGTGTACGCCACTGGTGGCGGGCGTCCGCACTGCCACGCTGACCCTGAGCACCAACGACCCGGACAACGCCACGGTGACCTACAATCTACTGTGCAACAGCGTGACCGCGCCCGCCGCCGGCTTTGGCTCGAACCCGGTCGCGCCCGGCCCGATCGCCTTTGGCGACACCACGGTCAATACGTTCAAAGTGGTCAACCTAGAGCTCTTTGAGACCGGCAATCTGGAGCTGAACCTGAGCGGATTTGGGCTTAGCGGCGGCAACCCCACCGATTTCAGCGTGCCGACGGCGCCGATCAAAATCCTCGATGGCGCCACCGCCCAGCTGCCCGTCACCTGTACGCCCACAGCGCTGGGCATTCGCACCGCCATCCTGACCTTCAACACCGACGACGCCAGCAAGCCAACGGTATCGTTTAATCTGGCCTGCCAGGGCATTCCGGTTCCACCGCCCTATCTCGTGCCCGGCGTCAGCGGCAATGGCGGGGGTCTGACACCACTTGATGGCCCGTATGGGGTTGCGGTCAGCCCGGATGGCCGCCATGTGTATGCGACCGGCAACGTCTCCGACTCAATCGTGGTCTATGGACGCAACGCCCTGACCGGAGCGCTGACCTCGAACCAATCGTTCACCGATGTTGATCTCGACGGCGCGACCGGGATTACGATTAGCCCCGACGGCAAGCATGTGTATGTGGCCGCCAACAACGCCGATCAGGTGGTGGCCTACAGCCGCAACACCGACACCGGCAACCTGACCGAGATCGACACCTTCAAAGATGGCGATACGTATATCTGCGGGATCGAGCCGCTCCAGTTTTGTCCCATGAACGGGCTGGATGGCGCCTATGGTATTCGGATCAGCCCGGATGGCAAGTATCTCTATATCACTGGCCACAACGATGATGCGCTGGTGGTGCTGGCCCGCCAGACCGTGACTGGTCTGATGTCGTATCGCCAGAGCATTATCAATGTTGCCAACCTCGACGACCCACGTGGCCTGGCGATCTCACCTGATGGAGCGACGGTCTATGTGGCCGGATATCAGAGCGATACGCTGGTCGCCTACAAGCGCAACCTCACCGATGGCCTCCTGACCTTCGGCCAAAAGCTGACCCAGGGGCAAATCCTGATCGGAAGTCCCGCACTTGATGGGCTGGATGGCGTATTCCAAATTGCGGTCAGCCCGGACAATGCCTTCGTGTATGCGGTGGGTGCGGGGAGCCAGGCGGTGACTGGCTTTAAGCGCAACCAGCTCAGCGGTAGCCTGAGCTGGATTGGTACGAAGAAAGATCCAGTCAACCTCGGCAACACCACCGGCATCGCGATCAGCCCGGATGGCACGCACATCTATGCCTCCGCCTATGCCAGCAAAACCGTCGTGGTGTTCAAGCGCGACCTCGCGACTGGCCTGTTCAACCAAATCCAGGTGGTCAATCGCGCCCCGCTGACGGGCACTCCGGCGAACCCGGCGCTCGATGGCGCCCGCGAGATCGTCACCAGCCCCGATGGCAAACAGATCTATATTGCCGCCTATGTTGACGACCGGGTGGTCCGGCTCGATGTGGGCAATCCCGTGCCCAGCATCGATAGCATCTCGCCAGCCTCGGTCCCGGTCGGCAGCCCTGGCGTCACCGTGCAGATCTACGGCGAGAACTTTATGCCGACCGCGGTGGCCAGGGCTGGCGGCGTCTCGCGCCCGACAACCTATATCGATAGCAGCCACCTGACCGTCGCGCTGCCGGCAGGCGACCTGGTCGCCAGCGGGGTGCTGGAGCTGACCGTGCTCAATCCGGCCCCAGGCGGCGGGCTTTCCAACCTCGCCAGGCTGATGCGCAGCGCGCCGAGCGATAACCCGATCCCGGTCATCACCCAGATCAGCCCGGAGTCGACCCCGGCTGGGGCCGCCGGCTTCACCCTGGAGGTGAACGGCACCAACTTTATCGCCACCTCCAAGGTCTCCTGGAACGGCAGCGAGCGCCCAACCACGTTTGTCTCGGCGACCAAGCTGCAGGCCGCCCTCTCGACCCAGGATCTGGCCGTCGCCAGCGAGGCCGGGGTCACGGTGTTCACGCCGCTGCCCGGTGGCGGCACCTCGAACGCGGCGACCTTCACGCTGCTCGGGCCGGGCGAAAATCCCGCGCCGGTGATCGATAGCATCACGCCATCAAGCGCCTCAACCACGCTCGGCACGGCGCTGCCAAGCTTCACCATGGATGTGTATGGCATGAACTTCATTGCCGAGTCCACCGTGCAGTGGGGCGGCAGCAATCGGGCGACCACCTTTATTGATAGCGGCCATCTCCAGGCCACGATCAGCGCCGCCGATCTGGTGACGAGCGCCATCGTCGACGTGACTGTGGTCAACCCGGAGCCAGGCGGCGGCACCTCGAACTCGAAGACCTTCACCAACACCGTCATCGCCGTGTCATCGCGCACCTACATCCCGCTGATCCGCCGCTAATCAGCCCTCGCCCAGGCCCAAACGCCCCGCTGCTACTCCAGCAGCGGGGCGTTTGGCATGCCTGCCGCAGCGCCTTCAACGGGCGGCGACCATAGCGAAACCTTCACCTGAGGTAGATGATCTATTTGCCTGCCCAGCCACCCATCAACTACGCTGTACCTACATCACACACTGTCTGAGATGACGGTTAATCAACAAGGAGGTTGGTAATGACGGTTAACATGCAAGGCAAGGTGGCCCTGGTTACTGGCGCGAGCGCTGGGATTGGGCGGGCGACCGCGCTGGCCTTTGCCCAGCTGGGCGCCAGCGTTGTCGTGAGCGATGTGGCGGTTGAGGGCGGTGCGGAGACGGTTCGGCAGATCACCGCCGCCGATGGCGCGGCGATCTTTGTGCAGGCCGATGTTGCCAACGAGGCCGATGTCGCAGCGCTGGTACGGACGACGATTAAGCAGTACGGCCGGCTGGACTACGCCTGCAACAACGCCGGGATCGGCGGCCACTCAGCACCAACCGCCGAGTATCCGCTCGCCGAGTGGCAGAAGGTGATCGACATCAACCTGACCGGGGTTTGGCTGTGTATGAAGCACGAGCTGCCGGAGATCCTGAAGAATGGCGGCGCGATCGTCAATATGGCCTCGATCCTTGGCACCGTCGGCTTTGCCAACGCCTGCGCCTACACCGCCGCCAAACACGGCGTGATTGGCATGACCAAAGTCGCCGCGCTGGAGTATTCAGCCCAGGGCGTGCGGGTCAACGCGGTCTGTCCGGCCTTTATCGCGACGCCTATGCTCGAGCGGGCGGGCCTGCTGGATAACCCCGAGATGCGCGAGATGCTCTGCAACCTGCATCCGATCAAGCGTCTGGGAACCTCGGAGGAGGTCGCCAATGCGGTGGTCTGGCTGTGCTCCCCAGAGGCGTCGTTCGTCACCGGGCACGCGATGTTGGTCGACGGCGGGTTTATCGCCCAGTAGACTCAGCTCGCCGGAACGCAGCAGGGGCAGCCTGGCCCAATCAGCCAGCTGCCCCTGACGTCGTTAATCGCCACTCCCAGCGCCTCACGGCACCATCACAATCCGGGTGATATCTTCGCCAGGGCGCCGGTACTCGGCGCGGGCGGCGCCCGTGGCGCCGTCGAACACAACAATGCTGTCGGCCAGGCGGCTCGGCGCTGGCCGCTGCACGGTATCGACGACGGCCAGCTCCCCAGCAGCGGTCAGCACAAAGCGGTTGCGGTCGCCGGGAAACAGGTTGGGGAACTCCAGCATGATCTCGCTGGGCTGAAACCCGCCGCCCGCCTGGGCCGTGACCGCGTAGATCCGGCTGCCATCGGCGCTGACCGCCAGCGTGTTGGGGCGAATCGGCCGGGGGTAGCTGATGCGGGCCGTCTCCTGCCAGGTGTTTGTATCATACACCCGCAGCTCCGTGGTAGTAGTTACCGCCCCGACCACCAGAAACCGCCGATCGCCCGACAGCTCAATCAGCCCCGGCGCGATGGCGAGCAGCTGATCGGCGCGGTCGGCCAGACGGCGAAACGAGTTCGGGTTGCTGTTGTAGGTGTAGTTGATCAGATCAAACACCACCAGCCGCGGCCCGTCGATCAGGCCATAGATGCTGCTTGGGTTCAGTAAAAAAATATGTTTAGTCGGCTCACGAAACGGCACCCCGTCAAGCTTGTCCGAGATTGAATGGACGGTCGGCACGAAGCTCGGACATTTAAGGTAGAGCAGGGAGCCGCTGGGCGGGGCTGCCAAGCGCACGCCGCCACACGTATCCATCCCCAAAAGCGGAATTGACGCCGCAGCCAGCGCGCCGTTGGTGGTGTCGACCACCTGGAGCCACTGCTTCAGCAGCCCATCGTGGCTCAGCACATACAGCCTGCTGCCATCGGGCGCCAGGCCCAGCGCCGACGGCCCGTTGCCCTGGTCGTAGCGCAGAGTCTGCGAGATCGGGGTCGCCCACAGCGGGGCGGCGCTCTGCGGATCAAGCGCGATCACGCTCGACTGACCGCCGTGGTCGCGCAGCCCAAACCAGCGACTTCCGTCGGGCGCGGCCACAATGGCGTAGATCCCCGGAGCCGTCAGGTGGGTACCGGTCGCCAGCTGGATGGCGGTCAGCTGGGTGGTTTGGGCCGCCGGGGTGCGCGGATCGGCGCGGCTGCTGATCACCAGCAACGTCCCCGACTCGGCCGGCCAGGTTGGCTCGGGCACGGCGGGCGTGGCTGGGCGCGGCGGGAGCGCCTGAGGTGGTGCAGGCGCTCTGAGCAGCAGCAGCAAAACACCAGCCGCCAGCACCGCCAGCCCCAGGCCAGCCACTGGCCAGCGCCGCCCCGCCGGAACTCGTGTGCGCCGTCGATCCATTGTCGTCGCTCCTGCCCGCAGAAAATGCCGGCCCCTTGGCCTCGATTATAGCAGTTGAAAATAGGCATTGGTGCCAACAAGAGTCTTGAAAAAAAACAAGAATCGCGTATGATTGCGCCAGAGCAAGCCGGGGACAGGATGAGATGGAGCTGCGACGATGTTCACCACCGCATGGCCACCGCCAATGGACATCTAGCCGATCCAGGTCACCCTGCAGACCCCAACGGTCGCCACTCTGACCAAAATTGCTCTGATTTTCTTCTGATCTGGTAGACTGTCACGATTATCTGTAGTAAGGCTATTGGCTTTTTCTGATAAGGAGCGTTGGATGATAACGGTTGACCAGGTTCTCCACACTGAGTTTGTCGTCGTGCGGGCGGTGTGGCCCGTGGCGAAGGCGCGGCAGTTCCTCAGCCGCACCAAGGCCACCTTTGTGGTGGTGCAACGCGAGGAGGGGGCCGCCGAGTGGCTCTATCTCCTGCCCCGTGAGGCCTTCCTGGCCCGCCTCAAGGATCAACCCGCCGATCTCGACCTCACCCGCGCGCTCCAGCTGCACGAATCGGGAGCGGCGCCAGTGGTGGAGCCGACCGCCGCCACGACCGACATCGCGCAGCCAGCGGTGGTGCGCGACGCTGCCGGGACGATTCTCGGCTTTGTCTTTCCCCCCTCCACTCACCGCGCGGTGCCGCCGAGCCTCCCAACATCGACGTTTGAGGCCTATCCCGCGCTCACGGCCCCCGAGCAGGTCGCGCCCCAGCAGCCCATTC
>DAOTUS010000223.1:0-7423 GCA_034437415.1 Herpetosiphonaceae bacterium
ACGTATTCGCGGGAGGGACGCCATATATGGCGTCCCTCCACTCCACCAATCGTTATCCACCAAGCGTCCATCTTCATCCAAAATCCTGCGCCTTTGCCGTGTAATCTAACATTGTCAAACTAGGCCCGATTTAATTGCTGCGATCTGGCGTCGCCCATTCATCGCCCGATGTGCGCTTAGCTTAAAGAGAAAGAAGCTCATGCTGAACACTGTTCATCTGTATACATTCTTAACTGTGGTTGAGCTTGGCACCTATTCGGCGGCGGCAGAGCGGCTGCATCTGACCCAGCCTGCGGTTAGCCAGCAGATTGGCCTGCTTGAAAAGCAGCTCGGCGCTGTGCGCCTATTTCGGCGCGTCGCCCAGCGCATGGTTCTGACCCACGCTGGCGAGGAGCTGCTGGCGCCAGCCCGTGAAATCGTGGCCCTGGCCGAGCGCACCGAGGAGGCCCTGCTCTCCCTACGCGGCCAGGTGACCGGCCGAGTGACGCTGGCCTGCACGCCGGCCAGCGGCGAGCGGATTCTGCCGGCGGTTCTGGCGGCCTTTCGCAGCCGCTGGCCAGCGGTTGAGCTGATCCTCACCGTCGGGCCGGCGGACCAGGTGCTGCTCTGGCTTGAGAGTGGCCAGGCCCAGATTGGCTGGCTTGACGAGCCGCAGCGCCGTCGGGGCTGGGAAAGCATCCACGTCGGGCGCGAGGGGCTGGTCTGCTGTGTGGCGCCCCAGCATCCGTGGCTGAACGAAGATCCGATCACGCTGGGGATGCTCCGCGAGCAGCCGTTGATTCTGCCCCGCTATGGCACGATGATGCGGCGGGTCCTCGACGATAGCCTGCGCCGGGCCGGCCTGCCCGCCAGCGAGCTCACGGTTGCTCTGGAGTGCGAAAGTGTGACTGCAACAATCGCTGCAATTCAGGCCGGGCTTGGGATTGGCTTTGTGCCGCTGAGCTGCCAGCCGTCCCAGCGCGAGGTCGGCAGCGTGAACCTGGGCGGTTTTCAGGTGGCGCTGGACTGGTACGTTGTTGGGAGCAAAGACGCAACCCTGGGCCGGGCGATCCACGACTGCCGGGCCTTCCTGGCTGGGCGCGAGGCGGCGCATCTGCTCAAGCAGCACGGCATCAACCCGGCCGATAACGAGCATTGAGTCAGAGAAATGCACGAAAACGCGGTGCTTTGATGGACATCAAAGCACCGCGTTTTTACAGACTAACCCCTACACCAGCCGCGCCGACTCCAGCTCGTGGCGCAGGCACAGCCGCACGGCCGGATGGGTGCGCTGGCAGTAGGCGGCGGCCCAGGGCGACTCAAACAGCACCACCAGCAGGCCCTCCATATCCCGGAGCATGCGGCTGCGCGGCGGCAGCGCCACCGCCGCCACAGCGGCCGGCTCGCCGACAATCCAGCGGGCCGATCCCTGGGGCAGGTGATCGAGGGTGACGGTCACGCCGTACTCGCCGGCCAGCCGCGCCACCACAACATCAAACTGCAGCTCGCCAACTGCGGCCAGAATCGGCTCGCGGCGCATGGCATCCTCGGCATACAAAATCTGCATGACGCCCTCTTCGTTCAGCTGGGTTAGGCCCTTCTGGAACTGCTTTTGCTTGGCCGGGGTCTGGTTGTACATAATCGCGAAGCGCTCGGGGTGGAACGGCGGCATCGGCGGGAACATCACCGGGGTGCCCGTGCACAGCGTATCGCCAATTGTAAACAGCCCAGGATTGTTCAAGCCCACGACATCGCCAGGATAGGCCTCGTCGATCGTCGAGCGATCGCGGGCGAACAGGCGATGGGGCCGGGTGATGCGCACGGAGCGCTTCAGCCGGGGATGGTAGACGGTCATATCTTTTTCAAAGCGGCCGGAGCAAACCCGCAAAAAGGCCATGCGGTCGCGATGTAGCGGATCCATATTGGCCTGCATTTTGAAAATAAACCCGCTGAAGTTCGGCGCCTCGGGGTTGAGCACGCCATCGATTAGGGCGCGCGGCCGGGGCGCCGGGGCCAGATCGATCAGGGCCTGGAAGAATGGCTCAACGCCAAAGTTGGTCAGCGCGCTGCCAAAGAAAATCGGGGTCAGCGTGCCAGCCAGAAACGCCGCCTGATCGAACTGGGCGCTCACCGCAGTGATCAGCTCAATCTCGTCACGCACCTTCTTCCAGGTCACGTCATCGAGGGCGCTGCGAACCTGCGGATCGTCGAGGCGGCCCATCGTGACCGGGGCGCGGTACTGGCCGTGGACCGTGCGCTCAAACCACCAGATCTGCTGGGTGCGCAGGTCGTAGACGCCGCGAAAGGTGGTGCCCTGGCCGAGCGGCCAGTTCATCGGGCAGACCTGCATCCCCAGGGTTTGCTCGATCTCGTCCAGCAGGGCCAGCGGCTCGCGGCCCTCGTTGTCGAGCTTGTTGATGAAGGTCAGCAGCGGAATGTGGCGCTGGCGACAGACCTGAAAGAGCTTTTCGGTCTGGGCCTCGATGCCTTTGGCGCTATCCAGCACCATAATCGCGCTATCGACCGCCATCAGCGTACGGTAGGTATCCTCGCTGAAATCCTGGTGGCCGGGCGTATCGAGCAAATTAAAGCAGTAATCCTGATAGTTAAACTGCAGCACCGTCGAGGTGATCGAAATCCCGCGCTCGCGCTCCAGTGCCATCCAGTCGGAGGTGGCGTGGCGCTGATTTTTGCGGGTTCGCACCGAGCCAGCGTGGTCGACCGCCCCGGCATAGAGGAGCAGCTTTTCGGTCAAGGTGGTTTTTCCCGCATCAGGGTGGGAAATAATGGCGAACGTCCGGCGACGCTGAGTCTCGGTATAAACCTGGGCATCGGAGAGCGGAACAGAGAGTGTCATCAATTATCCTTGTAGCTGAGTTGGTGTTGTGATCGATTTGCCGGTCTGGGGACAGCGGGCAGTGAGCGTGATCTCCAGCCCCTCGTACGCGGCGCGGGTGGCCGGAAAGTGGGCCTGGGCGGCAACTTCACGGGCCGCCAGCTGAATATCATCGTCGCTGGGGTCGTGATGGAACAGAATCAGCTCGCCCACCTGGGCGGTCTGGGCGACGTTGCAGGCCATCGCCAGGGTGGAGTGGCCCCAGCCCTGGGTGGCCATCTGGCCCGGCTCGTGGCCGTAGTAGCGCTCATCGGTGTACTGGGCATCGTGGATCAGAATATCCGCGCCGTGGGCGAACTCGACCACCTGCGGGTTCATCGCCGCGTCGCCCTCGACATCGGTCGCATAGACAATTCGCCAGCCGCCCCAGGTGATTCGGTAGAGCAGGGTCTGGTCGGAGTGGGCGGCCGATGGCTGGACATCCAGGGTCAGAATGGCGGGATCATTGCTGGCCTGCTCGCCGTCCTGACGGGGCCGCAGGATCGGCTCCTGGGTTCCCGCGATCGGCATCTGCAAGGTCATTGGCGAGCGCAGGGTATGCACCTGTGGCTGGCGGTCGACGGCCGGAAAGGCCACCGGAAAGAACGGCGGATGCATGGTGTGCCACAGGACATTCTCCAGGCTTTCGGCCCCAATCCCTGGGCCGATGAAGGTCAGGGCGGTCGGCGAGCCATACAGCGGCGCAAAAAATGGCAGACCCTGGATATGATCAGGGTGAAAATGGCTGATCGCAACCAGGACATGCTGGGTTCGTTTTTCCCGAATGAGTTGATGTCCAAGGCCAATAATTCCGGTGCCTGCGTCCAGAATAAGCGTCTGGTCGCCGACCTGCAGCTCAATGCACGGGGTATTGCCGCCATAGTGAACTGTGGCAGGACCAGGGGTGGGGTAACTGCCCCGCACGCCCCAAAAGCGAATGCTGAGCTGTTGTGTGCGATCCATACCATCTCCTCGGTGGATCTCCCGAGCAATCTCGGGGATTAGTGGTAGCGGTCAAAAAGCAGGCAATCCAATCGATCCGATTTAATACTGTGCTAAGAGTAACACTAGTGCGCAAGAGACCAAGGTGTACCCTAGTCCTCAATCTGCTGGGCCAATCGATATCCAAATATTTTGTTTTTAGCATTTCCTACTTATTTAGGGTTTACAGGAATGGATTGCCTTGGTCACGCCAGGCGGATTGGTGCGCCTGTGGATCGATACTTTTGGGGAGTATTCGCCTGCGCTGAGGCCATTTTTGGCCGGCAACACTCTAAAAAGCAACAAGATATGTAACTGTCAAGTATAGCACAAAGCTGATTGTAGGCCATGAAATCTACTACTCTGGGTGCGAGTTAATCAGCCGCCGCGAATCCATCCAGACCCGTTTCAGCCGTCTCGACGGTGCCGACTCAGGATAAAATAAACTCTTTACAAATACGAACACTTGTGCTATAGTGCCTTCATTGCGTACAAGGCACGGATGGCAGGGGTGTCTGTTGAGACGGTCGATCCGCGCAACACGAGTCGCACCTGTTCCGAGCCGTTGTGTGGGTATTGTGATACACGAAACCGGGTTGATCAAGCGCATTTTCGTTGCCTCAAATGTGGGTACACGGCGCCCGCCGACTCTAACGCCTCGAAGAATATTCGTGGCCCAGAGGGCACCCCGGCTGTCGTCAAACAGCCTATGGTGTCCACCCTTCGGGGTGAGGCGCAAGCCCAGGCGCTTTAGCCCTGGGTATTTGACTACTGGCAGCCTGTTTATTTTGACGGGCCAGGCAGGTGCAGGTAAATCGCATCTGGCGGCCAGTTCGCGGCGGAATGGCACGGTCTGGATTTTGGATACCGAGGGCGCCTCCAAGAACTTGCTGGGCAAGCCAGGGGTCCACAAAATGATTCAGGCGGTCCAAACGCTGTCGCTGGCGCAGCTGACCGCCGCAATGCAGGAAATCAAACGGCTGGGCAAGCCGGGCGATACAGTCGTCCTCAACTCGGTCTCCAAAGTGCTGCAGGCCATGCGGGCCTACGCCCAGCAGCACGCTGGTGGCGAGACCGACCGCAAGGCCTCGATTGAGGTCGATGAATACGCCTCGTTCAACCGCAACCTTCAGACGATCTATACCGGGATGACCGAGCTGAAACACGCCGGTTTTCATGTGATTATTATCGGCCACCTGGCCAAACAATATCAGGATCACGGCGAAGAGCGCTCGCGTGATGATGTTGGGGGTGCTCGCCGATGAAAATATTACCTACGAGGCCGATGCGATTGTGCTGGTGGAGCGCAATGGCGATGAGCGCACAATGCGCCCGATTATCAAGCCGCCGCGTCCGGCCCACCTGGCCCTGAACCAGTTCTATCCGGCCAAGCTGGCCACGCTGTACCCCGAGCTGGCGCTTGATGAAGCCTTTGGATTCATGCCCAGCGATCGGCCAAATCGCCCGCTCGATGCCTCCGAGGCCGAGCGCCGCTTCTTTGCCCGCTACAGCACGGTGGTTGGCGGCAATAACTGGAACGCGGTCCAGCGCTATCTCGGGCGGCGCGACAAAAAGCCCACCACAATTGAAGGCTGGATCGCCGCAGCCGACTGGATTCGCCAGCATCCAGCTGAGCCATCAGCGATGGCGGCCTGAACCACGCCCAAATAATCTCAGGGTCAGGCAATCCAACCGATCCCGATCAGTCCCTGGCCTGATCTACAGGCCAGGGGCTTTCTCGTTGCCTGTCGAAGTCTGATGGCTGAGCCTGTCGAAGTCTGGTGGCTGAGCCTGTCGAAGTCCTCATCTGGAATTTAGCCAGACTTAGCCTACGCCTTAACACAATCGCAGTACAATACAGGCAGTGCTTAAAAATAAAGAGACTGCAGTTGTTTCTTTTTGTTGTATGATCCAGGAGCGGTTATGGCTTCGCCCAAACGACAGATTAGTTTAGGAGCGCTGGTCGTACTAGCGCTGATTTTGGCCGGGATTGGCGGTGGCCTGGTTGGTGGCGTGGCTGGATTTCGGCTATCGCAGGGTTTGCAGCCGACGAGCTTCGTCATCCCGCCACAGCCACAGACCGGGATCAGCCCAACGGCGGTCGCCGCCGAGCCGGCTGTCCTGACCGATCTGGCATCAGATGCGGTGGTGCAAACGGTGGCTAAAACATCACCGGCGGTGGTCAAGGTGGTCAGCACGATCAGCTCCAATGAAAAGGCCAGCGGATCGGGCGTGATTATCAGCGAGGATGGCTACATCATCACCAATAACCATGTGGTCGAAGGCCAGCGTCGGCTTCAGGTAATTTACGCCGATGGCTCCTACCACGATGCCGAGATGATTGGCACCGATCCCTTTGCCGATATCGCCGTCATTCGAGTGCGCGATGCCGTGCCCGGCGTGGCCGATCTCGGCGACTCCGATGCCCTGCAGCCTGGCGAGACCGTGATTGCAATCGGTAGCCCGCTCGGTGAGTTCCAGAACAGCGTCACCGTCGGCGTGGTCAGCGCACTCAACCGCTCGGTCGATCGGATGGAGGGCCTGATTCAAACCGATGCCGCGATCAACCACGGCAACAGTGGCGGCCCGCTGATCAACGTCCAGGGCCAGGTGATCGGCATCAACACCCTGGTGGTTCGGGGCGATCAGGGCAGCTTCGATGTGGCCCAGGGCCTGGGCTTTGCGGTTCCCTCGAATATCGTGCGCGAGGTAACCGATGCCCTGATTTCAAACGGCGATGTCGAGCGACCCTATCTCGGCATCACCTACGAGCTGCTCACCCCGGACGCGCTCACCAGCGGGATTGGCACCGACAAAGGCGCGATCATCCAAAGTGTCGGCGACGATGGCCCCGCCCGTCGGGCCGGGCTACAGCCAGGGGATATCATCACCCAGATCAACGGTGAAGATATTACGCCCAGCACCTCACTCCAGCGCTTGCTGATGCAGTACAAACCCAATGATACGGTGACGTTGAGCGTGCTGCGCGATGGTCAAACCCAGGATGTGCAGATCACGCTGGCCACGCGCCCGCCGGAAGATCAAACCAATAAATAAGGTTCCCTAAAGCCAAAACGCCCCAGTCGCTGTGACTGGGGCGTTTTGGTGCGCAGTGGCTTTTAGTGGGTTTTGATATAGGTCATCAGCGCCTGAAGCGCCTGCTCCTGATGGGTGCTCGGATCAGCGGCCATGAAAAAGCTGGCATAGATCTGGGCGGCGCAGATGTCGGTGCCACAGCCAAGAATATTCAGCCCATATGGCAAGATCTGCTCGCTTGTCGGGCTGGTGCGCACCTCAAGCCAGTGCTCATTGCCCGCGTACTCGAAGCTGCCTTGCACAAAGTCAGGCTCTTGTTGAATGATGGTCCAGATCGCGCCCTGATAGTTGATTTGGTGCATTGCGCCAACTCACATGTAGTGCATTAATATAGATCACTGTAACAGTTTTGTCTATAATTTGTTTGGATTTTCAGGGCATGTGCAAAGTCAGCCCTCACCCCGTCCGCTGCGCGGCCACCCCTCTCCCTGACCGCGGGAGAGGGGATGTATATGCCGTCAAAACCGGGCCAAACCGGGACTTTGCACATGC
>DAOTUS010000224.1:0-5907 GCA_034437415.1 Herpetosiphonaceae bacterium
GTCGAACATTTCTGCGCTGGTTTGTCCATCTCGTCGCCTAATACCAGCGTCGCAAGAGCGTAAAAAACACTTTTTTGCAGGATTTTTGCGCTACGAGAGACTTTTCAGACAGCTTCTGAGGTTTTAGCAGCCGCTGGCTGAGCTTCGACAGGCTCAGCCAGCGGGTAATCCCAACTGCGTAGCCGTCACCATGAAAAGGATATGCATGAGTGTCTTCAAAAGCTTTTTCCAGGCCGGATTCGAATGCTCAACCCACCGCCGCCACGACTCCCGCCGCCTCGACCTCACCGCCTCGACCTACCACGACATCCACGCGCTGGCCGACTACCAGATTTTGGCGGATCTTGATATTCGCACCGTCCGCGACGGCCTGCGCTGGCACCTGATCGAGCCGACGCCCGGCCGCTATGACTGGTCGAGCTTCCTGCCGCTGCTGCGCGCCGCCCAGGCCAGCGGCACCCAGGTGATCTGGGACCTGTGCCACTACGGCTGGCCCGACGACCTGGAGATCTGGTCGCCGGCCTTTGTCGAGCGCTTTGCGGCCTTTGCCCAGGCGGCGGCGCAGCTGATCCACGACGAAAGCGATGCGATCCCGCTGTACGTGCCTGTCAACGAGATCTCGTTTTTTGCCTGGGCGGGCGCCGACAAGGGCTATATCAACCCCTTCGCGACCGGGCGCGGGGTCGAGCTGAAGCTGCAGCTGGCGCGGGCGGCGATCGCCGGGATCGAGGCGGTCTGGAGCATCGATCGGCGGGCGCGGATCGTCCAGACCGAGCCGGTGATCAACATTGTGCCGGCCAGCGCCGATCCGGCCGAGATTGGCGCGGTGCGGGACTACACGCTGGCCCAGTATCAAAGCTGGGACCTGCTGTGCGGGCGCTTGCGGCCCGATCTTGGTGGCCGCCCCGAGTATCTGGACATTGTCGGGGTGAACTACTACTGGAACAACCAGTGGGTCCATCACGGCGAGCCGATTGCTCCCGGCCACCCGCACTATCGCCCGTTCGCCACCATGCTTGGCGATGTCTACGAGCGCTACGGTCGGCCGCTGATTGTCGCCGAGACCAGCATCGAGGGCCAGCCGCGCCACACCTGGCTGCGCTCCATTGGCGCGGAGGTGCGGGCGGCCCAGGCGGCCGGGATTCCGGTCGAGGGGATCTGCTGGTACCCGGTTGTCAGCCACCTGGGCTGGGATAACGACCGCTACTGCGCCAACGGGCTGCTGGATTTTCACCCGGCCACTGGCGAGCGCCTGCTCTACGACTCGCTGGCCGCCGAGCTGCGCCAGCAGCAGGAGCTGTTCGCCAGCGAGCGCCTGCGAGAGACTCAGGCGGGCTAAAGCCAAAAAGCCCCGGCGCCAGCCATTGTGGGGCTGGTGCCGGGGCTTTTGGCGGGCTGGCCTAGCGCCAATGCCGTTCAAATATGGAAATTCGTGGATATTTTCCCCTCTCCATCCCAGTGGAGAGGGGTGGCGCCGCAGCGCCGGGGTGAGGTCAAACATGCCATCGCCCCGGCGTATACCGTATTGGCCAACTAGCGCAGCTCGCGCTTGAGGATTTTCCCGGTGGCGCTGATCGGCAGCTGGTCGCGGAACTCGATCTGGCGCGGGTATTTGTAGGCGGCGAACTGCTCCTTGCACCAGCCCAGCAGCTCTTCCTCGCTGGCCTGGGCGTCGGGCTTCCTGACCACGAAGGCCTTGATCTCCTCGCCCAGCTTCTCGTCGGGGATGCCGATCACTGCGACCAGCGACACGGCCGGGTGGGTCATCATAATCTCTTCCAGCTCGCGCGGGTAGACATTGTAGCCGCCGCGCAGGATCATATCCTTCTTGCGGTCGACGATCGAGAGATAGCCCTCTTCGTCCATAATTCCGATATCGCCGGTGTGGAACCAGCCGTTGCGCATCGCCTCGGCGGTGGCCTCGGGGCGCTTGTAGTAGCCCTTCATCACATTGTGGCCGCGAATCACCACCTCGCCCTTTTCGCCGGCGGCGACCGGCTGATCGCTGTCATCGACACACATAATGTCGACGCCCCAGAGCGCCTGGCCGACCGTGCCGGGCTTCGAGGGCTTGTCGATGTGGTTGAACGAGGCGACCGGCGAGGTCTCCGACAGGCCGTAGCCCTCCAGGATGCGCACGCCAAAGGTTTCCTCGAACTGCTTCATCACCTCGACGGGCATTGGTGCGCCGCCGGACGAGGTCAGCCGCAGGTTGGCGGCGATTGGCGCGGTGTCGATGTTGTTGGCGGCGGCGTAGTGCAGCAGCGCCCAGAACATCGTCGGCACGCCCGTCCAGAGATTGACCTTGTCGCGCTTCATCACCTCCAGCACCGGGCCAGGCTCGAAGCGCGGCATCAGCGTCAGGGTGGCCCCGGCGAACAGATTGGCGTTCATCTGGGCCTGCTGGGCGGTGGCGTGGAACAGCGGTAGCGTGACCAGCACCACATTCTGGGCCTCGGCGCCGAACTCCATCACCGGCAGGGCCAGATCGCGGGCGATCATGGCGTTGAGTAGCAGGTTCATGTGGCTCAGCTCGGCGCCCTTGGGCTGCCCGGTGGTGCCGGAGGTGTAGAGCATCACGGCGGTGTCGTCGGGGCGGGGCTGGTGGGTGGCGAAGGTTGGCGGCTGGTTGTACATCAGCTGGCCGAGCGTTTTGGCCCCCTCGACTGGCGATGGCGCGGCCGGGTTGGTGGTCATCACAATCAGGTGCTCGCACTCGGGCGCCTCATCAAAGCCGGCCTTGGCCATCTGGCCCATCGGCAGCTCGGCGGTGCCCTCGAAGCAGACCAGCGCCTTGGCGTTGCTATCCTGAAGATGGTAGGCGATCTCGCGCGGCTTGAGCAGCACGTTCAGGGTTACGACCACGGCGCCGGCCTTGAGAATGCCATAGTAGACCATCGGGAAATACGGCAGATTCGGACACGACAGCGCCACGTGATCGCCGGGCTTGATCCCAAGTCCCACCAGGCCATTGGCGATCATGTTGGCCATGGCGTTGAGCTGGCCATACGAGAAGCGCATGTCGTTAAAAATGATGGCGGTGCGCTCGGGGCGTTTGCGGGCGTGATCTTCAATCATGGAAGCCATCGTGAGCGTCGTCGCGGTGTGGGGAATCATCGGCGATACCTCCCTATAAAATCTGGAAAACGGTGACTATCTATGCAGAGCCTCGATCTAAGGCCTCGTTGACCACGGACTCAACCTCGCTGATATTGAAGGGCTTGGTGAGATAGCGCCAGCACCCGGCGGCCAGGGCTTTATCCTGATCGTCGGACTGCGCACGGGCGCTAATCCCAATTACCAGCAGCCCCGGCATCTCGCCGGCCTGCTGGAGCTGGCTGAGCAGCGCATAGCCATCCATCTGGGGCATCATCATATCCAGCAGCACCAGGTCAGGCTGCGCGTGGCGGTTCAGCCACTCCAGGGCCTCAACGCCATTGGTGGCCTCGACAACCTGACAATGCTCGATTTCTTCCAGTATCTCATGCAAAATATCGCGGTTATATTGATCATCTTCGACTAGAAGAATAGTCCGTTTATTCATGATCCTCTGCTTCCTTAAGCGCTACATGGCGTTGAACTTCGGCCACAAGTGTGTTCATGTTGAGGGTGTGTTTGGCCTGAATCCCCTGGGCCGCACTGCGCAGCTGTTTGATCTCTTCGCTGTTGAGATCGCGTGCGGTGATAATAATAACCGGGATATTTTGGGTGGCTGGATCGTCGCGGAGCCGGGCCAGCAGCTGGAAGCCATCGACAATCGGCATCATCAGATCGAGCAGAATCAGGCTAGGCAGCTCGCCGCTGCGCAGCAGGTTCAGCGCAATCGAGCCGTCGTAGGCGGTCTGGGTGATGTAGCCGTACTCCTGCAGGGTCGCCCCGACCAGCTCGGCCATATCGGTGTCGTCGTCGACGATCAGAATGTGGGCCTGGCTGCGGGTGCTGGTGGTGCCAAGCAGCTGCTGGATCACCCGGATCAGCTCATCGCCAGCGATCGGCTTGACCAGATAGGTCGAGACCGCCAGGCCCTGGCGCGGGATTGGGGCATTCTGGGTGCTGGCGATCACGACCGGGGTGTCAACCAGGTGCGGCATCTGCCGCAGCGCGGCCAGAACCTCCCAGCCGTCGCTCTGGGGGTGGAGCAGGTCGAGCGTGATCGCGGTTGGCTGGGCCGTGGCCGCCCACTCCAGCGCCTCCTGGGACGAGTGGGCGAGCACAACATTAAACCCGGCCTGGCGCAGGTGGCTGCCGAACTCGGCGGCGGTCGCGGAGTCGCTCTCGATCACCAGAATCGTCGGGGCCTCGGCGGTCTGCGGGGCGGCCATGGCTGGCTGGGCGGGGTCGACCGGCAGAACAAACGTAAAGGTGCTGCCCTGATCCTCCCCGGCTCTGCTGGCCCAGACCCGGCCATGGTGCAGCTCGACGATCTGGTGGACAATCGACAGCCCCAGCCCGGTCCCGCCAAAGCGGCGGGTGCTGCCACCATCGGCCTGATAAAACCGCTCCCACAGCCGCGGCATGGCCTCGGCGGGAATGCCAACGCCGGTGTCGCTGATGCTGACGACCAGAAAGTGGCCCGCCAGCGTGTCCGGCAGTGTCACCGCCAGCGCCGGGCTGAGCCACTGCGGCGGCGCGGCCTGATCGAGGGCGACGAGACCGCTGCTGATCGTAATCGTCCCCTCGTTGGGCGTAAACTTAATCGCATTGCTGAGCAGATTCGTGATCACCTGGGCCATGCGACTGGCGTCAACCGTGACCAGCGGCAGCTGCGCGGCCATGGTCAGGTTCAGGCGCTGGTGCTTTTCCAGCAGCAGCGGCTGGAGCGTGGCGATCTGGGTTTGCAGAATCTGGTTGATGCTGCTTGGCTGATAGTTCAGCTCAACGTGGCCGGCGTCCAGCTTGGCAATATCCAGCAAATCGTTGACCAGGGCCAGCAGCCGCTGTCCGCCGGCCCGAATGCCCTCGATTTTAGTGATATGCCAGGCCGTGAGCGGCTCGGCGCGGCGCCTGAGCAGCAGCTCGCTGTAGCCCAGAATCGCCGTCAGCGGGGTGCGCAGCTCGTGGCTCATGTTGGCCACCAGCTCCTCCTTGAGCCGCTCCAGATCCTTGCGGGCGGTGATGTCGCGGGCGACCAGCACGGCGCCGTCGAACGTGCCATCGGTGGAGCGCAGCGGCGCCACCGAGACCGTGTGGACCACGATCTGGCCGTCCCAGCGGGGAATCGCCAGCTCAACATCGGCCACCGTCTCGCCGCGCAAGGCCCGCTGAACTGGATGCTCATCGGCCGAGAGCACCTGCCCGCTGGGCTTGCGCCAGACCAGCTCCGGCGCCAGGGCGTTTAGGCTGGCATTGCCCAGAAACAGCCGCCCGGATTTATTGATGCGAACTTTTTGCCCGGCCTGGTTGTAGGTTTCAATAATATCGGTGATGCTATCGAAGCTGATCTGGAGCTCGTTGGCCCGCTGCTCGGCCAGCTGAAACAGGCGGCTATTTTCAATCCAGGCGGCGATTCGGTCGGCGACCTGGGTCAGGAACAGCTCGTGCTCGGCATCAAAATACCGATTATCGGTTGATGAGGCCACCGCCAGCACCCCAACCACCCGGTTTTGCACCGTGATCGACACGCCAATATAGGAGATCAGATTGATCAGCTCGGCAATTGGCACGGCCGCTTGGTCGAGATCGGGCGGCCGCCGCACCTCGGGCGGGACCTGGAGCAGCACGACCGCATCTTCGCTGGTAAACAGCGGCGCGTGAAGGCCCATATCGACCCGAATAGCCTGCCGGGTAAGCCACTCAGCCAGCGGCTGGAGCCGGGCAGGATCGGGGTGGTGCAGCCCGACCAGCTCCAGCAGATCGTCATTGGGCGCGGGACGGCGGTGCGAGATCGAGCACCAGCCATCTAAAAAA